>NZ_JZRI01000028.1:0-48980 GCF_000952175.1 Pseudomonas sp. ES3-33 | reverse complement strand
AGATGTGTATAAGAGACAGACCTAACATCGCCCCCAAGCCGCCAGCAATTACGCTTCGCGGCTTCCTCAACGAGGCGGTGAACATCATGACCTTCAAGAAAACAGCCCTGCTCATACTTTTCGGCACCTTCGGTGCACACGCCTATGCGGCGGACAACGCCGAGTCCAAAACCATCCCAATCGAGACCTACGACTACGCAACCAAACTGGACATCGAGCACGTCATCTCCATCAGCGAACCAGCCAACGAGTGTGCCCCGGTGCCGGTTCGGATGACTTATGAGGACTCTTACGGCGAGCGCCATGTTTTGCAGTATCAAGTGATGGGGACCGGCTGCTCAAGTTGAGTCCGGTGCTGGCGTTGGAGGGTCGACACTCCATGCCGCTACGCTCAGTTTCCTGGTCCGATGATGTGTTCATCCGATGCCAGTCGCTCTGGTATCGACTGCTTGAGAAATTCCACCCAGGTTTTGATTTTCGCATCGACGAACTTGCGCGACGGGTAGATCGCGAACAGGTTCAACTCTTCCATCCGATATTTCGGCAAGACCCGCACCAGCGTTCCCGCCCTCAAGCCGTCCACGGCCGATGCAATCGGTTGTATGCCAATTCCCATGCCTTTGTTGATCGCGATGGTCATGCCGTCAGCGGTGTTGATGTGCAAGGGCGACACCGGAATGTTGATGGTTTCCATGCCTTCGGGCCCTTCGAATGTCCAGTTTTCCTCCGGCATCACTGTGTTGACGATGCGCAGGCAATCGTGTTCGCCGAGTGTGGCGGGGGAGTCGGGGGTTCCGCGTTTTTTCAGGTAGGCCGGCGAGGCGCACAGCACGCTGTAGGTGGTACCCAGCCGTTGTGCAACGAAGCCGGAATCGGGCAGGTCGCGGGCCAGGACGATGGACATGTCGTAGCCTTCCTCGAGCAGGTCGGGGACGCGATTTATCAGGGTCAGGTCGAACATCACGGTGGGGTGGATCTCGCGGTATCTGGCGATGGCGTCGATCAAGTAATGGTTGCCGATAGCCGACATGGTGTGGATTTTCAGGCGGCCGACGGGAAGGGTTTGCGCGGTGCCAGCTTCGTCGTCGGCGTCGCGCACGTCGTCAATGATCTTTTCGCAACGTTTCAGGTAGCGCATGCCGGCCTCCGTGAGGGCCAGACGTCGAGTGGTTCGGTTGATCAGGCGCGTGTGCAGCCGGGTTTCGAGGGCGGTGATGGTTTTCGAGACGTTGGTCGTGGTGGTATCCAGCAATTGCGCAGCGGCGGTGAAGCTGCCGCTTTGGGCGACGCAGACGAAGAAGCGCATGCTCTGGAAGACGTCCATCGGGGTGCTCCCGCAAATTCACTGGAAAAATAGATAGATGGCCTCGCTCGGAGGCCGTCTATCTATCGTGTGTCACTTCTTGCGTGGAATAAACCCCGGCACCCCTGTCTCCACCACGGAGTTGAAACGAATCCGCGTGGTGATCTCGTCCTTGATCTCCCGCATGGCGCGCTGCGGCAGGGTGCTGATGTCGAAGTTCTCCTGAATGTGCCCTGGCGTCGCCGAAGTGGTGAGAAACGCGGTACCGCGCTGCACAGCCCAGGCAAGCAGCACTTGTGCCGGGGTCTTCTGCACGCGCTTGGCGATGCCGGTGATCACCGAGTCCTCCAGCACATTCGGCTGCATGCCATGGCCCAACGGGGCGAAGGCGAGGACGAGTATGCCGTGCTGTTTGCAGAACTCCAGCAGCTCCCATTCAGGCAAGTACGGGTGCGATTCGATCTGCACCACGGCCGGCTTGATCCGTGCGGCGGCGGCGATTTCCTTGAGAGCGTCGAGGGTGATGTCCGAGAGGCCGATGGATTTGCAGCGACCCTCATCCACCAGGTTCTCCAGGGCGCGCCAGGTATCGATCAACTTGACCTCGCCGTCGTAAATCACATGACCGTACACGTCGCGCGGGTCCTGGTCGTCACCCGCCTGGAAAGCGAACGGCGTGTGAATCAGGTAGCAATCGATGTAGTCGACCTGCAAACGCCGGCAGCTCGCTTCGAGTGCTGCTTTGACTCGCTCCGGACGGTGGTTGGTGTTCCACAGTTTAGTGGTGACGAACACGTCTTCGCGTCGGATCAGACCGGCGGCGAACACCTGCTGAAAGGCCACGCCGACCTGTTCTTCATTGCGATAGCGCTCGGCGCAGTCGAAGTGGCGAAAGCCCACTTCCAGGGCGCATTTGACCGCTTCGGTGGTGGTGCTCAGGTCGCGGAACAGCGTGCCGAATCCCACCGCCGGCATCGCGCCAGCGCCATTGTTCAGCGGTAAACGGGTGTCGCGTAGTACATCGTTAAAGGCTTCGTAGGTCATGACGTTTCTCCGTCGTTACAGCGGTTGTTGAGCGAGGGATTTCGCAGCGGCGTGGGCGGCGACTTGTTGCTTGAACACGCCAACCGAGTGGCCGCCGAGCGCGACGAACAGGTGCACGCTGTCGAGGTAGCGCGCGGTCCGGGCCTGGATCTGGCCGAGCAGCGCCTGCTGGTAGGCGCGCTCGGCTTCGAGCACCTGCAGCACGCTGTTTTCTCCCTGCACGTAAGCTTGTTGGTTGAGCCGCAAACTGCTATCGGCGGCGCGCAAGGCGTCGTCCTGGACCTGGCTCCGCTCCGCGCCGTGGTTGATCGCCTGCAAGGTGTCCGCGACCTGACCGAACGACTGAATCAGCGTCTGTTGATAGCGGGCGAGTGCCGCGTTGTAGCCTTCGACGGCCGCCTGACGTTCAGCTTTGAGCGTGCCACCATTGAAGATCGGCGCGGTCAGCCCCGCGGCGAATCCCCACAGTGCGGCGCCCCCGTTGCCGGATGCCGCTTGCGCCAGCGAGGCGGACAGCTCGACATGCGGGTACAGATTGGCGGTGGCGACACCCACGGCGGCGCTGGCGATGTGCAGTTCCGACTCGGCTTGCAGCACATCCGGCCGGCTGTGGGCCATCTCCGACGGCAGACTGACCGGGATGCTCTGCGGCAAGTTGAAGTCATCGAGGCTGAAGTCGGGGGCAATCCAGTCCGCCGGACCTGCGCCGGCCAGAATCGACAACGCATGACGTGCGGCATCGCGCTGCTGGGCGAGGGGCGGCAGCAGGGTGCGATCCTGGGCGAGGCGGGTTTCGGCAAGCGATACGTCGATCTGGTTGGTGCTGCCGCTCTGATGGGCGCGGCGGATCAGGTCGAGATTCTTCGTGTCGTTGGCCAGCAGGGTTTCCACGGCCTGGATCTGCGCGTTGGCCGAGGCGAGCAGCAATGCCTGACTGGCGACGTCTCCGGTCAGCGTCAGGTACGCGGCTTCGTAGCGATGGGTTTGCAGAGTGGTCAGTGCTTGCTGCTGTTCGACCCGCCGTTTGTTGCCACCAAACGCATCCAGATCAAACGCGACTCGTGGACCGATTGCGTAGAAATTTTCCACCACGGGTTCCGGCCCGTTGTGCGTGCGTTGGCGTCCGGCCTGGCCGGCGAAATCCACTTGCGGATACAGCGCGCCTTCAGCGGCTGCCACCGAGGACGCGGCTTGGCGAATGGTGGCGTCGGCAGCGACCAGTTCGAGGTTGCCAGCGATGGCGCGACGCACCACTTGATCGAGCTTCGGCGAGTGAAACGCCGACCACCAGTCACCGTTGAGGCGTTGGCCCATGTCGAAGTGCTGAGCCCCCGGCGCGCCCTGTGTCTGCTCGGCCTGCTGGTCGTAGTGTTGCGATTGACTGACATCGGGTCGCTGAAAGTCCGGCCCGACAGTACAGGCCGACAACATGACCAGCGCCGCCAACAGGGTGATTTTCGTCGGCAACGATTGCCGCGAGATGAAGCGCGTAAAAGATTTCATGTTCCAGACTCCACTAACATTAGTTGGCCGCAACGGGCTTGCGCAGGAACAGCACCAGTGGACTGACCACCAGCATCGCCACTAGCAGAATCTTGAATTGGCCCATGACCGCGATAAACGCCGCTTGATGGGTGATCAGATGGTTCAAGCCCTCGAGCGCTGGCGGGGACGTCGGCAGCGAATGGCGATAGGGCGTCAGCTGGCTGGCCAGCGCCGAGTGCATGGACTGGGTGTTGTTGAAGAAGTAGATCTGCACCACCGCCACGCCAAGCGTGCTGCCGTAGACGCGCATCAGGTTGAAGAAACCGGTGGCTTCCGGGCGCAGCTGCGGTTCGAGGGTGCTGAAGGCGACTTTGCTCAGGGCCGGCATCAACATGCCGAGTCCGGCGCCCTGGACGAATCCGCTGACGGCCACGGGCGTCCAGTCCATCAGTGGCGAGTAGCCGAGCATCAGCCAGTTGGCGTACACCACGAGCGCGATGCCGAGGACAACAAACAACCGGGGATCGATCCGCGTCGGCGCCCGGCCCATCAGCAGGAAAGCGCCGACCAGGCCAATGCCGCGCGGTATGGTCAGGAACCCTGTGGTGTCTGGCGGGTAACCGAGGATTTCATCGAGCATCGGTGAGGTCAGCGCCATGGTCGACAGCAACACGAAACCGAGGGCGAAGAAGATTGCTGTTGAGCACAGGAAGTTGCGGTCGGCGAACAACCCCTTGCTGAGGAAATGCACCTGGCGCGTCAGCACATGCACCACGAACAGGTACAGCCCGAGCGCGCTGGCCAGCGCTTCGATCCAGATCTCCGGCGAGTCGAACCAGTCCAGCCGTTCGCCACGGTCGAGGAGCATTTGCAGCCCGATCATGCCGAGGGTGAAGCTGGCAAAGCCGAAGAAATCGAATGCAGGACGCTGTGCGGCTTTCTTCTCGGAGAGCAACAGTGTTACGACCATGAAGATGTAAGCGGTCAGTGGCAGGCTCAGGTAAAACATCGGTCGCCAGTCGAAGTACTCGCAGATCACACCGCCGATGCTCGGACCGCTGACGATGCCGAACAATACCAGCGCCGTCCATTTCGGGCCGAAGCCCTGGTGGCGTGCGGCGGGCAGCGTCTCCATGGCAATAGCCATCGACAACGGCGCCAGCACGCCGGCGGCGAGGCCTTGCAGGATGCGCGCGGCGATGAACGTCAGCGGCGTGTCGGCCAGGGTAACGAGCCACAGGCCCGTGGCGAACGCGGCGAGCGCAGTCTGATAGACAAGCTTCAAACCAAAGCGCCCGGCCAGCCATTGAGCGACCGGCGTGGTGATGGCGCTAGCGGCAAGGTACGCGGTGAAGATCCACCCGGCCTGGTCGTCGGTCATCGACAGGCTGCCCTGAATCAGGCGCAGTGCCGCGTTGGGCAGCGGCAGGTTGGCCGACTGCAGGTAGGTCGCAAGCAGGGCGACGAAGCGCAGGGCGCGGGCGTCGGCTGCCGCCGAAGTGGTGGTATTCATCAGAAGTCACCTGCGCTCAGCAACGACTTGAGGGGATGCCACCATGGCGTACGGTGCCCGGTGTCGACCCGGACCGTGGCGCTGGTACCGGAAAACAGCGGCAGGCTCGGATCAAGCTCATCCAGCTCCAACCGTACCGGCACCCGTTGCACTACTTTCACCCAGTTACCAGTAGCGTTCTCCGGCGGCAGCAGAGCAAAGTCGGAACCTGCGCCCGGGCTCATGCTGGTAACGTGGGCCTTGAACTGGCGATCCGGATAGGTATCGATCGAAATGGTCGCGGCCTGCCCGGGGCGCATGTGCGTGACTTGCGTCTCGCGGAAGTTGGCTTCGACCCAGATCTCGCGGTTGGAAATCAATGCGAACGCGGGCGCGCCGCTGTTGAGGTAGTTGCCGACTTGCAGATCGTCGACCTTGGCAACGATTCCGTCGTCCGGTGCGGTCACGGTGGCGTAGGACAGGTACAGTCGCGCCTCATCGAGCTGCGCCTTGGCCTCGCGAACGGTCGGGTGGCTGTCGATAGCGATGTTCGCGTTGCCGTTCAGCGCGACCACCGTGCTGGCGATTTGTTGTTCAATCGAGGCGATGCGTTGGTGCGAGACTTTAAGGTCGGTTTCTGCCCGTTCGTATACCGCTCGTGAGACGAAGTCGGCGGCTACCAGGGCTTTTTTGCGGACGAACTCTTTCTGGTCGTAATCCTCCGACGCCCTGGCCGATTGCAGTTCGGCCTGTTGCTGGCGATAGCTGGCCTTGAGGCTGTCAATGCGCAGCCGGGCGTTACCCAGTTGGGCTTCGGCGCGGTCGACGGCGATCTGCAACGGCGCCGGATCGATGAGAAACAGCACCTGGCCCTTGTGCACCGATTGGTTATCTTCCACCGCGATCTCGACCACTTGCCCGGAAATCCGCGCATTGATCGAGGCTTTTGCGACCCGGGCGTAGGCGTTATCGGTGGAAACGAAGGGCTCGTTGGCCAGGTAATAGTTGCAGCCCAGCGCTGCAAACAGCGCCGGGAGGCCGGCCATGAGCAGCGGCCGAAGCTTCTCCTTGAACTGCTTTTTTGGCGAGGTGCCACCCAGGTCAGGACCTGGATGTTGTTGGGCGTTTGTTGCCGAGAGATCGAATTGCTTAGTCATGATCGAATCCACCTGTAACCGGGAAATCGGGCCGACCTGTGCGCAATCGCCAGCGGCCCCGACATCATCATTGCCGTGAGTAATCAAGCCCGTGCGCGGCGGGGGGAGGGTGGCTCCGTTGCCGCTGTTTTCGTCGTCGCCAGACCCGGTTCGAGCTCCGCTACAACAAACTGCGAATCAAGGAATTTGTGTTTCCTCAATTTTGTGCGATGGTGTAAGAATATGGGTGACTAACCCTTCCTGCAAGGAATTTGTACGACATGGCACAAAATAAACCGACGGTAGGAAAAGGCCGCGGCCGTCCCCGCGCCTACGATCCGCAGACCGCGCTGAACCAGGCGCTAGGTGTGTTCTGGAACACCGGCTATTCGGCGGCTTCGCTGGATAGCATCGCCAGCGCCGCCGGAATGAACCGGCCGAGCCTCTATGCCGCGTTCGGCGATAAACACGCGCTGTATATAAAGGCGCTCGACCAATATTGGGAAACTGCCCATGCCACGATGCAGGCCGCGCTGAACAACAGCGACCTGACGCTTGCGCAAGCGCTGATAGACTTCTATGAGGGGCAACTGGCGATTTACTTCTCGGGTGACGGCCAGCCTCGTGGCTGTTTTGCGATTGGCACGGCGACCACTGAAGCGGTCGAGGATCTGCAAATCCGCGAAGTGCTGTCACTGCGACTCAGTCAACTGGATGCTGATCTGGAAGCGCGGTTGCGCAAGGCCGTCGCCTCCGGCGAGTTGCCAGGCGATGTCGACGCCGAATCCCTGGCGGTACTGGCGTCGTCGTTGCTGCACAGCATTTCGATCCGCGCCCGCGCCGGCAAATCCCGCGAGGAACTGAGCGCGCAGGCTCGTAATGCCGTTCGCGTCATCTGCGGCTGAGAGGTGTCAGGTGGGAGAGGGGCTTGAGGACATTCTGGCCGAAAAACTGTCAGTGGTTTTTTGCGGCATCAATCCCGGACTGTTGGCCGCCGCCCAGGGGCATCACTTCGCAGGGCGGGGCAATCGCTTTTGGCGCACATTGCATCTGGCCGGGTTCACCCCGCATGTAGTGTGCGCGGTAGACGACCACTCGCTTCTGCAATACGGCTGCGGATTGACCGCCGTCGTCGAGCGGCCGACGGCGCGGGCGGATCAGTTGTCGGCTGATGAATTCAGCGCTGTAGCTGTCGGGTTCAAGCAGAAGATCGCCCGCTGTGCGCCTCGCTACGTGGCGTTTCTTGGCAAAGCTGCATACGCCGGATTGTCCGGGCGAAAACAGCTGCAATGGGGGCTTCAGGCGGAGACGTTTGCTGGCGCGGCAGTGTGGATTCTGCCGAACCCCAGTGGACGTAATCTGGCTTTCAATCTGGAGCAACTGGCGGCGGCGTATCGAGAGCTCTACCGGGCATCTGTGGTTGGAGCGCGGGTGGCCGATTGAGCGCAAAGACATAAACGTGAAACATATCCGCCATTCCATCAGCGCTGCCCATGCGGCGCAATCCCAATGAGTAGGCTATGGTTCAAGCGCGTGCGTGTCCCAATGTTCGTGAACGGCAAAAACAAAAAAGGATAGGTTATGCACTCATCCGTTATTTTTCGTCCGGCTGCGCCTGGTCGGGCGCTGCTTCTCTCGCTGGGTCTGCTCTCTGCGGGTATCACCTCGGGCGCATGGGCTGACGACTATCCCCACTCCCAGGAGCCGATTGGCACCGTCGAGCAGATCTATGACGGCGCCATGCTCCCCGATCTTGCGGTCAGTACCTACCGCAACATCGACCGGCTGTTCCCTACCCACAGGATCAAGGCCGGCGACCACCCGTATGCGCTGGCGAAATCGGAAAAACAGTTGCCCGACGTGCGCTTTACTGTAGGGGACAAAAAGTACGACCTGTATGACTTCGTCGCACTGGACAGCATTACGGCGATGCTGGTGCTCAAGGACGGCAAGGTCGTGTTCGAGACCTATCAGCGTGGCAACACCGAGAAAACGCGCTGGATGTCGATGTCGATGGCCAAATCCATTACCTCTACGCTGGCGGCTGCAGCGATCAAAGACGGCCTTATCAAGGGCCTCGATGCGCAAGTGGTGGATTACGTTCCAGAACTAAAGGGCAGCGCCTACGATGGCGTAACCGTGCGCAACGTGCTGATGATGTCGTCGGGGGTGAAGTGGAACGAGACCTACACCGACCCAGCGTCTGACCGTCGTGCGCTACTCAAAGCGCAAATATCGCAAAAACCGGGTTCGGCCATGGCGTTGATGGCAAGTTTGCCGCGAGCGGCTGAGCCCGGCACGACCAACAATTACAGCACTGGCGAAACGCAGGTACTCGGAGAGATCGTTCGTGGCGCTGTGAAGATGCCGCTGGCCGATTATCTGTCGAAGAAGATCTGGCAGCCGTTCGGTATGGAGAGTGATGCCCGGTGGTGGCTCGATTCACCTGACGGCGTGGAAATCGGTGGCAGCGGTATCAGCGCCACGCTGCGCGATTATGGACGCTTCGGGCTGTTTTTCATGAGCGGCGGCAAGATCGATGGAGCGTCGATTCTACCCGAGGGTTGGGTCAAGGAGGCGACGCTGCCGACCACCCTCAAAGGCGGCAAATCCCTGGACTACGGCTACATGTGGTGGACGGCATGGACCGAGCCGTCGGTGAAAGACGGCGCCTATTCCGCGGTCGGTATCCAAGGCCAGAACATCTACATCAACCCCGCCAATAACGTGGTAATTGTCACCTTCGGTGCCCAGCCCAAGCCGGTTGATAAAGAGCCGATCGACCCAATGGTGTTTTTTGATGCCGTGGTAGCTGCGTTGAAGTAATTCAGAATGTCGGATGACGTTGATGTCATCCGACGAAAGACTGTAATCGACCTTACGCCAATCTGATTCGGTTCCCGACGCTGATCGACCCGTGGTGAGCGATCGGCGATCAAGGAACTAAACGGTTCTAACTGCCAACGTTTTTTGCCGACGATACAGAATCGTCGTCGCCGTGAACCCGCACACCGCCGCGAACATCAGCCAGTAGGCAGGTGATGCCTTGTCGCCGGTGGCCTGGACGAGCAGTGTCGAAATTGCCGGAGTAAAACCGCCAAACACTGCGGTGGCCAAACTGAAGGCCAGTGAGAATCCGACTACCCGCACGTTCTGTGGCATGACTTCGGTCAGTGCCGCGACCATGGCGCCGTTGTAAATGCCAAAGAAGAATGAGAAGTACAGCAGGACAGCGAGCAGTCGTTCGAAACTCGCCGCCTCTGCCAGCCAGTGCATGGCGGGATAGGCGGTGAAGATGCACAGCAACGATATCGCCAGCAACAGTGGTCGGCGGCCAATGCGGTCGGAAAGGGCGCCGCCGATAGGCAGCCAGATAAAGTTGCTGATGCCGACCAGCAGTGTGACCACCAGGCTGTCAGTGGTGCTCAGGTTCAGTACTGTCCTGCCAAACGTCGGGGTGTAGACCGTAATCAGGTAGAACGTGGTGGTCGGGTGTGTTGGGAGTTGCCACCGCGCCAGATTTTCGGAGAGGCTTCCAGCAGCATCACACTGGCGCCCGCTTCTCGCGCCATCAGAGCGGCGCACAAGGCAGCGTTGCCACCCCCTATGATTAGACATCGATCATTATCGCTCCTCGATTTGCAAGGAAGCGGGAACGAAGTGCTCCTTGCGAGTGGGGAGAACGATAGGGTGGGGAAGCAGTGGCCGAAAGGCTGCTTTTGACGTGGGTTCGCCATATTGCTCAGTTGCCCACGATCATTACCAACGTTGCTCACCTCATGGGCAATGATCAGATGGTGTTTGTCGTCGACAGCGTTTGTACGTTGTAACCAACCGTTTCGGTGCCTCGGCCGCTCTTGGCCATTGAGCGTGCATCTGGGCCTGTGAGGAAGAGCTCTCAAAACCAAGTACGCCCAGGTCGAGTTCATCGACGAAAACATCGACCACGCGCACTGGATTTTCTTCGGATACGTAATCGTCCAGACACTCCGGCAGCAAGGTGACTAGCGTCCGAGTCTCACCTTCAATAAATCGTTTCATGATCGCCCCCGCTATGATCTAGACGATCAGAAGATTAGACAACTGCGGGAGTTTTCACACAGCCTGGGTCGGAAGCGGTCATTCATGGACGTCTGCTTTTGGCTAGAGCAATACACATAGACACGTCCCTTATAGTTCTTCTTACTCGACGCAGAGAAGTTAGCGCGCAGGTCGAAGAAGAAAAATTTTACAGTGGGTGCCCTTTGATCCATTTCTGAAGATGATCTATAAAGACTTCTACTACTGGAGATACATTTTCCCTTGACGGATAGACAGCGTAGATACCGACAGGAGGCTCAACTATCCAATCTGGAAGAGCCTCTACAAGAGTTCCTCTCTCTAAATCTTCGCGCACATGCCAATCCATAAGTAGTGCAACGCCATGGCCGGCGATTGCCATTTGACGCACGACTTCTCCAAGACTAGAAGAAAAACGATTCTTTAGTTTAACGAGATGATGTGTATCTCCCTTCGTAACCGTCCAGCTCGAGTCCTTCCCAACAATAACTCCATCCAATGAAATGAGGTCATTTGGTTTTTCCGGAAAGCCATGATTTCCCCAGTATTCGGGAGAGGCGCATATCAAACGCCGAGAAGAGGAAATTTTGCGCGCAATCAAATTTGAGTCAGCAAGAAATCCATGTCGTATCGCAAGGTTAATTCCACTTTTTGCCAGATCCATCACTTGATCCGTCGGGATAATGTCCATTATGACCTTGGGGTAGGCCCGAAGAAATTCACTCACAACCGGCGATAAATAGCTTTGTACAAATGTTGCCGACGCAGTAATTCTTAGATGCCCCTCCAGCTCAGTGCGATTAAGAAATAACTTTTCTGCATCATTCACCGATATCAATATCTTCTGGGCATAACGATACAAGATTTCACCGTCCGTCGTCGGACTTAGCTTGCGAGTGGTCCTGTTAAACAAGCGCCGACCCAGACGATTTTCCAGTGTAAGGAGACGTTTGCTGGCGCCCGCTGGAGTCAATCGTAAATGTTCAGAGGCGCCGCGTAAGGATCCAGACTCATAAACGGCAATGAATAAGCGTAGTTCATCAACGGAATCAATCATAAGATTCGCAACCAACAGGACCGAAACAATCAAGAACTATAGCATATTCACAACCGGCAAACGGTGCTAGTTTGGCCTTTCTCCTTGCACTGGAAACATTCAATGAAAGCTATTGCGATCTACGCTCATGGCGGCACAGAGGTCTTCACAGAAATAGATGTTGAGACTCCGGGGGTTCGACCAGGGCACGTGCTTATCGATGTTCGTGCCACAAGTGTGAATCCGGTCGATACCAAGATTCGCAAGGGCAGCGAAGGCACTGCCGGGCTGAAATTCCCAGCCATCCTTCATATCGACGTGGCCGGAGTCGTCAGTTCGGTCGGGGTTGGCGTAACTCGCTTTAAAGTCGGCGACGAGGTGTACGGCTGTTTCGGAGGTATTGTGGGTATCCCCGGCGCACTCGCAGAGCAGATGGAGGCTGATGCCCAAATGCTCGCTCTCAAACCGAAAGTTCTTTCTTTTGGTGAGGCCGCAAGTCTGCCATTGGTTGCGATTACGGCGTGGGAGGCACTTGTAGACAAAGCCGCGATCCAGCCCGACGATAACGTACTGGTTCATGGTGGAACTGGTGGTGTAGCGCACATCGGCATACAGTTGGCAAAGGTTTTAGGTGCTCGTGTTTCGACAACTGTTTCCAACCAGGAGAAAGCGGAAATTGCCCGCAGGCTGGGAGCAGACGAAATTATTTTCTACAAGGATGAGTCTCCTGATGATTATCGTCAACGCATTACCAATGGTGATGGGTTTGATGTTGTATTTGACACATTAGGCGGGCAAGTTCTTCAACATTCCTTGCGCGTTGCAAAGCTGAAAGGCCATGTGATTTCGACTATTGGTTACGACACCTACGATCTTACGGATATGCACTTCAAAGCATTGAGATTAGACGTTGTATTTATGGCTGTATCAATTATTCACAATGTCGGGCGTGCCCATCACGGTAACATTCTAGAGCGCTTAGCATCACTAGTGGATCGCGGCCAGATCAAGACATTGATAGATAGCAGATTTGACTTTACCGTAGATGGCGTGCGAGCTGCTCACGCTCGCATGGAATCAGGCAATGCAATAGGAAAAGTCATCATCGAGCGAACTGATTAATTATTTTAAGAGCGGACGTCAGGATATTATGAAAAGTAGCGATATTGTTTCAGCTCCCCCTGCTTATGTTATTGCCAAGTTGGCTGTTAGCGAAAAAGAAGCCCCCGGTTTACTAAGTGCATTACATGAACTTGTTTGTGCGACAAAATTGGAAGCCGGCTGCATGGAATATAGTTTGTATCGTGAAACATTTGAAGAGAGATCTTTCGTGATTCACGAGGTGTGGAGAAGTCAAGACGATTTGGATGCACATATGTACACGCCTCACTTTTTGAATTTTATTAGTCGTGTGGAGGCGCTATCAACTGTAACTTCAGATGTAAATAAAATAAATTTTACAATCTGAAATTATTCGCTAGAAACACCTGTTGTTGGTCCGACAATTGGCGGTCCTCTGCTCTATCGGCTGCCGCTTGGCTTAATCAGCGTTGACGACCTGCAGTAATCCTGTTGCCAGTTAGCACTATAAACTGACTCGGTTTCAATAACCGCTTTGGATCTAAAGCAGGGCTCTAGGAACATGAAAATCGGTCACAACGGGCCGAAATCGGCCCGTAGCAAGCGCTGGGCGCTACCTGCAAACCAGGAATTTGGCCTATGGAGCCGGCTTGATCCAATGACGGGGTACGCACATCTTCGTGATGCAAGTATTGGCGCCTCACCGGGGAACCGGCCGGAACTCACCATAATTTCCATGTGTAATCGACATTCACCCGCAGCTCATTGTCATCCCGATGGCTGGCCTGGGGGCTGAAGTCGTTGCGGTACCAGGCGTTGCGCACCCGCAGGGCCAGGCCTTTGAGAGGCGTGCCCTGAAGCACATAGTTCAGTTCGATGTCCTTTTCGCTTTCTTTCAGGTTGCTGCCGCCCAACTTGGGCAACTCGATATTATCGCCGCTGACGTAGCGCAGCACGCCATTGAGTCCGGGCAGACCCAGGGCGACAAAGTTGTAGTCATAGCGCAGCTGCCAGCTGCGCTCCTTGGGATTCAGAAAGTCGGAGCTCAGGGAACCCTCGGTGATCACCAACGGCTCGGTGCCGAACAGGTACGGCATGCCTGTCTTGCCGCTCAGTTGCATGTAGCCGGCGCCGAATTTGTGGGCTCCCAGGCTGTACGTCAGCATCAGGGCGGCGTTGCGGTTGTCCACTGTGCCTGCTTTGGCCGCGCCGTCTTCACCCGTGATAAACAGGCGCAAGTCGCTTTTCAGGCTGCCGGGGCCCATCGGCCGATTGTCGACAACGCCATAGAAGTCCTTGCGGTACAGGTCCGCGAGTTCTGCGTGGTAGTACTTCAGCGTCAGTTGCGGTGACCAGGCGTAGTCGCCTCCGAGGAAGGAAAAGCGGTCGGACTCAGCCGCACCGTTGAAGCGCCCGTTGGGCGAGGCCACCGACATTTTCTGGTAGTCGGTGGAGTCGCGTAGGTTGATGCGGTCGAGCCAGCCGCCGTGCAGGGTCAGCTTGTCGATTTCCTGGGACTTGAGGTACGCGCCGCGAAACGTCTGTGGCAGCAGGCGAGTAGGGCTGGCGAAAGCGATCGGCAGGAACGTGCTGATGGTGCCCAATTGCAGCTCGCTTTTCGACGCCCTGACTTTGGCCGTCAGGCCCAGCTCCGAATATTCATCGGCCGGCTCACGGGTGGTGGCGCTATACGGTAGCAGGCCGGTACCGGCGCGAGCGCGTGAGGAATCCAGGCGCACACCCAGCAAACCTTGAGCATCAAGGCCGAACCCCACCGGCCCTTCGGTAAAACCGGAACGCACATTGAGAATGAAGCCCTGCGCCCATTCGCGGGCGGCGGCCTGAGGCGTGGCATTCACGTAGTTGCGGTCAAAGTAATAGTTGCGCATCACCAGATCGGCGTGGCTGTCGTCGACAAAACCGCTGGCGCAAGCCTGACCAAGGGATAAAACGCAGGCGCAGGCGCTGAGCGCCCCAAGAGAATTCCTGAGCATGGCAGTGTTCACTTTTATTGTTGTTGGAGTAAGCCCGCGCCCATCGCGACGCGGGGTGTAACGGGTAGAAAGTCAGTCGGCTTGCGAGCCGTTGCGCTGCACTGACAGGTAAAACATTGCCAGCGCCGCTATGACAATCCCCGGTGCCGAGGCCAGCATCACCCCGGCGGTGCCGGTGCCCAAGGCGAGCATCTTGCCGGCCACCAACGGGCCGCTCATGGCGCCCAATCGGCCGATGGCGACCGCGCAGCCGACGCCTGTCGCACGCACGGACGGACGATAGAAGTGCGGTGCCAGGGCATACAGCACGCATTGCCCGCCCGTCGCGAAAAAGCCGGCAACGAACCCGGCCACCAGCATGCTCTGCAGCTGACTGGCCAGACCCAGGGCGGTCAGCGAAGCGAGAATGCCGAGATAGATCAGCGCCGACAGCGCCCAGGCCGGCAAGCGGTCCATGACCCAGCCCAGCAGCAAGGTGCCGGTCGCTGCGCCAAATTGCAGCGCCAACATCACCCAGCTGGCCTGGGTACCGCTGAAGCCTTGGCCGATCAACAGGCTGGGCAGCCAATTAATCAGGATGTAGACCACCATTAGCGTGAAGAAGTAGCTGACCCAGATCATCGCGGTCGGCAGGGCCGCACCCTCGCGAAACAGGCCCCGGACCACGCCGGCTGGAGCGACGTTCTGGCCGCGCTGGAGAAACTGTGGCGACTCGGGCAGATAAAGTGCCAACAGCGGCACAATCAACAGCGGCACCACTCCGCCGACATAGAACACCACTTGCCAGCCACCGGCCAGATCGGCGATGCCAATGGTAGCTGCGAGTGCAGCACCCAACGGCACGCCGCAATACATCAGGCTCACGGCGGTGCCACGCAGGCGCGGGCTTGCCACTTCACTGCTCAGGGCGATCAGGTTGGGCAACGCGGCGCCCAGGCCCACGCCCGTGAGGCAGCGGGCAACCAGCAGGCTGTTGAAGTCCCAGGCCATGGCCGTGACCAGCGAGAACAATCCGAACAGGGCTACCGACGCCATCAATACACGTTTACGGCCGATACGATCAGCCAGCAAGCCGCCCAGGAAGGCACCGGGCAGCAAGCCGAAAATGCCGGCGCTGAAGACCCAGCCCATGTGTAGTTTATCCAGTTGGAAAGCCGCCGCCATGCCTTGGGCAGCGATCCCCGAGGCTTGCAGGTCCAGGCCTTCCATCAGGGCGACGAGGAAACACAGACCGATGGTCCGCGCCATGTGTAACGGTGTTATCACGTTTAGCGATGTCATGTGGAATACCCGTTTTATTTTTGTAGTGGGCAAAGCAAACCCGTCCGGCCGCTGCGTGGGCGACCAGCCGGGGGTGATGCGCGGTTCAGCGTTTGAGCAGATCCAGCGCCACGTCGACGATCATGTCTTCCTGACCACCGACCATCCGCCGCTTGCCCAATTCGACGAGGATGTCGAGGGTCTTGAGGCCGTACTTCGCGGCAGCGATTTCGGCGTGGCGCAGGAAGCTCGAATAGACACCGGCGTAACCGAGGGCCAGGGTCTCGCGATCGACCCGCACTGGCCGATCCTGTAGCGGGCGCACGATGTCGTCCGCCGCATCCATCAGCGTGTACAGGTCGGTGCCGTGATTCCAGCCCAGGCGTTCGGCGGCGGCGATGAACACTTCCAGCGGTGCGTTACCGGCGCCGGCGCCCATGCCGGCAAGGCTGGCGTCGATGCGGTCGCAGCCTTCCTCGACCGCGGTGATCGAGTTGGCCACGCCCAGGCTCAGGTTGTGGTGCGCGTGCATGCCGGTTTCGGTTTCCGGCTTGAGTACGGCTTTGAACGCGCGGAAACGGTCACGAATGTCCTGCATGTTCATCGCACCACCGGAGTCGGCCATGTACACGCAGGTCGCGCCGTAGCTTTCCATCAACTTGGCCTGGTCCGCCAGCTGTTCGGCCGGGATCATGTGGCTCATCATCAGGAAGCCGACGGTGTCCATGCCCAGCTCGCGGGCGTACTCGATGTGTTGTTTCGAGACATCCGCTTCGGTGCAATGGGTGGCGATGCGTACCACCCGGGCACCGGCGTTGTACGCGGCTTTCAGGTCATGAACCGTACCGATGCCGGGCAGCAGCAAGGTGGTGATTTTGGCGTGGCTGATCACGTCGGCGGCGGCTTCGATCCATTCCAGATCAGTGTGCGCGGCAAAGCCGTAGTTGAAGCTGGAACCTTGCAGGCCATCACCGTGGGCAACTTCGATCGAATCGACCTTGGCCTTGTCCAGAGCGCGGGCGATGTCCTGCACGTTCTGCAGCGAGTACTGATGGCGAACCGCGTGGCTGCCATCGCGCAGGGTCACGTCGGAGATGTAGATTTTTTTGTCGGGATTAAAGGTCATGTCGGTCTCCTCAGGCGTTGAGCATCGACTGCGCCATGCGCTCGGCAGTAGCCAAGGCAGCGGAGGTCATGATGTCGAGATTACCGGCGTAAGCCGGCAGGTAATGGGCTGCGCCTTCGACTTCGAGGAACACCGAGGTCTTGAGTCCGGAGAAGGTGCCGAGGCCCGGTATGTGCAGCGGCGCGTCTTCGGGGATGATGTCGAACTGCACTTTCTGCTTGAGGCGATAGCCCGGCACATAGGCTTGCACCGCCGCAGCCATTTCCACTATGGACGCCTCGACCAGCGCCTGGTCGGCCGCTTCAGACAGCACAAACACCGTGTCGCGCATCATCAGCGGCGGCTCGGCTGGGTTCATCACGATGATCGCCTTGCCCTTGGCGGCGCCGCCGATCACTTCGATGGCTTTAGACGTGGTCTCGGTGAACTCGTCGATGTTGGCGCGGGTGCCGGGGCCGGCGGACTTGCTGGCGATCGAGGCGACGATTTCGGCGTAATGCACCTTGGCCACGCGCGATACGGCCGCGACCATCGGGATCGTCGCCTGGCCACCGCAGGTGACCATGTTGACGTTGAGCTGATCCAGATTCTGCTCCAGATTCACTACAGGCACGCAGTACGGGCCGATGGCTGCCGGGGTCAGGTCGATCAGGCGGATACCAGGTTTGATCGAGCGCAGGAAGGCGTCATTCTTGACGTGGGCACCGGCCGAGGTGGCATCGAACACGAAGTCGATGTCCTTGAAGGTGTCCATACGGGTCAGGCCTTCAACGCCTTCATGGGTCACCGCCACGCCCAGGCGCGAGGCGCGGGCCAAGCCGTCCGAGGCCGGGTCGATGCCTACCATCACCGCCATTTCCAGATGCTTGGCGTTACGCAGGATCTTGATCATCAAGTCGGTGCCGATGTTGCCGGAACCGATGATGGCGACTTTGAGTTTATTCATTGTTATTGCCTCATGTGCACGCAAGTCGCCGATCACTCGGCGCTACTGTCTACCGTGAAGTCCACACCGACTCTGCCGATGCCTTCAATTTCAGCTTCGAAACGATCACCACCGGCCACCGCCACCATTGGCCCGAGTGCGCCGGTCAGAATGATGTCGCCCGCCCGCAGCGGATCGCCGAGGCGAGCCATGGTCCGGGCCAGCCAGACGGCCGCGTTGAGCGGATGCCCGAGGCACTCGGCGCCGCTGCCGCTGGAGACTTCTTCACCATTGCGGGTCATGCGCATGCTGGCTTGGCGCAGGTCAAGTCCGTCGATGCGTCGAGCCGGCCCCCCCAATACGAAGCAGCCGCTGGAGGCGTTGTCCGCCACGGTATCGACGAAGCGGATGTTCCAGTTCTGCACGCGGCTGCCTACGATTTCCAGTGCCGGGACCACCCAGCCAGTGGCCGCCACTACGTCGGCAAATGTAGTGTCCGCGCGGGGTAGATCGCGTTCGAGGACCAAGGCGATTTCGGCCTCGATCTTCGGTTGCAGTACGCGGCTCACCGGCACGCTTTCGTTATCGCCGTAACACATGTCGGCGAACAGGGTGCCGAAGTCTGGCTGGTCGACGCCCAACTGCGCCTGCACCTTTGGATTGGTCAGGCCGATCTTGCGGCCGACCACGCGACGGCCGTTGGCCACGCCGTGGTCGACGTTGAGGCGCTGAATGCTGTAAGCGGCTTCGGCGTTTTTTTCGCCGATCTGCTCGCGCAGTGGCCCGATGGCTTCGCCGTGGGCTTCGGCCTGGCGCAGGTCAGCGGCGAGCTGTCGCAGTGTGTCTTGAGTCAGGTTCATGTCGGCCTCGGTGTTCAATGGGTCAGGAAGTCCAGGACCATGCGGTTGAACTTCTCGGCGTGTTCCCACTGCGCCCAGTGGCCGCAACGGTTGAACACGTGCAGTTGCGCTTTGGGCAAGCCGGCCAGCAAGCGCAAGCCGGTGTCCATCGGCACGAAGCGGTCCTCACGGCCCCAGACGATCAGGGTGTCGGCGGTGATTTCGTGCAGGCGGTGGCTGAAATCCGGAAATTGCTTGGGGTTGAGAGTGCTGCTCTTGACGAAGTTTTCCAGGTGATCGCGGCGCGCCAGAATATTGTCCAGGCGGGTCTGGAACATTTCGTCGGTCAGGCCACTGGCATCGAAAACGAAGACGTTCATCATCTTCTTCAGGTTCTCGATGGTCGGCTCGCGGTACAGCGCGCCGATCAGCTTGATGCCTTCAGTGGGCTGGGGAACAAACGCGCTTGGGCCGCCGGTACCGCCACCCATCAGGATCAGTTTGCCGATCCGCTCAGGATATTCCAGGGCGAAGGCGACTGTGCTGTGGGCACCCATCGAGTTGCCGATGAGGTGTACGCGGTCCAGTTCCAGCACATCGAGCAGGCCCTTGAGCGCTTGCGCATTGAGGTTCGAGCGCGAGCCTTCGCTGACGATCGTGTCGCTTTTGCTCCAGCCTGGGCAATCCATCAGGATCACGCGGTAACCGGCATTCAGCAGCGGCTCGATATTGCGATGGAAGTTGGCCCAGCCGCTGGCGCCCGGGCCGGAGCCGTGCAGCATGACCACGGTTTCGGCACCTTCGCCAACGTCGTTGTAGTGCAGTTGCAGGTCCAGATCGCCTTCCTTGATACGGGCAAAGCGGCTGGTGGAAGCTTCGGTAAATGCAGTGGCTGTCATGGCAGTGTTCCTTGAATTCAATGGTGGTTGTTCAGCGGCTGTGCGCCGAGGGCGGCGAAGCCTGCAATCCACTCGGGAATAGGACGGTAATAGCGACCTTCGGTTTGATACGGGCCGAAGGCATTAAGGGCGGCGAAGGCGGCGACCCAGGTTTTCACTTCATGTGTGGACTTGCCGGCCAATGCCGACAGCTCGTCATTGCCCAGCGCATCGAGGTCGCTCAGGCGGCCCTGTTCAAGGGTGTCGAGGAACTGCTGGTCCCAAACCGGATTTAGCGGGTGCAGACTGCGTTGGTCTTCAACGAAGTCCCGGGCAGCCTGGATGACTCGTTCCTGGCGCGCCTGTCGCTCATCAGCTGGCAATTGGCGACCGCTGCCCATCAACCGATCGGCCATGCGCGCATCGACTTTGGCCAGTTCCGGCACCGGAGGTTGATGGGACAACCCTCCGGACGCCAGGAACAGCACGCGTTTGTTCAGCGACTGCGCCCACTGGCCAATCGATTCACCAAGCAGACGGGCACGCTTGAAGCCGGGCAGGGGCACGGCGACCGAATTGATGAACACCGGGATCACCGGGCAACCTTGTAAGCCACCCAGCAATAGTTCCAGCGGTTGGGCGAACGCATGGTCGACCTGCATGCGATAAGACACAGCGGCGTCGATACCGGCATCCAACACCGCCTGGGCGCAGGATTCAGCCAGCGCTTTGGGCACGTCCAGGGGACCGGCGGCGGTGTCGAAGTCGCCGATGGCGTCGGCCGCCATGCCGATGCAGAAGGCCGGCATCATGTCGTAGAAAAAGCCGTTGTAGTGGTCGGGGCCAAACAACACGACCAACTCCGGGTCGAAGCGGGCGATGCGTTCACGGGCATCGCTGATCATGCCATCGACCTCCGCCAGCACGTGTGGCTCTGGGTCTACGTAGCCCACCAGTGGTGTGTGAGACAAGCAATGCAGATAGGCATTCATCTCAAGCCACCTTGCTGACAACAGCTTTCGCAACCGGTTGCGGCAGGACTTTGAGCGCCCGGGCCAATTCATCGCAGGCTTGGTCAACGGTTTGGGGGATGGCCAGGCCGGCGAGGAAGCGGTCTGGACGCACCAGGGCGATGGACGAAGTGCCGCGAGCGAACCATTCCTTGAGACGACCGGTGCTGTCTCCGACGCGGATCACGTCGGGGCCGGCATCACTCGGTGCTCTGAGCTGCACATCCGGCAACACTTGAATAAAGCGGGTGCCCAGGGCTTTCCATTGCTTAATTTGCGCCGGCGTCAGGCCCCAGGTCGGATCGCAGCCCCAGGCGATAATTGCAAAGTTTTCGCCGATCACTTCATCCAGCAACACAGTGGTGCCGGCGTCAGTCAACACCTTCGGCTGAATGAACATCTTGCCTACCGGCGAGCCCCTTTCACTCGGCACGATCAAGGCGCCCCGGGTGTATTGCGGCATGGGTTTGAAGCGCATTTCCACGAAGTAGCGTTTGACTGGCGGCAGGTAGTTGAGCAGCCACGACACGCCATCGCGCAGGGTGCCTTGCCAGCGTTTCGGGGGGGCCAACACGTGGCCGGCGAGCACGGAAAGATTGATCATTGCCTTGGCGTGGTCGCGGCGCTCCTGTTCGTAGCTGTCGAGCAGGCTGTCGGCCGCCAGCCCCTTGATCACCAGCGACAGCTTCCACGCCAGGTTCGAGGCATCGCGCATGCCGCTGTTGTACCCCTGGCCTTGCCACACCGGCATGATATGCGCAGCATCGCCTGCCAGCAGCACCCGGCCCTGACGGAACCGACCGGCCAGACGAGCGTTATGGGTATAGACGCGGCTGCGGATCAACTCGATGTGGTCCGGGTTCGGCAACACCTTGGCCAGTAGCTTGCGCATGTTCTCGGGCTTGCTCAGCTCTGCCTCTGTTTCGCCGGGCATCACCATGAACTCAAATCGACGCACGCCATGGGGCAGGGCGGCGGACACGTAAGGACGCACGGGGTCACAGCATAGATAAACATGGGGCGTGGCCAGCGGGTCGTTGGCAATGTCGACCACGATCCACTGATTGGGTGCGGTCTTGCCTTCGAAACTGATGTCCAGGCTGCGCCGCACCAGGCTGTTGCCGCCGTCGCAGCCAATCAGGTACTTGGCCTGCAAGCGTTCGCCACGACCCTCTGAATTTTTGAGGGTGAGCGCCACTCCACTGTCGCTTTGCTCGAAGCCTTCGAGTTCGCGACTGAATAACACCTTGACGTTGGCAAAGCGCGCCAGACCTTCGAACAACACACGGTCGGCCAAGGGTTGAATGAACGCGTTGCGGCGTGACCAGCCGAACTCGTCGGTTTTCGGCTGAATATCGGCAAAGCAGCGACCCTTCGGCGTCAGGAACCGCATGGCGTGCCACGGCGTGGTGTGCGGCAGCACGTTGTCGGCCAATCCGACTGCTTGAAAAGTACGCAGGCTTTCGTCGTCCAGACCGATGGCGCGGGGATAGTCGATCAGTCTCTCGAGCTTTTCCACCACGGTGACGTTCACGCCACATTGACCCAGATAGTTGGCGATCATCAGGCCAACCGGGCCGGCGCCGATAATCGCGACATCGGTGGTCAGGTCCAATGAGGAAGGAGTGGGTGCAGAACTCATGGTCATCTCCGTACAGCGCTTTTGGATTTCTTATTGGGCCCAGTATGGAAATCACGGGGCTGGTCGACAACGACAACCCTTGTTAGTGTGCACTGGGTGCACATGATTGATTTACAACGATAAAGGATCCAGCCATGAGCGAGACCGAATACAAAGCCGTACGTGGCCTGATGCGAGGTTTGGCACTGATTAATGACTTGAACCGCTTCGACGGCGGCGCCAGCACCGCGCAACTGGCTGAGCAGAGCGGGCTGCATCGCACCACCGTGCGCAGGCTGTTGGAGACCCTGCAGGCTGAGGGTTATGTGCGGCGTAGCGAGTCGGATGACAGTTATCGTCTGACGTTGAAAGTGCGCGAACTCAGTGAAGGTTTTCGCGATGAGCAATGGATTTCCTCCATCGCCGCGCCCTTGCTCGGAGAGTTGTTGCAGGAAGTCATCTGGCCCACCGACCTGTGCACGCTGGACGGCGATGCCATGGTCATTCGCGAGACCACTCATCGCTTCAGCCGCCTGTCGTTTCACCGCTCCATGGTGGGTCGGCGCCTGCCCTTGCTAATGACCGCGACCGGGCGTGCGTACTTTGCGTTCTGCCCACCCGCCGAGCGGGAAGAGTTGATCGAATTGATGATCAGCCGCGAAGATGAACAATCGGTGCTGGCCGCGGATCGTCGTTTTGTCGATCGGCTGGTGGAGCACACGCTGGCCAAGGGGTATGGCGAAAACAACTCGCACTGGGGCCTGGAACGCAAGATCGCCGCCATTGCTATCCCGGTCATGCACGAGGAGCAGGTGATGGGCTGCCTGAAT
Source organism: Pseudomonas sp. ES3-33 (assembly GCF_000952175.1). Classification (NCBI taxonomy): domain Bacteria; kingdom Pseudomonadati; phylum Pseudomonadota; class Gammaproteobacteria; order Pseudomonadales; family Pseudomonadaceae; genus Pseudomonas; species Pseudomonas sp. ES3-33. The sequence goes on along the minus strand of NZ_JZRI01000028.1, from coordinate 25,862 downwards.
TTGGTGTACATCGCTAAAGCGATGCCCATTGAGGAAGCCGCTCGTCGCTACTTGCCGGCGATGCAGGGCGTAGTGAAACAGATCCAGGCTCAATTGGGCTGATGTTGCCTGTTTGGTCCGGGTCCGGTGGTGGGGAGCAATAGCCAGCCAAGCAGGCTGGCGTACACCTTCTGGCAATAGCTGATCGACACCGGAAGCGGGGCGCTAATGGTAATTGGGGGCCCATGTTCATAGTGAAAAACTTCACGGGAGCTAAGTCAGTCGCGCTAGCAATTGAAGGGTTTTACTCAATGCCATCTCCGCCCGTTCCAGCCCACTCACGCCCTGCTCCAGCAGTTTCGCGGTGGGAATCTCCAGACTCAAAGGGATGTCAGCCGGCAGACACCGCAACAGCCCTGGCAGATCACAATCGCCATCGCCTGGAAAACGCCGTTCATTACGCGCCTGCCGTAAGACCTCGGCCATGTCTGCAGGCCGGGGACCCGCTACGTCACACAACTGCGCGTACCGCAAGCGCGAGGGGGCAACCCTGGCCAGATCTTCCAGCCGTGACCCAGAGCGATCGAAGTGAAACGCGTCGACCAGCACTGCTGCGTTTTCACGTTCGGCCTTTTCAACGATGCGCACGGCTTGCTGCAGATCAGGCGCGTCGGTCCAGGGCATGAACTCCAAGTGCGGATGCAGTCCGTAGGGCGCTGACAGATCGCATAGCCGGGCAAAGTTTTCTGTCAGCCGCTCCTCGTCAGGATCGTTACCAGCCACCAGCAACTCACTGGCACCGAATTCGGCTCCCACTGCCAGCACCCGCTCGAAATCATCAACAACGGTGTCCGGTTTAAGCCGCAGGATTTCAATATCCAGGACACGAATGCCGGTATTGCGCAGACGTGCCAAGGTTTGGCGCCGCAGATCGGCATCGGCGACCAACGCAAAATGGTGTTCCTCTGGGGTCGCCGGCAACAGGCGCAAGCCGACATGACTGTAACCGGCCCGCGCCGCAACTTCGACCATGTCCGGCGGTGACAACTCCAGCACAGTCAGACTGGCCAGGGAAAAAATTCGTTCACTCATGGTCAACCCTCGATCAAGGCGGGTGCGCAGGCGCGCCCGGTTTCAGCGGCTTGGCGAATCGCTTCGACCAGCGCCAGGGTGCGGGCTGCATCGGCGGCGCTGACCAGCGGTTCGGCCTCTCCACGCGCAACGCGCACGAAGTGCTGCAGCTGCAAGCGCAGCGCTTGATCGACACTGCAGGGCTCGTTAGTCGGCACCAAGGGTTGATGCCATCCACCGTCCGCTTGCGTGTAGTGCCAGCGTTTGAGCTGCGGGATACTCAGCGCTCCCGCAGTGCCCGCAAGCAAGTAGCACGGTTGGTCGGCTTGGCGTGGATATACCGGGTTCTCTCCGGAACCCAGCTCCCAGCTCCAGGGTGCCGCCACCGCATCGGACCCGGTCAGACTGCCCAGCGCACCGTTTTCGAATTGCAGAAGCACGGCCGCGCAATCCTCGTTGGCAAACCCACGCACGGCGTTACTGGTGATGGCCTGCACCTGGCGAACTTCGCCGCACAGATGCCTGAGCAGATCGAGATCATGGATCAGGTTAGTCAACAACATGCCCGCACCGGGCTCGCGGCGCCAGGCTGTCTCGAAATAACTATCGGGTTTGCGCAATTGCCAGAGCGCGGTCACGGTGCTCAACCGCCCTAACGCGCCGCTGTGGACAAGTTCATGAGCGCGCACGATCAAGGGATTGTGGCGTCGATGATGGCCGACCAACACCGCAACGCCGCTCGACTTCGAGGCAGTCACCAGCTCACGGGCCTCATCCAGGTGCACGCTCACCGGCTTTTCCAGCAACACCGGGACGCCGGCAGCCAGGCAATCGAGCGCGGTGCTGACGTGCAGCGCATTCGGGTTGGCGACAATGACGGCAGCAGGCTTTACCTGCTCCAGCATCTGACGATGATCGGCGAAATATTCCACACCCCACTCCTTCGCGAGACCCGGTGCTTGGGGCCCGGGGTCGGCCACTGCACACAACGTCGCTTCAGTCAGATTTTTCAGATGCTGGTAATGCTGCTGGCCCATGGTGCCAGCACCGATAAGGGCTATTCGAAGGGGCAAACTCATGCAGCGGTCCTCTTGTGATTATTGTTGGAAGTCGAATTTCAATAATTTAGAACCTGATTCCATTTTCTTATACAAGGGTACTTTGAAAGTGTTCGAACAGCGCACACCTTTGATAAGGCCAAATGCGTGTGGGACTTGCTCGCGAGTGCGGTGGGTCATTCAACTTAAATGTCGACTGACACGCCATCTTCGTGAGCAAGCACGGTCCCGCGAAGGATTTTCGCAGGCGAGCGAAATCTGAACTAGCTGTCCGATAACCGCCCATTTTGCGGATCAGCAACTTGCCGCCCAGTTCCGCCTTACTATATTTTCCGGAATCAAATTCCAATAAATAAGCATCGGAGCTCATACCATGCGTGTCCAACCGTACTGCCTCCCCGACATCGACTGCGATGTACTAATCGTCGGTTCCGGTGCAGCCGGCCTGGCAACGGCCGTGACGGCGGCATGGCATGGCCTGAAAGTGATAGTGGTGGAAAAAGACCCGGTTTTCGGCGGCGCCACAGCTTGGTCCGGTGGCTGGGCGTGGGTACCGTGCAATCCCTTGGCCCGACGGGCCGGCATCGTTGAAGACGTTGAACAACCGCGCACCTACTTAGAACATGAACTGGGCGATCGGTATGACCCGGCGATGATCGATGCCTTCCTTGAGGCCGCACCGCGCATGGTGGCGTTCTTCGAACAACACACCTCGCTGCAATTCGCCGACGGCAACGCGATTGCCGACATTCATGGGGACACGCCGGGGGCCGGTACCGGCGGGCGTTCGGTGATCGCCGCGCCCTATGACGCGCGCAACGTCGGCAAGCTGCTCAAGCGCCTGCGCAAAACCATGCGCGAAACAGCCTTCATGGGCATGCCGATCATGGCGGGCGCAGACCTTACCGCGTTTCTCAACCTGACCCGCTCTTGGTCGGCGGCCTGGCACGTTACACGGCGTTTCACTCGCCATTTGCTAGACCTCGCCGTGCATGGTCGGGCGATGCAACTGGTCAACGGCGTGGCGCTGGTAGCGCGCCTGGCGAAATCCGCCGACGATCTTGGCGTGCTGCTGTGGGAATCGGCACCGGTTACCGAGTTGTTGCGCGAGAACAATCAGGTTCAGGGCGCCGTGGTTCGCACAGCCAAAGGTTCGATTCGCATCAAGGCTCGCAGGGCGGTGGTGCTCGCGGCCGGCGGTTTCGCCAATGATATCGAACGGCGCAAGGCCCTGTTCCCCCGCACACCGACCGGACACGAACACTTGGCACTGCCGCCCCTCGGCGTGTCTGGCGATGGCCTGCGGCTGGGCGAGAGCGCCGGCGCCCGAGTCGACACCCAGCAGGTGTCGCCTGTGGCCTGGGCACCGGTTTCACGAGTGCCACACCGCGATGGCAGCAGCGGCCATTTTCCGCACATCATCGAGCGCGGAAAGCCGGGGATCATCGGTGTGCTTAGCAACGGTCAGCGCTTCGTCAACGAAGCCAATGGCTACTACGACTATGTGACGGCCATGGTCGACTGCTCCCCGCCCGGCGAAGCAGTGGCCTCTTGGTTAATCTGCAGTCATGGCTTTCAGCGACGTTATGGCTTGGGTATTTCTCGGCCGTTTCCGGTACCGCTGTCATCCTTCATCCGCAGCGGTTATCTGAAAAGCGGCAAGACCCTGGAGGAATTGGCACTGGCCTGCGGCATCGACCCAGTTGGCTTGCGCACCACCATGTCGGACTACAACCGCCACGCGCGCAATGGCCAGGACCCGCAATTCGGCCGAGGCTCGACGCCCTACAACCGCAAACAGGGTGATGCGCTGCAGCAGCCCAACCCCTGCGTCGCGCCTATTGAACAAGGGCCGTTCTATGCCGTGAAAGTCGAACCGGGTTGTTTCGGCACTTTCGCCGGGCTCAAGGTCAATCAACACGCCCAGGTCCTCGACGACTCGGGCCGGGCCATCACCGGCCTGTATGCGGCGGGAGGTGACATGGCCAGCATCATGGGCGGCCACTACCCCGCTGGCGGTATCAACCTGGGGCCGGCGCTGACTTTCGGCTACATCGCCGCGCGCCATATCGCCGGCATCACTACTTATGAATAAGAGATCGACCGGGACGCACACTTTTATGCCCAGGGTTTGAAAGCCAACAGCGAGGCCAACCAATGGCCAATCAGCCCTGGAATAGTAAACGTCATCGACGGCGTCACAAGCTGACTGGAAGCTCACCCACCAACGGTGGCTCTCAAGATCATTGCATGGCCGTTTATTTGCTAGAAAAAATCAGCAACCACGAGCGTTTTTTCCGTCGCAAAAGTTGACTCGTATATTGCTTCATGAGGGGCTCCACGAGCCAACCAAGCGCTAGCGTTATAGACACGTGCCTTGCTGAAAAACGATAGGTGCAACTCGTCTCCGCGCTCAAACAGTTTGAATTGCTGCTCCTCCATTTCGGCGAAAAGGTCGTCGAATAGCTCTGGGTCTCTTTTTGAGAGTGCGACAACTATATCGGCCCTGTTCAGGCCAGCTTCATTTGCTGCCCACAAGACGATACGAGTTGCCACATCCATTTTTTTGCTTGGGATGCTCGTGTCCAATGCATGTTGGACATCTGGGTAGCTGGACGCCAAGCGTGAAGGCATTGCCTTGCTAGGTGTATTTTTCATTGCAGACTCCCGATAATTTTTCTTGATCACTTCGCATACGCTCATCTGCCCCGGCGATTTCTTCTGCCTTGGAAAAGCTCATTTCGACCGGCTGATTTCCTTCGTCTGCCTGACCGGCAAGAACTCTTGCGGCGATGTAACCGAAGGTCATTCCAGGACCGAGCGTGATGCCGCCGCTTGGGTAATGGCCGTTCATGATGCTGTTCATGTCATTGCCTACGGCAAATAGCCCCGGGATCGGCGCGCCGTGTTCATCTAATGCGCGGGCACAGGCATCGGTGTTCAGGCCGGCGAAGGTGCCGAGGCTGCCGGGCACCAGCTTCACCGCATAGAACGGCCCTCTGCGTAGACTGCCGAGGGACGGGTTTGGCCCATGTAAAACTTCCCCCTGTGCTCTGTTGTACAACGACTCACCACGGTGAAATAGTGGGTCGTGACCGAGTTCCGCGCCTAGGTTGAAAGCGCTAACGGTCTCTTCGAGCTGCTGCGCATCGATGCCACATTGGAGTGCCAGTTCGACCAACGTCGGGGCTTTGAACAGATAGCCCTCGCGCACATACCTGGCGGTCGGAAACGGAAAGGGTTTGGACCAGCCCAGTCCATAGCGACGTTGTGTGCGGTGATCGCAGATCAGCCAGGACACAGGGCATTCTCCAGGTTCCGTGGCCTCAAACAGCGCGCACATGAAATCGTGGTAGGAGTCGGCCTCGTTGACAAAGCGTTGGCCATTTTGGCGCACGGCGATGAATCCGGGTTTGGCTCGTTCCATCAGGTGCGCAAAACCGCTGAAACCGCCATCTTCACGCGGCACTCGGGACACCGGTGCCCACGCTGCAGCATGGGTCAAGTCGGATGCCACGCACGCTCCGACGCTTTCGCCAAGGCGCAAGCCATCGCCGGTATTGCCTTTGGGCGCTGCGCTCAAATGTTCGGTGCCATTGGGGGCATGCCCGAACAGGCGGGCGATGCGCTGCTGGTCGTGGGGAAAACCACCGCAAGCGAGCACCACGCCTCGTCGAGTGCGGATCTCGATCAGGCGCCCGGCAGATTCGACACGAGCTCCGAACACGCGCTCACCGTCACGCAGCAGTTCGCGTACGGGCGTGTCGGTCAGCAGGCGAACTTTACGATCCAGCGCGCTTTTCAGCAGGCGGGCAACCAGTGCGTTGCCGTTCACCAGGTGCAGGCCCCGGCCATGAAACAGCAGGTCGCGGGCATGGCGCAACAGTCGCTTGCCGGCGTAGAGCAATGAGGACGGCGACTGGCGGGCGTTGAGAAAATGATTGAGGTCGGCACCGCCGGCGATGCCCATTCCCGCAAGGCTGATGATGTCGAGCGGGGGGCGGAGTTTGTTGATCCAAGGGCCCAGGCGACGACCGTCAAATGGTTGCGCACAGACCGAGCGGCCACCTTTTACATGGCCTTCGCCGGCGTGAAAATCAGGCATTTTGCTGCCGGAGAAAAACTGCACCTCGGTATGGCGTTGAAAAAAGTCGATCATCCTCGGCCCTTGTTCCAGGAACGTTTCTACGCGCGGGTCGAGCACTTCGCTGCGTAGTTCATGACGCAGGTAAATCCTCGACTGTTCCAGGTCTTCGACGATACCGTCGGCGATGGCCAATGGGTTGCGCGGAATCCACAGCCAACCGCCGGACCAAGCGCTGGTGCCGCCTAGCTGCGGCTCCTTCTCCACAACGATGACGTCGAGGTTCAGTTGCGCAGCAGTCACCGCCGCTGCCAGGCCAGAGGCACCAGAGCCGACGACCAGAACATCACAAAGCAGGGGATCGCTGATGTACATAAGAATTACCGCGAGAGGGAATGAGGTTGGCCGCTCCCGATCAGAAGCAGCGCAACGCGGCGGAAGTGCTATTTGAGCGGGGAAAAGTCGGTCGGACGCAGCAGTCGTGAATCCAGCGTCACCACGGCGTCCAGTTCCTTGTTCTGCCGCGCGAAGTCCTGCCAGCGTGGATCGGCCGCCATGGCATTGCGGCGTGTCATGCGGTCGTCAAGGCTGGCGTAGCCCCAGATGTGCACCACTTGATTGACTTCACCTATTTCGGTGGTGAAGAAGCCAACCAGGTTGCCCAAGTGTTCTTGCTGCACGGCCAATGCGGCGCTTTTGTACAGGGCCAGCCAGTCGCCGAGCTTGGTTGGTTTAATCGTGTAGGTGCGCAGTTCGTAGTACATGGTGTTCTCCAGTGCGGGATGGTTGTGCAGTGCTGTGTTCGAGCCGGCGAGCGATATCGCTGGCGGCGAGATAACCGAAAGTGATGCCTGGGCCAAGGGTGATTCCGGGACCAGGATAGGTACCGTCCATGATTGAATTCATTTCATTGCCAGCAGCGTAGAGGCCGGGGATCGGCGCTGCGCTGCGATTCAGCACGTTGGCCTGGCCATTGGTGACCAGGCCTCGGGCTGAACCGAGATCGCCGGTAAATAAACGCACCGCGTAGAACGGCGCCTTGCGCAGGGGTTTCAGGCATGGATTGGGTTGATGCAGTGGATCACCCATGTAGCGGTTGTAGGCCGTACTTCCCTTGCCGAACTGTTGGTCGACGCCTCGTTCGGCATCGTCGTTGTATTGCGCCAGGGTTTGCTCCAGAGAATGCGCATCCAGTCCGGCCATGCGTGCCAGGTCGGCGAGGCTGTCGGCACGTAACAGATAACCGGCGTCGATCAGTGCGCTGTTGTCGACGGGTCGCGGACGCGCCAAACCCATGCCGTAGTTGTTCAGTGCTTCGCTGTCACAGATCAGCCAGCAGGGAGCATTGGCGCCGCCTTCGGCGAACATGGCTTCGACGAAACAGTGATAGGAATTGGCTTCATTGACGAAACGCCGCCCGGCACGGTTGACTGCGATGACACCGGGTTTAGCGCGGTCGGTGACCAGATGCGGAAAGCGTTCCACGCTCCCGTCGGTCTTGTGCAGCACCGAAACCGGGGCCCAGAAGAAATTCGCCGACAGGTTGTCGCCAATTGCCGCGTCGACAGAGCCGGCCAAGCGTTGCCCATCACCGACGTTGGCAGGCGGTGACATGCTCCAATGCTCCGAATCAGTAGCGGGCCGGTGTTCTGCGGCTTGTGCCCCGGCGGCAAACCCCCCCATGGCCAGCACCACACCGCCACGAGCGAACACGGAACGGGGCACTCCGCCCATGGAAATCTGCACACCTTTTACCGAGCCCTGCTCGACGATCAGCGCCTCGGCCGTCGCTTGCAGCCATAGATCGACGCCGTTGGCCATAGCGCTGGTGGCCAGGCGCGCGATCAAGGCATTGCCCACGGTCAGGCGGGTGCCGCGTGGGTGGCTGAGGCGGTCGACGGCGTAGCGTCCGATCAGTTTAAGGCAGTGCCAGAGGGATTTCGGCGAACGCTTGATGCTGAGGAAGTGCTGGATGTCGACACGATTGACCATCATGCCGCCGAAAAGCAGCATGCCATCCGGGGGGCGCTTGAGGTCTTTGAAATGCTCGCCGAGGCGACGACCGTCGTACTCGTCGATTTCCAGCGCTCGACCTGTTTGCGTGCCACCCGGCAAGTCCGGGTAGTAGTCGGGCGACAACGGTCTCAGGCTGTACTTGAGTTCGCTGTGGGTTTCCAGGTACCGCAGGGCTTCGCGGCCTTGCTCGATGAAGGCATCGATCAATTGCGGGTTGTAGCCCGTACCGATCACCTCTTTCAGGTAAATGCGCATCTGTTCGGCGGGCAGGTGATGCCCGGCAGCACGGGCCTGGTCGGTATCGTGCAGCCACACCGCACCACCGGAAATCGCCGACGTACCGCCGAAGGCCTCGGTCTTTTCCACCAATAGAACTTTAAGGCCGCGGCAACTGGCAGTCACCGCTGCAGCGAATCCGGCTGCGCCGCTGCCCAGGACGATCACATCATAAGTCAGCTCGGCATTGGCAGAATGCAGGAAAGTCGTAGTGTTCATTGTTATCGCCTGTCAAGGACGCGCCGGAGGGTCAGATCTCCAGCGGCGTCACACCCATGAAGTGACCGAGGTTGCCCAACTGCGCCAATGCCATTTCCGGCCCGGTCTGAATCGGGCAGCCCAGTCTTCGGGCCAAGGCGAGAAAAGGTGTCACCGCGGGTGATGTCACGACATCGGCCACAAGGGTTTTAGCGTTAAGGGTTTGCATCAGCGCGGTCGGCAACGGCATCGGGCCGTCATCACTGGTTGCACTCATGCCGACTGGTGAGGCGTTGACGACAAGGTCGAAGTGATTAAGTGAGTCCGGTCCTGCGCTGATCGTAACTTCCGGGAAAGCGTTGCGCAGAAGGTCGCCGAGCACCTCGACGCGCTCCTGGCTGATGTCGCTGATGGCCAAGTGGCTGACCCCGGCCTGGCACAACGAATACGCAATCGCGCTGCCTACGCCGCCGGTGCCGATCACCAGAACCTGTGTGTTCGCGGGGGTGAAACCGTGTTTGCGCGTAGCGTTGAGAAAACCCTCGCCGTCAACGATATCGCCCACAAGTCGACCGTCGGCTTCGCGGCGTATCACATTGACCGAGCGTAGTGCCGCCGAGCGTGCACTGACGCTATCCAGGCAGGTGGCCAACAGTTGTTTGTAAGGGACGGTGACCACACATCCGCGCAGGTTTTGCCAGCCGCGCAGGGTCTGGACGAAGTCATCCAGGGCGGTCTGTGCAAGGTCAATGGCGAGCATGGAGACGTTCTGCTGGTGGTCGGCGAACCAGCGATTGAAGTTTTCCGGCGATTTCACCTGGGCTACAGGCGAGCCGACGATGGCGACTAGTTCAGTCGAACCCTGAATCATGAGAGATACCCGCTTATTGGCTTTGTTGTAAGGCCGATACTGCAAGCGGTGAACGCGGCGAACAATCGAGCTTGTGCACGATTCAGTTGATAATCGCATCGCCAGTGCGATAATCGCAGTCTGTGTGCGATAAAGAGTCCAGGTGATGAAGCAACCTACGATCCACCCGCGGGATTTGATCGTCGGCCTGCAAAAAGGCTTGGCGCTGTTGCAGTTGTTTTCCCAGGAGCATCCGCGCCTGAGCGTGCCGGAAGTGGCGCGAATGGCCGATATGACCCAGAGCGCCGCCCGGCGTTTTCTGCTAACCCTGGTGCATGACGACTTTGCGCAGACCGACGGCCGCCATTACTGGCTGACCGCCAAGACCTTGCGTATCGGCCAGGCTTATGTCGATTCCGCGGTGCTGCCGCGCATGCTGAGGCCCATCGTCGAACAGGTGGCACGAACCACCCAGGAGCATGTATCGGTAGGTGTTCGCGACGGTGATGACATTGTGCATGTGGTGCGTAGTCGCTATAGCCACATCACCTCGATGTCGATCCGACCTGGTTCACGTGTGCCGATGTATTGCACCGGCAGCGGACGGTTGTGGTTGGCGAGTTTTTCGCAGGAGGCGCTTTGCGCATACTTCAAACGGAACCCGCCCCGGGCCATTACGCCATATACGCTCACCGACGAAGCACTGATCTGCCGCGAAATCGTCTTGGCGGGCGAGCGTGGTTACGTGATGGTGGATCAGGAATATGAAGTGGGCATGCGGGTGTTGAGCGTGCCTCTGATTGATTGGAAAGGGCAATTACAGGCAACGCTGACGCTGACTACTCACGCATCGCGCATGACCGTTGAGGACATGCGCGAACGGTATCTGTCGACGCTGTACGAAGGGCAGGCGCTGCTGCGGCCGATCATGACGCGTTGAATCTCAAGGGCTGGTGGTCAGGCTTGCGTGGGAGACTCACTGAGGCGGTTCGGCGACGCTTTTAGATGTGGCAGCCATTTACTATTTGCGCAAATCACTCCGAGCAATTAAATGGTGAAAGTCCGCTTTTGGCCGATTCTGTTGAAAAAATCGGATTTTCAGATCGCCTGAACTCAGGCGCGACCACCACAGGAGAAAATGGTGGCCCTTGAGATGAAAATCTGGCCAGCCGTCGCAGGTTCTGCACTGCGATTTCCCTGTTTCAGCACGCGGGCATGGGGCTCGCTCTGTGTGGTTTGCTGAGCATAATCTCCATCGTTGATGGGACAGTAACGGCTCGACGGGTTACAGCGCATTGGTGAATCAACTCGACTACCGCGCCGTCCTGTCGATCCTGTTCCAGCTATACCCCAATACACGGTTAGGCTACTGGGTATGGAATTCACTGCTGAAGCAATATCCAGTTTTTTCAGTCACGCCATTGTCATTATTGGTGCCCTTATTCGGACTGCTCGGTTCAGTCATGACTTTCCAACCGTTTGCATTCAGAGCCACGTACGGAGCATGTCCTTGTGCGATCGCTCTGAAAACAAGAAAAGAGCCCAGTTACGCTACGAAATGCTAGTTGAAGCAGTCGATAATCGCCAAAATCAGCCGAGGAGGCTGTTGGCTTTGCTTGAATCGTCGGGGTTGGCGGCTGGGGGAATGGCGTCGCAGCCGCCAGATGGGCATGCTAGACGAATGATTGGCCGGCAAAGCCACGGGGCAGGCGTTGTCGCCCTTTCATGGTGGTGAGTCGCTCGGTCCACGCTGCCCGCCAGTCATTAGCCGCGTGGGTGATTTTTGCTTTGCGAGCCGTGCGTCTTGCCAAATTGAGCTGGTTTTTGCGTGCGTCCTTGAATGCGTCGGTGTTGCGGCAGCTTCTGCATTTCACGCGGGCCAGTTCAGTGGTCGAGGTGAGTTGGTTGCCATTGTGACCGCAGGCCAAATGCCCGCCTACTTTGAAGTGAGTAACCATCAGACGTCTCCTTAGTGACGTGTATCCGTTTGACCTCTGGCTACTCACAACGTTCGTCGAGCTTCTCGAAGGGCGCGTCGACGAATAGACCCACATTACTATTGCATTTGCCCCCGGCACTCAGCTGCTGGCTATGGCACTGAGTGCCTGTCCCGTCCGAAAAAGATCATCTGCGGTAAGTCATTTCCAGCTTCTTTCCAGGCCAACCATCGGTCGACTTTTCTGTGCGCCACTTGAACCTACGTGCAAAGAGGTCTAATTATTATGCGTGGGAAAAAATCCCACGCACGGAATGCCAAAAAAACTTACTACGACTTCTGACTTGATTTGGCGTTTCTCGCGGTAATGACCAGGAGACGAAAAATGCAGATTCATAGGCTGTTCAAGAAGGCACTATTGGCGATGGCCATAGGTGGTGTGCTGTCGGCGTCCATTGTTTCGGTGCCGGATACGATCTTTCATGGTTCCAGTGCTTACGCCAAAGAAGGTGGCGGACATGGCGGTGGAGGCGGAAGTGGTGGGCACGGCGGAAATGGCGGTAGTGGCAGCGGTAGCGGAGGAGGAGGCGGCAGCGGCAGTGGTGGCGGTGGTGGCGGTGGCCACGGTGGAAACGGCGGTGGAAACGGCGGCGGAAGCGGAGGTGGAGGCGGTCATGGTGGAAACAGCGGTGGTGGCAGTGGTAGTGGTGGTCATGCTGGCAACGGCGGTGGTAGCAGTGGCAGCAGCCATGGCGATGCAGGCCAGGGCAACGCCGGGAATTCGAATTCTGGCCGCAGCAGCAACCATGCTGAGGCTGGCGATGATCACGGCAATCACGTTGGTGGTGAGCCTGGTGATGATCATGGCAATCATGTTGGCGCAGAGCCCGGGGACGATCATGGCAATCATGTTGGCGGCGAGCCTGGCGACGACAATGGAAATCACGTTGGGGGTGAGCCTGGCGATAATCGTGGCAACCCTGTGGGTGGCGAACAGGGTGATGACCGCGGCATTCATGTCGGCGGCGAAGCAGGGGATGACACCAGCAGGAGCTGATTCACTCTGATGGGATCTCATACAAAACCTTCGGAGAGAGTTTTGTATGAGATTTGGTCCATCCCGTTATTGCCCGTAACGCATGTGCAGTGAGCGCTTGCAGCTATCCCTTATTCCTGGAAAAAGTGCGTAACAGCTCATATGGGAATTTTTTCCACGTCGTTATACTGGGTTTATCTGTCAAGGAATGTGCTGTATGCAATCGCCCACCTTACCTCCCTCTCTGTTAGGAGCCCTGCGGCGGGTCATGCGCCCGCTGGTGCGCCTGATGCTGCGCAAAGGGGTCACCTATACGGTATTCGCCGATTTGCTTAAAGAGGTGTTTGTCGATGTGGCTGATCGTGAGTTTCGCTTGGATGACAAAGTTTCGAGCGACAGCCGCATCAGCCTGCTCACGGGGGTTCATCGCAAGGATGTGCGCCGGCTGCGAAACGAGAGCGAGACGTCAATCGCTGCGCTGCCGGAGAACATTACTTTAAGCGCGCAACTGGTCAACGCCTGGACCAACAGTCGGCCTTTCTGCACGGATGCTGGCCAGGCGTTACCTCTGCCGCGACTGGCCAGTGTCGGCGGTGAGTGCTCCTTTGATGCCCTGATGGCGAAGGTCAGTACGGACATCCGCGCGCGGGTGGTGCTCGATGAATGGTTGCGCCTCGGCGTCGTACGTCTCGATGAACGTGACCGTGTACACCTTGAAGCCCAGGCGTTCTTGCCGCAGAAGGGCTTCGACGAGAAAGCCGCTTACCTTGGCCACAACCTGCACGATCACGCCAGTGCAGCGGTGCATAACCTGAGCGGGGAAGGCCTGCCTTTCTTCGAGCGCAGCGTGCACTACGACGCCCTGGCCGCGGTCAGTGTCGACACTTTGCGCGAGGCTGTTGCCAGGGAGGGGATGCAAACCCTGCTCAATTTCAGCCGGCTTGCCGCAGACCTCGAAAATCTTGATTCGCCAGGTATCGAGCAACGTCAACGCATCACAATCGGACTCTATTTCTACACTGAGCCCACCGATCCCGTTTCGTCGATGACGCCTGCCCCATGATCTCCCTCAAGCGCTGCTTCAGTATTGTCACTCTTGTCCTGGGTTTTGGACTGAACCTGGTGACTCCCGCACGGGTCGACGCAGCACCGGCATGTGTTAGCCGCGAGGAAGTGGGAATGTCGGGCGCATCGGGCTTGCAGTTTCCGGGTGGCATTGGCGGTACCGGGGCAAAGACAGGCGGTGTGGGCGGCACAGGCATCCACGCCGAAAGCGGTGGCGTCGGCGGCACCGGTGCGCCGCTGCAACAGCGTCCCGGAGGCACCGGAGGTACGGGCGCGGTGGCTGCCGGCGTGGATGGCACCATCATCAATCGTGGTCACGGCGGGGTGGGTGGCACGGGTGCACCGATCCTGGATCCGGGAGGTGTTGGCGGCACTGGAATCGTTGGCACCATCACTGGGTTCGCTTCGATTTGCGTCAATGGAATGGAAGTACACTTCGGCAAAGACGTACCGGTGAGCGAAAACGGCGTCGCCGCGAGTAGCGCTCATCTGGCGATAGGACAGGTTGTTGCGGTGGAAGCATTCGCCACCAAACAAGGCCTGCGAGCCGGACGTATCTCGATCCTGAACGTCTATGAAGGGCCGCTGACGGCACTACCCACTGCTTCGGCGCCGCTGCGGGTCATGGGGCAACCCGTGCGTCTTGCTGTGGGGGCTCGGGTTGCTGAAGGGCTACGCACGGGTGAACCGGTCAGAGTCAGCGGTCTACGAGATGCCAATGGTGAAGTATTCGCTAGTCGCATCGAACGGGCGCCTACCCTCAGGGAAGCTAGTGCCATCGGCTCGATAGATCCTGCCGGCAGCCTCCAGGGGCTGAAACTGGGAAGTCGCGTGGCACCGGGGCAGGAAGTGCTGGTGCGTGGCCAATGGTCCGGTCACCAGTTGGAGGTCGCTCAAAGCAGTCCTGACCCGAGTCTGCCTTTTGCCGGCCGTGTGCATGAGGCCGTGATCGAAGGTCTGGTACAAAGCCGACGGGACCGACACCTGGTGGTCGCAGGCTTCAATGTGACACTGGGGCACGACACAGTGTTTGTAGGGGAGCAGCCCACCACATTGGCACTGGATCGACGCGTTCGTGTGAGCGGCGTGTTTAGTGGTACGCGTGAAATACGGGCAACACGTGTCGAGTTCCATAGCGAACGCGCCGATACCTCGGGCAGGGGCCATGGGGGACGTGACGACCGAACGGGCGCCGACACGGAACAGAGTGCCGATGACTCGGGCAACCCCAACAACAGCAGCGGTAGCGGTGGGCGCGATTTAAGCCCGCGCAGTGAAAGTAGTGAAGGCAGTGAGGGCGGCAGCGGTGGAAGCCACGCGGACGACCGCAACAACAGCGGCAAATCCGAGACCGTGGACAAATCTGGAAAATCAGAGCATGTCGAGAAAATGGAGCAACCCGAGAAGGAGTACAACAGTGGACGGCCTGAAAAGATAGAGAAGATAGAGAAGGTTGAAAAAGTCGAGAAGGTAGAGCGACCCGAAAAGGTAGAAAAAGTTGAGAAAGTGGAGCGGCCAGAAAAGGTCGAAAAAGCTGAGAAAGTAGAGCGACCAGAGAAAATCGAGAAGATAGAGCGTCCCGAAAAGGTAGAAAAAGTTGAGAAAGTGGAGCGGCCAGAAAAGGTCGAAAAAATTGAGAAGGTAGAGCGACCAGAGAAAGTCGAACTACCTGAAAAGGTCGAAAAAGTAGAGAAAGTAGAGAAAGTAGAGAAAGTAGAGAAAGTGGAGAAAGTGGATCGATCTGGCCGTTCGGCATAAGCGCTGCGGCAATTCTACAAACGGTGAATAAGCAACTAGGCTGGGTATGTTCGATAACACTTCTCAACGGGATTTTGAGGTGACGATGAGACCCATGCTGCCTCTTTTTGCCAGCCTGCTGGCAAGCTTTACCGTGCAGGCCTCGGGCGATACCTTCAGCACCGCCATCGGCATGGACTATTCAAGCGGTGACTATGGCACCGGTACCACTTCGGAAATCTGGTATGTCCCCGTTGTAGGAAAGTATGAAACGGGCCCTATGACCTACAAGGTTACCGTGCCCTGGTTGCGCATCACTAACCCCGAAGTCGGCCCGAACGGCGACCCGTTGCCCGGTGGTTGCAGGGATGTGGAGAGTGGCTTGGGCGATACTGTCACCAGCGCAGATTATGCGTTGCTCGATGGCAGTGAGGGGGGCGTGTTGCTGGATCTGATCGGCAAGGTCAAGTTCCCCACCGCAGATGAAGATCAGTGCCTGGGCACCGGCGAATTCGACTATACCGCTCAGGTTGACATCGCCAAGGCCTTCGGCTCGGTGACCGGCTTCGCGACCCTGGGATGGAAAAAGTTTGGCGACCTACCCGATAGCAATTTCGACGACCCGATATTTGCCAGCCTCGGCTTCGCCATGCCCGTGGCTGTGCGCACTACGGCGGGCGCCTCCTACGACTGGAGGCAGAAAGTCGTCTCCACCGGTTCGCAAATTCAGGAACTCACCTTTTTCGTCACGCATAAGCTCAGCCACGAATGGAAGATTCAACTGTACGCGGTCAAAGGCTTTTCTGACGCAAGCCCGGATGCAGAGGGCGGGCTGGTGCTTTATCACATGTTCTAATGGCGATGCGTTGCCCCTGACTTACCAAGCGCCTCAGACTGACTGCTTTTAGCCGATCACGAGTTGTTTCCTGGATGTGCATTCCAATGACCGCGTCTGGCCGATTGCTGCCCGTCGGGACGGGCAGCAATCGACGGGTTATCGGTTGAATCGCTCGACCAATGAATACTGAATTTTAGCGGTCTGGGTCAGTTCCTTGCTCAGCTCTGCCGAATGCCTGGCCTGTTCAGACGTCTGGTCTGCCAGATTGGCAATGGTCGTGATGTTGCGACTGATTTCCTCGGCTACGGCGGTCTGCTCTTCGGTCGCTGCGGCAATCTGGGTAGTCATGTCCGTGATGTTTGCCACCGCTTCACTGATCCCGACTAATGCTTTATCTGCTTCAAGCACCCACGCCACGCCTTCTTCGGCCTGGCGATGACCGCTTTCCATGGTTTTCACCGCATTGTTGGACGAGACCTGCAGCTTGGAAATCAGCCCATGGATTTGCGTCGTGGACTCCGTCGTGCGCTGCGCCAACTGGCGCACTTCATCGGCGACTACCGCAAAGCCTCGACCCATGTCGCCCGCTCGCGCAGCTTCGATGGCGGCGTTCAGCGCCAGCAGGTTGGTCTGGTCGGCAATGCCCTTGATCACATCGACTACCGTGCCGATTTCGTTGCTGTCCCTGGCCAGTTGCGCGACGGTCACCCCGGTTTCACCCACCACCACCGAAAGGCGCTGAATGGCTTCCCGGGTGTCCCGGGCCACTTCGCGTCCACGCCCGGTCAACACATTGGCTTCCTGGGTAGCGTCGGCGGTGCGTTGGACGTGGCTGGCGACTTCCTGTGTGGTGGCGGCCATTTGATTGACTGCGGCCGACACCTGCTCGGTCTCGACCCGTTGTCGGTCAAGCCCACGGGAACTTTCGGTGGCGAGGCCATCGGATCTGCCGGCCAGCCCGGTCAGTTGTTCAGCCGTATCCTGCAACCGGGTGAGGCACGTCTTGAGCCGGGAGGCCTGGCTGACAAACGCCGTTTCAAGGCTTGCCTGGGGGCCACGTTCGTCGCTGTACATTTTTGCCAGCAACGCGTCGCAGGTTGAGGCTTCAGCCATTTTCAGCAGACGCAGCGCGCCGCGGTTCTGTCGACTCGAGACCCAGAGCCCGAGCGGCACCGATACCCCGACAGCCAGAATGATCGCCTCCGACATACCGAGGAACACGCCGCCCAATGCACCCACCAGGCCCATGGTCAAAACCGGCAGCCAGGCGAGCAGGGCGGGTTGCCATTGATCACTGACCGGGACGGCCGACTTGCCCTGGCTGAGGCGTTTATAGAGGGCTTCGGCACGATGGATCTGCTCGGCCGTCGGCTTGACCCTTACCGACTCATAGCCCACAACCTCTTGCCCCTCGAAAATCGGCGTGACGTAGGCGTTGACCCAGTAGTGGTCGCCATTTTTCGAGCGATTCTTGACGATGCCCATCCACGGTTTGCCAAGCTTGAGCGCACCCCACATATGAGCAAAGACGGCGGAAGGCACGTCGGGGTGGCGAACGATGTTTTGAGGCGCGCCGATCAGGTCGGATTTGTTAAAACCGCTGACCTCGACGAAGGCGTCATTGCAGTACGTGATGACGCCCCGTGCATCCGTTGCCGAGATGAGTTTTTGTTGAGGCCCAAGGGCAACCTCGCGCTGCGTAACCGGTTGGTTGTTTCTCATCTGTATTGCTCCTATGCCCTAAGCCATGGACATCGGCTGCAATATGAGAAAGGTTAATGAGTAACTTTAAAAGGGCAGGTCATGCGTCCGAAAAGAACGGGTGGACGCTTAAACGCTACGTCTGACCTAAAACCGGCGTACGGCCAAGCGTTTCCTTTTGGCCGATAGGGCAGGGTTGCATCGGACCCGAAGCAGTCGCTCATTTTAGAAGCCTCGGTGGGCAGGCCGATAAAAGTAGGGCCGATGGTTGCTTGTCGCGAAGTGCAGAGTGGCTAAGAATCATCTGCAATGACTTGGATACATTTAGCGCCTGCTGAATAATTTGTTACAAAACTATTCGTGCCTTTTTATATGCACTTGCAGCGCTGTTCTATACCCACTTCAAGCGCATGGACGTGTTGGCTCTTCATGGCAACAGTCGTATTGGTTGGAACCCATTAGCTGCTCGCCCATCGCGCATTCACTCACCAAACACGTTAGAACAACGCCCCTAACTCCACCGGGAGGTTTCATGAGTGCATGGCAGCAGCTACGAGTGCGAGTCAAACGAAAAGGCCTGCGTCGCACCGTCAATACTCTGTGGAAGCGCTATGTGTTTTTCCACTGGGAGCTACTGTGGATGGAGCGTGACCTGGTCACGTCGGTTCCGGCTCAAAAGCTCAGGCCATACTCAGGATTACGCTTGGTCGACATCGATACACAGAACGCGGATGCGTTCGCCAGGCACTTTGGCGACCGAGTGGAAGTCATGCGCGAACTGGCCGCCGAAGGGCATACCGGACATATGTACCTGGACGACAAGGGTGATGCGGTAGCTTTCATTTGGGGCAGCAAACGCAACTACCATGATCGCCACTATTACGGTTGCTGGTTCCCGGTCAAGGACGGCGAGTTCTTCGCGTTCGGGGGCGAGATGACGCGACGTTACTTTGGTACGGCACTTTCAGTCGATGGCCAAATCTGCCTGTGGCAGGCGATGCAAGCCCAAGGCTGTAACAAAGTGGTGGACGTCTGTGAGGCGCACAACATTCCAGCCCTTAAAGCGCACATTCGCATGGGGTATCGCGAGCAGGGGCGGATCATGCATGTCTACGGTTTGTTCGGGCGCTGGCGGTTATTCCGCGAATCCCACTACAGCGGCTCGCGACTCGATAGCCTGTGCAAACCTCGGCGTTCCACGGTGGCCGCGCCAGCGTGAGGTGCAAACGCTCCCCTCACGCAAAACGCTCATGTCCTTCCCTGACCTTAGCCGGCGAACAGCTATTTAGAAGCTGTACCGGGCAGTCAGTTTCACATTACGTGGGTCGCCGTAGATGTCATACGGGCTATAGGCACCATTGGCCACGCTGCTGTAGTAGGTACGGTCGAACAGGTTGCCTCCTCAAATCAAAGCCACTTCTGCTTCCCGGGAAATCGAGCCGTGAAGTTCGTCCCTGACTCAGGCGTCGAAGTCACTTTCAAACTTCCGCCGTGCGCGGTCGCGATCTGCGATGCGATGTATAAGCCCAATCCGAGGCCCTCGCCACGTTGACCTGATTCCGATCGCGTGAAGGGTTCGAACAATAGCGGCACCAGGTTGGCAGGGATGGGTTCGCCCTGATTGGTCACGGATATGACGACGTCATCGTCGTCGGCATAGGCTTGTACGCTGATGGGGGCAGTCGTAGAGCCATGGGTGACTGCGTTGCCCAACAGGTTGGAAAGCAATTGACTGATGCGCAGCGGATCGCAATACACCCCCGCAGGTATGGCTATCGAACTGCTCAAGCGTGCGGCGGGGTTGGATGATTGAATTTCATCAACGGTCAGGCGCAGCGTGCGTTCCAGGTCATCTACCACCTGTCGTTTGCTCGGTATCCCGCCGCCCATTCGGCCCCGGGCAAAATCCAGCACGTTTTCGATCAGGGTTCCCATGCGTACGGAGCTTTGGCGGATGGCTGCAACCAGACCCAGCGAACGTTTGTCTGCCGATTGAGTTTGCAACAGTTCAGCACTCATGCGAATGGCGCTCAGCGGCGTACGCAAATCGTGTCCGAGCACGGCAATGAACTGCTCTCGCAGCCGGGCACTTTCATTGGCATCCACCAGCGAGGCTTGCGCAGCTAGCAGGTCGCGCTGGGTATCGAGGTTCATGGCGATCAATTGAGCGAACAGCGTAAGCGTTTTCTCGATAGCAGGATCGTCCAGCTTCGCAGTAACGGAGTCGATGGCACACAAGGTGCCAAAAAAGTCGCCATTGGCTTTGATGATGGGGATGGAAATGTAGCTTTCCAGGCCGTAGATCCTGGGCGTGTGATGCAGCGAAAAAACCGAGTGTTGGCTCGCGTGGCCGAAAATGACCGGCTTTCTGTGCTGGCGTATTTCGTGGCAGATAGTGGATTCCAGTACCAGCTCTCCACCGGGCTGGAGCCCGAAGTTGATGGAGTCATCCACCGCGCAGGCAATCCACTTCTGCTCGGTCACTCTCGCCACCGCAGCAAATCGCATCCCGGTGATGTGTTTGACCATACTCAAGATGACCGGAACGGCGTCTATGCTGCGTATGGCCTCTACATCCGAGGAAAACTCTGGGCTGGTCATGATTTGGCGATTCGTATGGGGACGAGCAGAGACTATCTCTAATTGTGCCGCCGGGCCAATCCGAGGCGTTCTGCCGCGCAAGGTGACGGCCGCGAAGTTCTGTATTTTACTAGTCGTAGCAAGCGCAGTGCATGGCTGGCAGTCATCTTTACCAGCGGGTATCGGGCCAGTCAGCGCAAGCGTCAGTTGGCCCGAACAGTCCTCGTAATTTGCGAGCTTCAAAAAGCAGGATCACCTGCAGCAAACGCCGCTCCCTCAATGTGATAGACCTGCGGTTCTGCCGATAAGTATGGCTGCAGGCCCGTCATGAACACCCGATGGTCTTCACTCGCTTCAAAGCCCGGGACGTGATCCTCGAGTGATTGCCAGCGGACGATCAGGTTGAATTGCTGCGGTGTTTCGATCCCTTGGGCCAGCATGTGCCCGCCGTAACCCTTTGCGCGGCAGAGCAAAGGAGCAACCTGTGCAAATGCATGCCGGAAGCTTTCAATCTGGTCTTTGTGAACGGGCAGCAGAGCGATTTCATAAATCATGGGATTCCCCTGGAGTGAGTTCAGCGCTGGTGAGAAGCGACGGCACGACGGCAATCGCGATTTTCCCTTGAATACCATTGTTGGGGCTTTCCAGCCGCGCATGGGCGAGGGCAAGGTCGGCAAGTGAAAAGACGGCGCCAACGTGCGGGCGCAGCTGACCGCGCTCAATCAATGCGCTCAACTCATCCAGCTTGCCGCGGTTTTGCCGGGTGAAAACGAAGTGATAACTCGCGTTCTTGCCCCAGGCCTGAACGAGATTCTGTGGCTGGGCAATGTCCACGATGGAGACAACCCGGCCGAGTTGGGCGAGGGCGTCCGCGCTGCGCGCTAATGTGTTGCCGCCGATGGTGTCAAATACCACGTCGACTCCGCGGCCGTCCGTTTCCCGATTGATGGCGTCGACGTAATCCTCCTTTTCGTAGTCGATCATCACATCGGCACCCATGCTTCGTGCGAACTCAAAGTTTGCCTCGCGCACGGTCGTGAAGACCCGCGCGCCAATGGCTTTTGCCAACTGGATCGCTACATGACCGACGCCTCCCGCGCCACCGTGGATCAGAATGCTCTCGCCCACTTTGAGCGCCGCTCGCACGGTCAGTGCTTCCCACGCCGTTCCGCCGACCAGGCTCAGGCTTGCGGCCTCTAGATGGCTCAGGGAAGCAGGCTTCTTCCCGACAATGCTTTGGTCCGCAACGTGGTACTCGGCGTAACTGCCCGAACCGTCAAATATTTGCGGGGTGTACCAGACTTCATCGCCGGGAGCGAAAGCCGTGACGCCCGGCCCGACTTCCTCGACAACGCCAGATACGTCGTGCCCGCTAATCGCCGGAAGTGGCACCAGGTCGGGATAATCGCCGCGGCGAACCTGGTAATCCAATGGATTGATGGAAGTAGCGTGTACCCGTACCAGGACTTGTCCCGTGCCCGGCACTGGCTTGGTCACGTCACAAAGTTCGAACGATTCCGGGCCACCGAAGGATTTGATTATCATCGCTTTCATTTTGAAACCTCACTTCTTGAAAAAGGGATATCGGGAAATATCGATGTGTATCGGCATAGAAAATCACTGCGTGTGTTCCGAGCCCCTCACAGTGTATTATTTCGATTAAAAGGGATATCGGGAAATATCGATATCATGCGGTAAAAAATTACAGCTCTGTACCTATGATCTCGGCGAGTGCACGGATGGTTGCTTCGTTTCGCTTGTAGTAGGTCCACTGACCAATGCGCCTGACTTCGACCAGCCCGGCTCGTTGCAGCGTTGCAAGATAGTCAGACACCGTCGACTGAGACAGTCCGACGCCTTCTTGAATACTGCTGACGCAAACGCCAACGGTGAGCACATCTCCCTCGTCCTGCGCAGGGAAGCTGTTCACCGGGTCCTTCAATCCTTTGAGGATTTCAAGCCGGGTGCGGTTTGACAGTGCTTTGAAAATTTCAAGTAAGTCCATCGCTTCAGGATATCGAAATTTACCGATATGTCAATGCGTGGACTAAGGCGCTGCAGGTGCTGCTGCGGCTATGGATGCTAACAAGCGTCCAATCGCTGGCCATGGCTGGGTACCGTTGCGCGTCGAGCGCCGTACCTGTCGAGCGTGTTGATCATCGGTGTGGGTTTGTACGTGGGTTTTCATGGTTGGGTTGGTTTAAGCGTGCAGTCTTGAATTATTCATTTCTGCAGGAAGTCTTGAGCGACGGCTGTTGGTCGATTATCTCCTGCTCCCTCACCGTGCTCATCCCAAGCAATGGCAGTCCCAACAGGGTCAACCCGACGCCCACCAGCGCACTCACGGTCAGCGGATCGCCGAACTGCAGCCATGCCCACAGCAGGGTCACCGGGGGCATCAGAAACAGCGCACTGCTGATGCGTTGGATGCTGAAACGCTGCAGGCACAGCCAATAAAATCCATAACCGCCCAGAGTCGAGAAGATCACCAGCCACACCACGCCCCCGGCAAACCCGGCGCTGGTCGGCGGCCATATTTCCCCTTCGAGGCACGCCAGCACGGCAAACACCGGGATCACGGCGCATACCTGAATGAACAGCGCGGTGGAGGCGGGCATCGATGCGCCGGGTGAGGCTTTCTGGTACAGCGTGGCCGCCGCCAGGGAGAGGACTGCCAGCAGTGGCAGGCTGTAGACCCAGAGGTCTGCGGCGTCCCATTCCACGTTGGCGCCGCTGGCTATCAGCATGCCGGTCAGACACAACCCCAGGCCGACCCACTGCCAGCCGCGGGTGCGTTGCCCGGGCACGTTGACTGCCAGCACCACAATGGTCAGTGGCAGCAAATTGGCCAGGAGTGAGGCGGTGCCCGGCGCGACACCCAGTTGAATCGATGCGGCGATGGGGCCTATGTAGCCACCAATCGCAAACAACCCCAGCAGGGCTTGATGCGCCACATCACGGCCGTGCAATGTCCGCAAACCCGCCCAGGCAAAAGGCAGTAACACGGCCGCCGCCAGGATAAAACGCCACACAGAGGCCAGGTAGACGCTTCCCTGGTCGGCGACATAGCGGTAACCGATGAAACCAGAGCTCCAGCTGACGACCATGGCCGACAGCAGCACGGCGCTGATCAAAATAGGTGAGCGTATGACGTTCATCGAATGGCACCTGACAGGGGGCTGAGTTCGATGGTATGAATGATTGACTGATGCAATCAAACGATACGATCAGCACCACTGATGCAGGATTACTGAACCATGGCTGAAGCGCTTGATATCGAACTGCTGCGAACGTTTCACGCCGTCTTGCGCTTTGGGCAATTCCTCGCGGCGGCCAGCTTTTTGAATAAAAGCCCATCGGCGGTCAGCCTGCACGTTCGCCGCCTGGAAGCCGTGGCCGGGGGACGTTTGCTGGAGCGCGATAACCAGACAGTCAGCCTGACTCCGCTGGGCCGTCGCTTTGCGCTGCAAAGCGCCGAACTGTTGCGGCTTCACGACGGGCTGCTAGCCAGCTTTATCGCGCCGGTGGCCAGTGGTCGAGTCAGGCTGGGTATTTCTGAGGAGTACGCCGGTGCGGTACTGGCTTGTACGCTGCCGCACCTGGCGGCGGATTTCCCCTGCGTCGAGCTTGAGGTTGAAACGGGTTCCAGTGGCCGTTTGAACACGCGCCTGCAGCGTGGGCAACTGGACATGGCGCTGTTAGTGGCCCCGGCTGATGTTGCTGTGCCGCAGGCGCGGTGCATCAAGACCTTCGGCATCACCCAACCTGTGTGGGTAGCCGCACACGGCTACCTGCAGGACCTCGCCAAGCCGGTGCCCCTTGCATTGCACGGCAAGGGTTGCCCCTATCGAAGCGTGGCTGTCGACGCATTGAGTCAGCAGGGTCGCCGCTGGCGAACGGTGATCATCAGCGCCGGGGTGATCGCTTTGGAAGCCGCCATCGAGGCCGGATTGGCCGTTGGCATCGTCGACCGGGCCCGGGTGAGCCAAGGCATGCGCGTGCTGACGGTTGCCGACGGCTTCCCTGAGCTGCCCGTACACGAATTGCGCCTGATGCTGGCCCCAGGGGAATTAAGTGAGGCGGGGGAGGTGCTGGCTAGATTGATCAGCCATGGTTTTGAGTGTTAGTGCCACAGTTACGTTATCGTGCTGCATACGGTGCTGCGATAAGCAGCGCTCTTTGCAGTGCGGAGATCAGTTTTTTGGATGCCTGAAGGCTGTAATTGGCCTATTGGTGAGTAAGGGGGGCAATCGACCCAAAGCGGCCGGTCACGTACCTACGAAGTCAGGGGCGGTTCAAAAAGCCCTCTAGAATGGCCCCGATATGAGCGTCGATCGCCTTCCAAGCATTCACTCAAAGGATGAACACTATGGACCGCACCAACCATATCTGTCTGATGGCGATCTACAACGATTGGATGAACGCGAAGGTTTATGAGGCGGCCAGAAGTCTGACTGATGAAGAGCTGTCAGTGGATAGGCAAGCATTCTTCGGTTCTATTCTCGGGACGTTGAACCACCTGGTGGCGGGGGACACGGTGTGGCTGCAGCGATTTGCCAGGCACCCAGCGAACTACCTGGCTCTGAAGCCGATTCAACAGCTCCCGGCCCCCCAAAGCCTCGACCAGTTACTGTTCTCGGATATCCGCGAACTTTCGACACATCGCGTTTGGCTCGATCAGGTAATTGTCGCGTGGTCTCGCTCCATCAAAGAGTCGGATCTAGATTACCCCCTCAGTTACACAAGCATGAAGGGAACCCCCGCTGACAGGAACTTTTATGGCTTGGTCATGCATTTCTTCAACCACCAGACTCATCACCGAGGGCAAGTAACGACTTTGCTTTCACAAAGTGGCGTCGACGTAGGCGATACTGATCTGGTCGCCCTTGTTCCTTCCGAGTCCCGCACATAAGCTGAAAAACCAGCCGGCGGATCTCCATGCCTGTTTCTTCGCTTGATTCGCGCAGAGCGCCATCTCCTGGTTCGGACCGACGACGGGCTAGCCATTATTCATTTGATAAGTTGGCACATTACCCCGAAGTGTCTACCAGTGACCGCTTCTGGCCGATCTCTGCCGGTCGCGAGAGGCAGAAAACGACCCAAAGCTGCCTGTTGTAGAAGCGCTTATCCGGTGATCAGTGAAGCCAAGCGGAATTGAACCAGTTGCCGAGATATCACTGACCCAGTCTGATTCTTCGCGAACCATTGCCTGTGCTGGATTTGTGCCGACTTGTGGGTGGGGCAGTTTTTTACCTGTACATGGGCCAATTCGACATTGGCGTCTACAAATCCTGACCTTTAGGGCTATCGCATCCGCTTAAAAATACGTGGACGCCAATACGGGAGTTCGGAAGGTGTGTTGGCGGGACGCTTACTACTAAGGTGATGGCTTTGAGGGGGCTTGAAAAAATATTAGTGTCCTCGGGTCGTATGAATT
>NZ_JZRI01000027.1:0-21735 GCF_000952175.1 Pseudomonas sp. ES3-33 | reverse complement strand
CCGGCCAGACGCCCCCTCCAACTCCCGTCAATTCATCGACCAAAGCCATCCCGCCGCAGCAAAAAAAGTTGAACCGCTTTTGTACGCGCTCGCCTAATGATCAGCTTGTGAACATTTGCACAGGCAATGTGCCAATACCGGCATACTCCGAGAGGTGGTCAACGTGGCTAAAGACGAGAAAAAAAGCAAAGGTGACGCTTCCAAAGCCAGCAAGGAATTGAAAGACAAAAAGTCATCACCGGCCAAGAAGTCAGCGGCGGCTTCGGCGCTTTCGAAATCTTCCGACAAGAAAGACAAGAAAACAGAGGCCGAGCCGAAAAAATCTGCAAAAAAGGCTGATAGCAAGCCAGAAAAGGCCAAGAAAGCTGATAGCAAGCCAGAAAAGGCCAAGAAATCAGAGAAGTCAGACAAGCCGGCAAAAAAGAACAAGTGACATCTGCTCTCAGCTAGGGCGTTACGCCCTAGCCTCCTCAGGCCGCCGGTAACCCGGGGCTCAAGGAAGCCGCTTCACACGGGCTACGCGCTGACCGACACCAAATCATTGAACGCGTCGACATCCAGCGGTCGACTCAGGTAATACCCCTGTCCTTCATCGCATGACACCGCCTTGAGCAGTTTGAGGTGCTCGGCAGTTTCAATGCCCTCCGCAGTGACCGTCAGCGACAGTGCGCGCCCCAAGCCAACGATCGCGCGGATAATGGCCTTGTCATCCTCACTTTCATCCAGCCGGTTCAAAAAGCTGCGGTCAATTTTGAGGCCGTCGAACGGGAATGCCCGCAGGTAACTCAGCGAGGAGTACCCCGTGCCGAAATCGTCCATGGAGATCCGCACGCCCAGGCGCTTGAGCGTGCGCATCACTTCCAGTGCGCCAGAAGCATCTTCAAGCATCACACTTTCGGTAATTTCCAGTTCTACCCGACCGGGGTCTATGCCGGAATCCTTGAGTGCCTTCTGAATGCGCTCGACCAGATTGCCGCGCTTGAACTCGGTAGACGACAGGTTGACTGATACGAACAAATGCTCCGGCCACAGGACCGCGCAATGGCAGGCGGTGTCGAGCACCCAGTTGCTCAAGGACAGAATCAACCCCGACTCCTCGGCAATGGGAATAAAGACATCCGGGGGTACCAGCCCACGCTCGGGATGCTGCCAGCGCACCAGCGCCTCCGCACCCACCATCTGCCCGTCGGCGATCCGATAGCGTGGTTGAAAATGCAGTTTCAGTTCGCCGTGCTTGATCGCGAACCGCAGATCGTTTTCCAGGCGCCTGCGCTCGATGATCCTGGTGTTCATTTCGCCTGCGTAAAAGCGCCAGGTATTGCGGCCTGCGGCCTTGGCCTCATACAGCGCGATATCGGCATAGCGCAGCAGTTCGGCCGCCTCGCATGCATCGTTTGGCGCCATGGCGATGCCGATGCTGGCACTGACGAACACCTCCTGATCGCCCACCAGCACCGGCCCTTCGATGGATTCGATAAGGCGCTGACAGAGCGCTTCCACTTCGTCCTGGGAACTGACATCGGTGAGAATCAGCACGAACTCGTCACCGCCGACCCGAGCCACCAGGTCCCCGTTGCGTATGCAGTCTGCCAGGCGGGTCGAGACTTCATTAAGCACAAAGTCGCCTGCCGCGTGCCCGAGCAAGTCATTCACCGGTTTGAATCGATCCAGGTCCAGGCTGAGCATCACCAGCGGTTGCTCCGCCGTCGGCACGGCCTTGAGCTTGCCGTCGAGGAACTCTTGCAGGCGTGTCCTGTTAGGTAATCCGGTCAAGGCGTCATGCTGGGAAAGGAATTCGATACGGCGGCGGGCTTCGACCTCCTCGGTGACGTCCGTGGCCGTACCGCGAAAGCCCTTGCCCGCCATATCCCGCGCAGACAGACGGGTGATGCGCTGGCGCCCTTGGCTGTCGACGAAATAGCAGAGGATGCTGATGTCCGGACGGCGATTCGGGATGCTCAGCCACTGAGTCAACGTCCCCAATTCCGTGCTGAGCAGGGCATTGATGGATTCACCGATCCAGGTGCTTCCAGAGAGGCCGGTCACTGCATCAAAGCGATCCGACAAATAGGTGAAACGCCCGCCCCTGTCGATTTCCCACACCCAATCCGAGCTGGCTTCGACCACATCGCGAAACCGTGCTTCGCTGGTGGCGAGCGCATCCTGGCTGCTTTTGAGCGTCGCGAAACTGGCATCCAGCACCCGTGCACCGGCGGTGGTGCGCCGCAGGATGGCCCAGGTCATGAGGCACACCAGCAGCGCCGCGAGGCCGATCAATGGCAACCCTACCGCCAGCAAGCGCGCGCCCGGGGTAGATGGACGCCAGTGCAGGCTGCCCGCCGAACCGTCGTCACCTAACGCAAACACCGATGTCGCTTCGTCCGGTGTGGCGACTCGTAGCTGATTGATGCCGAACTCTTCGCCCATCTTCGCCAGTTTGGCATCGGTAAAAACATCCACGAAGATCAACACCGACGGTGGCCTGCCATCAGGCACCACGGTCGGATCAGTGCCCGGCGTGATGGCTGCTGCCGCCACCAGGGCCGGCACTCCGGCGACATTGATGAATGTCGTCGTAGCCGTTTCCGTCTCCGCGCCCGCTCGGGCCTCGGCAAGAATTCCGGGCAGGGCCTGATGCAACCACTCGCCGGCGGCGACGGACTGCAGTTCACCCTCGATCAC
This sequence comes from Pseudomonas sp. ES3-33, assembly GCF_000952175.1. Taxonomy (NCBI): domain Bacteria; kingdom Pseudomonadati; phylum Pseudomonadota; class Gammaproteobacteria; order Pseudomonadales; family Pseudomonadaceae; genus Pseudomonas; species Pseudomonas sp. ES3-33. Next base: position 19,053 of record NZ_JZRI01000027.1, on the reverse strand, counting down.
TGAGTAAACAGTGTGATCGAGCGCATCAACGACAAACAAACCCTGGAAACCGAAATCCGAATACAGGGTCGGCCCGACGTTTTGTCGCACGAAGGCCCAGTCCGGATCGACTTTGACATGCAGATGCCGGTAGGCATCGCCCCAGAAGGCGTAGTCCTTCACGGTTGTGCGCAGGGACTTTTCCAGCGCTTGCACAGCCTTGCGGGTGTAGAAGGCACTTTCGACTTCTTCGTTCCGATCCAGGTCACGTGCCAGGTAAATGAGCGAGCAGCTGGCCAGGACAAATACCCCCGCCAGCAAGCCGACAAACTTGAACAGCGAGCCACGGGCCAGCGCTACGCTTGAGCGGTTGGACGATGCGCAGGTGACAGCAGGTAGATTGTTGGGCATAGGTTCACGCTATTCGTTGAGGCAACCTTGCCTTAAAGCAAGTTATCGGCCGCTGTCAAAAAATAGTGAGTGCCCGGGTCACTACCGCTCGTCACCGATGAGCGAGCAAGCTCGCTACAAGGGCCGGGGTGTACGCGGGGTTTACAGGCTAAAACCGAAACGCCACCCCGTTGGTCACGTTGATCGCATCCCCCGGATAGAAATTCGCCGAGTCATTGCCCCTGGCGTCATACGCCGTATTCGCCGCCGTGGCATAACGCTCATTGGTCTGGTTGCGCGCGTCGAGAAATTCGCTGGTATTGGTCCCGGTGGTGTAGTCGATTTGCGTCAAAGGTGTAGGTGGTCTTGCTGCCCAGCAGCGTCGAGCCGTCCTTGCGCCAACAGTCAGGCCAGCGCGGCATCCGCCTGCGCACTGAACTGGCGACTCCACAAGCGGAAATACTGCCCGCCCTGACTCAGCAATTCGTCGTGGCTGCCATCCTCGATCACCCGGCCCTTGTCGAACACCAGGATGCGGTCCAGGTGTGCGACGGTCGACAGCCGATGCGCCACCACCAGCACCGTCTTGTCGCCCATGATTTCGTCCAGTTTGTCCTGGATAAAGCGCTCGGTAATCGAGTCGAGGCTCGAGGTTGCTTCGTCCATCACCAGGATCGGCGCGTTCTTGAGCAGCACCCGGGCAATGGCGATGCGCTGGCGCTGGCCCCCGGACAACTTGACGCCCCGCTCGCCCACCAGCGACTCGTAACCGTCTTCCATGCTGTCGATGAATTCGCTGGCACCGGCGCGATGAATCGCCTCGGCCACCTCCTCCATCGAGGCATCCAGGCGCCCGTAATGAATGTTCTCGCGAATGCTGCGGTGGAACAGCCCCGGCTCCTGGGGAATCAGGCCGATTTGCTGGTGCAGGGAATGTTGCGTGGCGTCGCGCACATCGACGCCATCAATCAGCACCGCGCCCTGCTGAACGTCGTAAAGACGCAGCAGCAGGTTGAGCAGCGTGGATTTGCCCGAGCCCGATGAACCCACCAGCCCGACCTTCTGCCCCGCCGGAATGAAAATATTCAGGCGCTGGAAGATCGGCTGGTCAGCACCGTAATTGAAGCCGACATCGCGAAATTCGATATCCCCGCGCTTGACCTGCAACGCCGTTGCACCGGGTCGGTCGATCACTTCATGGGGACGAATCAGCGTGCGCACCCCATTGGCAATGTTGCCAGTGGCCTCGAAGAACTCGAGAAAGCGCCGGGACAGGTTGCCGACGTCGCTGATGATCAGCAGCGACAGGCTGGTGGACATGACAAACGCGGCGATGTCGATGCGCTGGTTGCGCCACAGGTACAGCGCCAGCAGCAACAACCCCAGCTTGAGCACCACGCCGCAACTGGTCTGGAACCAGCGAATCTTTTCCATGTAGCCCAGCGAGCGATAGGCCGCCGCCACTTCCTTGTCGAGAAACCGGCCCAGGTAGCCGTGCTCGAAAGCGTGGCGGGCAAACAGGCGAATGTTGGCCAGGTTGGACACCGCATCCACCACCTTGCCCGAGCTGGTGCTGCGCGCCGCGGAGTACTGTTGCGCCAGTGGATGGCTGCGCCGGGCCAGCAGGTAGCACACGGCGATAAACAGCAGCGACCAGCCGGCCATGAACAGTGCCAGCAGGGGTGAGGCTGTCCACAACAGCACCGTGGCCAGGCTCAGGGTCACCAGCAGCGGGATCAGATCGAACAGCAGGATGCTCAGGGTCTGGTTGACCCCCAGGGCGATTTCGGAAACCCGGTGCGCCAGGGCGCCGGCGAATTCGTTGCTGATGAAACGGTGCGAGTGCTTCTGCAAGTAGGCAAACACCACATGGGTGACTGTGCGCCGCTGCAACGGCAGGACGTGGATATGGCAACCGGCAGCGGCCCGAGTGAACAGCACTTCCAGCACCAGCAGTGCGCCGAACAGTGTCAGCGGCCACTGCAACACTTCGAACGCGCGCTCGGCTTCCAGGCCATTGCTGACGGTGCGGGTAATCTGTCCCAGCCCCCAGGGAATCAACAGGGTGCAGATAACCGCAGCGATCTGCAGCAGCAGGATCGCCACGTACCAGCCCTTGAAATTGCCGATGAAAAATCGCACGAAAGCCCCGGGTGTCGCAGGCAAATGCTGCACGTTCCAGTGAAGTTTTCGGTGATCGGATGGGGGCAGCGATGAAAAGGACCAAGTCATGACCAAGGGCATTCCTGAATAACGCCTGTGGCCGCGCAGCTTTCAGGCAAAAATGGGCACACGCGGTGCCCGGTTCAATGGTGCGAGTCCGGCCCCGCGCTTAAAACAGCCCCGAAGTCGGCGGTGGCGTGCCTTTCAATTGCCAGGCCCCAACGGCCGCAGCTTTCCAGTGCCGGGGATTGTGATTGGCCACGGTGCGGGCATTGCGCCAATGGCGGTCAAGGTTGTGCGCACGGCCGGTGGTAGAAGCGCCGCCAACGTCGAACACCAGTTCTGCGGCCTTGAGCGCCGACTCGGCCGCGATGTATTGCGCCTGGGCGACGGCAATGGCCGCCTGGTCCACGGCCTGGGGATCGAGGTCGCCGGCCCAGGCCCGATCGATCGCCTCGGCTGCGCGCAGCACCACCGCTTCGGCCGTGAACGCACGGGCCGAGATGTCGCCGACACTGAGCTCGACATAAGGATCATCCACCGACCGCGAGGCGCTGCTGTGCTTGATCGGGCGCGCGTGATCGTTAGCAAAGGCCACGGCATCGTTCAGCGCATTGCGTGCGATGCCTGCCTGCACGGCGGCCAGGAACAACTGCAGGAACGGCGTGACGATCGTGCGCTTGCCCTCCTCCACGGTGCGGGTGCGGATTTCATCCGAGCGCACCAGCACATCATGCAGGTGAGTGGTGCCGCTGGCCGTCAGGCGCTGGCCCATCGCGTCGAAGTCATCGAGCAGCTCCAGGCCCTTGCGGTCACGCGGCAGGATGAACGACACCGGCTGCTCGTTCTCATCCAGGGCGACGGCGCTGACCCAGTCGGCATACAACGAACCGGTGCTGTAGTACTTGCTGCCAGTGGCCCGATAGTGCTCGCCGTCGCGCACGATCCGCGCGCTGATTGAACCATTGGCGCCACCGACTTCCCAACCGGCATTACCCACCACGGCGCCCTGCAGGTAGCGCTCGAACCAGCGTTCGCGCTCGCCCTCCGCGCCCTCCGCACCAGACGCCAGCAAGCCCTCGATAAAGCCGAAACCGGGACGCAATGCCTGGGCCACATTGGAGTCGGCCGAGGCGATGCGCATCAGCAAGCCGATCACATCCTTGACCGAGCCTGCGGCGCCGCCAAAACGGGTCGGGATGCGCGTGGTGAACAGCCCCGCCTTGGCGATCTGCGCCACTGCCTCGTAAGGCAGTTGCCGCTCACGCTCGCGCTGAGCCGCACCGGCGGCAATCAGCGGCAGCAACACGTCCGCCCGGGCATTGAGTTCTTTCACCGAGGCAACCGGGGTCTTGGGTACGGCAGTCAACGTAGTCATGGCAATTCCTTGTTCAAGTCGAGCTTAAATGGCGATTTTCCAAAGCCGGGATTCATCGAACAGCCACCCCGGGTTTTCCGGTTCCAGTGGCGGCACGACCAGGGTCACGCCAGCGCCCGGCAGACGCGGCACCGCGCCGAGGAGACGTTGGGTGTATTCATGCTGCGGGCTGTGAAAGAGCGTCTCGACCGCGGCGCTTTCGACGACCTTGCCGTGGCGCATCACCAGCACTTCATCGCTGACGTGCCGGATCACCCCAAGGTCGTGGGAGATGAACAGATACGCCAGGCCCAGGGAGGCTTGCAGATCTGCCAGCAGGTCGAGCACCTGGGCCTGGACCGACACATCAAGTGCCGAGACCGGCTCGTCGCAGATGATGACTTTAGGGTTACTCGCAATGGCCCGTGCAATGGCCACGCGCTGGCGCTGGCCGCCCGACAGCTGCAAGGGGCGACGCGCGGCCAGCTCCCTGGGTAGGCGCACCTGGGTCAGTAATTCTGCGATCCGAACGGTCTGCTGCGCGCTGGCAATGCCGGCGACATCCAGCGCATCGGCGAGGATTTGCCCGACGCTCCAGCGCGGGTCGAACGAACTCAGCGGGTCCTGGTAGATCACGCTGATGTCCCGTCGGTGCAGACGCCGCTGCCGTTCCTCGACCCGCTGCGTGCCCGCACCGGACCAGGGCTGGCCGAGAAACCGCACCTGGCCGGCATCCGGTTCCAGCAGGCCAAGGACGATGCGGGCCACGGTGGTCTTGCCGGAACCGGACTCGCCGACGATGCCCAGGGTGCGTCCGGCGCGCAGCTCGAAACTCACCCCATCGACCACCTGGCGCGACTGCTGGTCAGGCCCGACGTAACGTTTGCCCAACTGCGTGGCTTGCAACACCACAGGGGCGTCCGTGCCCGGCCGGGGTGGCGCGACCACGGCCGTGCGCTGCGGTGACAGCCGCGTGCCCCGCGCATGCTCGGCCGGCACCGCGTCGAGCAAGGTGCGGGTATAGGGATGGCGCGGGTGGCGCAGCACCTGGTCCATCGGCCCCTGCTCGACCACTTCGCCGTGGCGCAGTACCAGCACCTCATCGGCCAACTGCGCGACCACGGCCAGGTCGTGGCTGATGATCAGCAATGAGTCGCCGCGCGCCTTGATCTCCTGCAGCACTTGCAGAATCTGCGCCTGCACCGTGGCATCCAGCGCCGTGGTCGGCTCGTCGGCGATCACCAGGCCAGGGCTCAGGGCCAGCGCACTGGCGATCAGGGCGCGCTGACGCAGGCCGCCGGACAACTGATCCGGTCGCTGGCGGGCACGCAGCTGCGGTTCGGGTACACCGACTTTTTCCAGCAGTTCGATCACCCGCCCGGCGCGGCTGCGACGGTCACCCCAGTTGTGCGTCTTGAGCACCTCGAGGATTTCCTTGCCCACCGGGCGCAGCGGGTCCAGCGACACCAGCGCGTCCTGCAGGACAAAACCGATGCCTTTGCCGCGCAAGTCGCGCCAGCTGCGTTCGGACAACCCGAGCAGATCCTGCCCGCCGTAACTCAGGGTCCGCGCGCTCACTCGCGCACCGGCTCCCGCCAGGCCGATCAGGCTGCGGGCGGTGACGCTTTTGCCGGAGCCGGACTCGCCCACCAGGGCCAGGGTCTTGCCCGGGGCCAAGGTGAACGACAGATCTCGCACCACCGACTGGCCGGCAAACTCGATGGACAGGCCCTCGACGATCAGATGTTTGTCACTCATGTCAGACGGCCCTCCAGGCGTTGTTGCAGGTAACGGCCAGCGACCGTGGTCGACAGCGTGGTCAGCACGATGAACAGCCCGGGGAAGAACGTCAGCCACCAGGCATTGGCAATGAAATCGCGGCCCATCGACAGCATCGTCCCCCACTCCGGCGCCGGTGGCCGGGCGCCAAGGCCGAGGAAGCTCAAGGCGGACGCCCAGACGATGGCCTGGCCGACGCCCATGGTCAGCGTGACGATCAGCGGGCGCATGGCGTTGGGCAGCAGTTGGCGCGTGATGATCTGCAGGGGTGGATGGCCAAGGGCTTTGGCCGCCTCGATGTACCCGGCATTGCGCACCGCCAGCACCTGGCCGCGGACCATTCGCGCATAGCCCGGCGCCCCGCCCAACCCGGTGGCCACGATCAGCGGGCCAATGCCGCTGCCGAACACCGCCACGAACAGCAGCGCGAGGATCAGGCTGGGGAACGCAAAGAGAATTTCCAGCAACCAGCCGACGCCGCGATCCAGGTAAGCGCCCCCCAGGCCGCCGAACAGACCGAGGACGATGGCAATGCTCATCGCCAGGGCGGTGGCGGCCAGGCCAATGAACAACGACTGTCGGGTGCCGTGGATCACCCGGGAAAAGATGTCGCGCCCGGATTGATCGGTCCCGAACCAGTGCGCCCAACCGGGTGGATGGAAGGCATCGTGCGGCACGATCGCCAACGGATCGCTGTGGGCGAACCACTGCGGCAATAGTGCCGCGATGATCAGGAACGCGAGAAAGCTGAAAGCCAGTAACGGCCCAAGGCGCCACTTGCCTGCACTACGCTGCAGCCGAGTGCCGGGCAGCGCTGCTTCGAGGGTGAGTTCACTCATGCCGACTGCTCCTGTTGGCGCGGGTCGACCCACAGGTACAGCAGGTCGACGAGGATGTTGGCCAGGACGTATCCGGCGGCGACCACCAGGCTGATGCCGATGGTCAGCGGCAGGTCCTGAGCCTGCACTGCCTGGTACAACTGGCGACCCAGGCCCTTGCGGGAAAAGATCACCTCGATGACCACCGCGCCGCTGATCAGGGCGCCAATGGCCCAGCCCGACAACGAGATGCCGGGCAGCACCGCGTGACGCAACGCGTGCCTGAAACGCACTGCCGTGTCGCTCAGGCCGCGGGTGCGGGCGGTGAGCACGAAGGGTTGATCCAGGGTCATTTCCAGCGACTCGCGGGTGACCTGCGCGATAAATCCGGCCAGCGGAATGGCCAGCGCCACCGACGGCAACACCAGCGTGCGCCAGCCATCGCTGCCGGCTGGCGGGAACAGGCGCAGGCCGAAGGCGAACACCGCCAGCAACAGGATCCCCAGCCAGAAATGCGGCAGCGCCGCCGACAGCGTTTCGGCCAGGGAAGCCAGGCTCGACACCCAGCGCCGGCGTCCCGCCGTCAGCACGGTGAGCGCCAGCACCAACACCCAGGCCAGCAACAGCGAAGTGAGGGTCAGTTCCAGCGTCGGCCATGACTGCTCGGCGAGCACCCGGGTGACTGGCAGATGCTGGGAATAGGACACGCCCAGGTCGCCCTGGACCAACCGACCCAGGTACAGCACGTATTGCACCGCCAGGGGCTTGTCCAGGCCATATTCGCGCTTGGCCTCGGCAATGGTTTCTGCGGTTGGATTGCCGCTCGGCCCGCCCAGGATCGCCAGCACCGGGTCCCCCGGCATCAAGCGCAGGGCGAAAAACGTCAGCGTGGCGACCGCCCACAGCACCAGCACGCCTCCCAGCAGGCGCCACAGAGCACGCCGACCCAGACGAACCAGGCGCTCGCGGCGCGGGTTGGGCCGTTCAGTGGCAAGGGTTTCACTCGTCATTTGTTCACCCATGCGTCATAGAGGTAGGTCACTGCCAGGGAAGGCTCCAGGCGCACGCCCTGGGTGGTCTTGTAGATGCCCAGGCGCGAGCTCTGCGGGTAGGTCGTCAGTTGCAAGTACTGACTGGAAGCCAGCTGCTGTGCCCGGTAATACAACGCTCGGCGCTGTTCGGCGTCCTGGGTGGTCAAGGCGCCCTGCACCAGGCCTTCGAACACCGGATCGGTGTAGCCGGCGGTGTTCTGGTGATAGCCACCGACGCCGGCCGGGCTGATGAAATCGGCGCCGAAGATGATCCGTAGCACGTCGGCGGTGTTGGTGTTCCAGTAGCCCAGACGGATGTCGTAATCCCAGTCAGCCTGGCGCTTGGTGCTCTGCACGTCGCTCATCTGCTCGACGATCAGCTCGAAGCCGGCCAGGCGCGTGGTCGCCTGTACCTGCTCCCACAGGGTGTATTCCGAGGGCGGCATGCGGTTGCCCATGATCACGCGCACCTGCAAGCGCTTGCCGTCACGGGTGCGATAGCCCTCGGCATCGCGCGTGGTCCAGCCGGCTTCGTCCAGCAGCCGTGCGGCCCTGGCCGGTTGGTAATCCTGGGCATGCTGGAAGTCCGGGCTGTAGAAACGCGTGGCCGAACTGAGCGGGCCGCCTGCCCGGGGAAACTCATTGAAGTAAACGCTCTTCAACGCCCCCTCGACATCGGCACTGCGCACAAACGCCTCGCGTACTTTCAGGTCATTGAACGGCGCGCGGGTGATGTTCAGCGTGCCGTTGGTGGGGTTGCCGGGACGCTGGTCGATGATCAGCGCCAGGTCCGGATTACGCCGGGCGGCTTCGTGGGATTCGGGCGGCAGCGCCTCGATCACATCCACCTCGCCGGCTTGCAGCGAAGCAAAACGCACCGATGGCTCCTGAATGAATTTCCACACGATACGCTCGAGCCACGCCGGGCCCTGGTGTTTGGCGGTGGGCGGCGCCCAGTTGTAATCGGCATTGCGTACAAACTCGACCTGGCTCTGGCGATCCCAGCGCACCACCTTGAACGGCCCGCTGCCCACCGGGCTTTCGCAGTTCACATCACGCGGGCGCGCCAGTGCCGTGGGCGACTGGATACCGAGAAACCCTTGGGCCAGCACCTCCAGGAATGCAGCATAGGGTGTGGCGAGGTGCACGACCGCGGTGTGCGCATCCACCACGTCGGTGCTGCGGTACTGGCGGATGTAGCCGCCGGCCGTACTGGACTGGGTCTTCGGGTTGGCCATGTGATCGAGGTTGGCCTTGACCGCTGTCGCATCGAACGGTGTGCCGTCGGTGAAGCGCACGTCATCGCGCAGGTGGAAGGTGTACGCGAGGCCATCGGCGGAAACCTCCCAGCGCTTGGCCAGCCAGGGCCCGATGCGGCCTTCTTCATCCATCGACACCAGGGAGTCGAGGTACTGCTGCGCGACGAACACTTGCGGCATGTCCCCGCCCACATGGGGATCAAGGCAGGTGGGTTCACGGTCAGTGGCGTACACCAGGGTCCCGCCGCTGACCGGCTGATCGCTGCGGACAACAGCGGATTGGTCCTGGTCGCAACCCATCAACAGGCTGCACATCGCAGCGAATCCAAGGAGGGGCAAATGCTTGAGCGACAAGCTGGATCGGCGGTCGCAAGGTCGCAAATGAGGGGCAAGTAATCGCATGGGTCCTGATGCCTATAGTCCGGGAACAGGGCTATTGCACAAGGCATGCCGGGTTTTTTCGGCAGTAAACAGGGGGTTTTCGGCGCGAATCAGGCCTATGAGCAAGGCCAGAAAGAACAATGTGCTTAGCAGGTGTTGATGGGCCAACAGTTGCAGTCAGTTTAGGCAAGCGTACATCCGGGATGATTGGGGCGTGCATCAGTGCGTATCGCAAGCCTCAAATCGCCAGTTGCAGATAGAACGCCACAGGCGCGCGTTCGGCTTCCAGGGTCGGGATCGCGTCGATCAGTGCCCGGGTGTAGGCATGTGCGGGACGGTCGAACACGGTACGCACCGAGCCGGACTCGACCACCACGCCGTCCTTCATCACCAGCACCCGCTCGCTGACGTGATTGATCACCCCCAGGTCATGGGAGATGAACAGGCAGGCCAGTCCCAGGCGCCGCTTGAGGTCGTCGAGCAGCTCGAGAATCTGCGCCTGCACCGACACGTCCAGCGCCGACACCGGTTCATCGCAGATCAGAATCTGCGGTTGCGACGCCAGCGCCCGGGCGATTGCGATGCGCTGGCGCTGTCCGCCGGACAGCTCAATCGGCCGACGTACCAACAGGCTGGCATCGAGGCGAACCAGATCGAGCAACTCCACGGCCCGCTTGCGCCAGTCATGGCGCGGCAGCCCCCCCACCGCCAGCGCCTCGAACAATACCCGCTGCACGGTGTAACGTGGATCGAAGGAGTTCAGCGGGTCCTGGAACACCACCTGCACCGCACGCCGCGCCTGGCGCTTTTGCCTGGCATCGAGTGCCGACCAGCGCTGTCCGTTGATCCAGACATCGCCCGCGTCGGCGCTTTCCAGCCCGAGGATCAGGCGGGTCAAGGTCGTCTTGCCCGAACCCGACTCCCCGACGATGCCCAGGGTCTCGCCGCGACGCAGCTGCAACGACACCTGGTCCAGCACCGTACGCCGACGCTGGTCCGGGCCAATAAAGGATTTGCTCAGGCCGCGAGCTTCAAGCAACACCTCGCCCCGGGGTTCAAGCTCGGGCTCCACCACCGCGAGCAGTCTGCGCGCTGGCTGGAAATGCACCGCCCTGGCGGCCCGCAGCAGGGACTGGGTGTACTCATGCTGCGGATCCTGCAGCACCTGCTCGGCAGTGCCCTGCTCGACGATGACTCCATGGCGCATCACCGCCACCCGATCCGCCAGGCGCGAGACCACGGACAGGTCGTGACTGACCATCAACAGCGCGTTGTCGGCGCCGCGCAGGCTTTCCAGCAGGGCGATAACCTGGGCCTGCACCGTTGCGTCCAGGGCCGTGGTGGGCTCGTCGGCAATGATCAGCCGTGGATTGCAGGCGATGGCCGAGGCAATCAACGCCCGTTGCCGCAAGCCGCCGGACAACTGCCACGGGTATTGGCGGGCGCGCAGCTCCGGCTCGGGTACGCCAACATCGCGCAGCAGCTCCAGCACTCGCAGCCGGCGCGCTTCCAGGCCCAATGCCGTGTGCAGCTGCAGCGGCTCTTCGACCTCGGCACCCACCCGACGCAACGGGTCCAGTGCACCCAGCGCGTCCTGCATGACAAAGCCGATACTCGCCCCGCGCAAGCGCTGCCAGTCGCGCTCGTGCAGCTGCCGCAGGTCGATGCCCTGGAACGCCAGTTTGGCAGCATGTACCTGCGCGCCCCGGCCGGTGAGCCCGGCCAGGGTCCGCGCGGTCACGCTTTTGCCCGAGCCCGATTCGCCCACCAACGCCAGGCATTCACCACGATGCAATTGCAGGCTCACGCCATGCAGCACTGGTTGCGCCTGGCCGAATCGTACGGTCAGGTCGCGGATATCAACCAACGGGCCGAGGGTCTGGATGTTTGCATTCATAGCGGTTTTCCTTCGCTGCGACGCAGCAGTTCGCGGCCGATGGCACTGATGGAAACGACGGTGAGGGTGATGATCAATGCCGGCCAGGCCACCAGCCACGGCGCATTCGCCAGGAAGCTGCGACCGATCGCCATCATCGCGCCCCACTCCGGCGCGGGCGGCGGCGCGCCGAAGCCTAAGAAACTCAAGGCGGCACCGGCGGTAATGGTCCCGCCAATGCCAATGGTGGCGAGGATCAGCACCGGCTTGAACGCATTCGGCAGGATATGCCGCAGCACCACCGCCAGCCGCGACTGCCCGAGGGTCACCGCCGCTTCGACATAACCGGCATGGCGCACATTGAGCGTCTGCGCGCGCACCAGCCGGGCATAACGGGGAACCCCGGCAATGCCCACCGCAAGGATCAGGTTGGCCGTGCCCTGGCCGAAAAACGTGATGATCACCAGGGCCAGCAACAGGTCCGGAAACGCCAGCAGCACATCAATGCCGCGCATCAGCGCCGCGTCCAGCCAGCGCGGCCCAAGCCCCGACGCCAGGCCCAGTACCGCGCCCCAGGCCAGGCCCAGCGCGGTGGCGGCCAGGCCCATGAACAACGACGAGCGCACCCCGTGAATCAACCGGCTGAGGACATCCCGGCCATTTTCATCGGTGCCCAGCCAATGCAGCTCGCTGGGTGGCTGAAACGCCAGCCGCGCCGACGCGTCCAGCGGATCGAACGGCGCCAGCGCCCCCGGAGTCGCGGCAGCCAGCAACAGCAGCAGCACGAACAGCCCGGCCAGCCACAGACCCGGGCGCACCTGGCCGAGCCTGGCCAGGCGCAACGGCCGATAACCGCCCTCGCCCGCTGCCGGTCCCACAATCACCGTCGCAAGTGTCTGCGCCATTCACCTTTCCTTTTGTCGAGCCCAGTCAGTCTGCGTGCGCCTCGGGTCACGGCGCGGGATTGGGAATTCGCTGGTGGATCGCCTGGACCTGCGCCCGCACCTCGTCGCTGAGCGTGACGTCCAGCGCGCCGAGGTTGTCGCGCAATTGCGCCAGGCTGGTTTGCCCGGTCAAGGCACTGGCCACGAACGGCTTGTCGATGACATAGGCCAGCGCCAGTTGCGCAGCGCTCAGGTTGTGCTGTTCGGCGATCTGCACATAACCGGCGATGGCTTCCTGCGCCGAGGCACTGTCATAACGGTTGAAGGTGCGATACACCGAAGACAGCCGCGAACCTTCGGGACGTGCGCCCCCCAGGTACTTGCCGGTGAGCGCACCAAACGCCAGGGGCGAATACGCCAGCAGGCCGACACCCTCGCGATGACTGAACTCCGACAGTCCACCCTCATACAGCCGATTGAGCAGGCTGTAGGGGTTCTGCACGCTGACAATGCGCGGCAGCCCCAGGCGCTCGCTGTGCTTGAGAAATTCGGCCACGCCCCAGGGCGTTTCGTTGGACACCCCAATGTGCCGCACCTTGCCAGCCTTGACCTGCTCGGCCAGCACCGTGAGCGTTTCCTCGATCGCGACGCTCTCAGCATCGTCCTGGTAAGGGTATTCACGCTGGCCGAAAAAGTTGGTCTTGCGATCGGGCCAGTGCAGCTGATACAGGTCCAGGTAGTCGGTGTGCAGGCGCTGGAGACTGCCGTCCAGGGCCTCGACGATGTTGCGCCGATCATGCCGGCTGAGGCCATCGCGAATATGGTTCTGCCCTGCCGGATCCCGCGCGGGACCGGCGACTTTACTCGCCAGCACCACGTCGCCGCGCCGGCCACTGTTGGCCAGCCAGCTGCCGATGTAGCGCTCGGTGGTGCGCCAGGTGTCGGCCTGGGTCGGCGTCGGGTACATCTCGGCGGTGTCGATGAAATTGATGCCTTCGGCCAGGGCCAGCTCGATCTGCTGATGGGCATCGCTTTCGCTGTTCTGGTGGCCCCAGGTCATGGTGCCCAGGCCCAGCACGCTGACTTGCAGATCACTGTTGCCTAATTGACGGTAACGCATGGTTCATCCTTTTGTTTAAACAGAGAAACGCCCAGGCTCAGGCCCGCAGCGCGTATTGATTGCCTGGAAACGGTAAGCCAAGGTGCTCGCGCAAGGTGCTGCCGGTGTATTCGTGACGAAACAGGCCGCGCTTTTGCAGCAGCGGCACCACCTCATTGACGAAGATCTCGACGCCGGAGGGGAACATGTCCGGCATGATGTTGAAGCCGTCTGCGGCGTGCGCCAGGTACCAGTGCGACAAGGTCTCGGCGACCTGCTCGGGGGTGCCCACCAGCAATCGATGGCCTACCAGGATGCGCCGCGACAATTGGCGAATGCTCAGGTTTTCCCGCCGCGCCAGGTTCAACTGTGCCTCGAGAAACCCCTGGGAGCCGCGCTCGAAATCCGCCACCGCGCCAATGCGCTCCCACGGCAGCGGCGCGTCCGGATCCAGTTCGCTGGCGGCAATGCCGACCCGCGCCGCTACCTGTTCCAGCAAGCCGTGTTCGCCGTGCCAGGCATTGAGCTCATCAAATCGCGCATGGGCCTCGGCCTCGGTACTGCCGATCACCGTCGACAGGCCCGGCATGATCTTCAGGTGCTGCGGGTTGCGTCCCCAGCCGAGGGCGCGTTCTTTCATTTCCTGATAGAAAAACTGCCCGTCTTCGAGGGTGGTCTGGGTGGTGAAAATCGCATCGGCGTAACGCGAGCCCAGGGCCTTGCCACCCTCGGACGAACCGGCCTGCACCAGCACCGGCCGGCCTTGGGGCGAGCGCGGCACGTTCAAAGGGCCCTTGACGCTGAAGTGCTTGCCCACAAAATCGATGGTGTGGACTTTTGCCGGGTCGGCAAATCGCCCGGAGCGCGCATCGCCGATGATTGCGTCGTCTTCCCAGCTGTCCCACAGCTTCACCGTGACGTCGATGAATTCGTCGGCGCGGGCGTAGCGATCCACGTGCAAGGGCGCGCCGGCGAGACCGAAGTTCTGCGCGGCGGCGTCACCGGCATTGGTCACCACATTCCACGCCGCGCGCCCACCGCTGATGTGGTCCAGCGAAGCGAAGCGCCGGGCGATGTTGAACGGGTCGTTGTAGGTGCTGGACGCCGTGGCGATCACCCCGATGCGCTGGGTGGCGAGTGCCACGGCGGTCAGCAACACCGTCGGCTCCAGGCGCCCGGCGGGCTGGCTGGCGACATCGCCACCCAGCGCCGGGCCGTCGGCCAGGAAAATCGCATCCAGGCACCCGCGCTCGGAGATCCGCGCGATGTTGCGGTAGTACTCCACGTCCAGATACGCCGTGGCGGGCACTTCAGCCGCACGCCAGGCGCCCGAGTGCGCGCCGAAGCCGAGGATGTTCATGCCCAGGCTCATCTGTCCTTCACGGGTATTGCTCGATACTTTGCTCATACGGCACTCGCTTCGTCACGGGCGCCGCCGGCCTGCTGCCCGGCATCGGCTGCCTGCAGCTGGCGCCAGGCGGCGTTGGGGCTGATGTGGTTGAGGTAGTAGTTACCCAGCGCACGCTCGCGCAGGATCGCCGGGTTATGCGAGGCCAGCGTGCGGGCATTGCGCCAATGCCGATCAAGACGTCGCGACTCGCTGGTGGCGGAGGCCCCGCCCACTTCAAACAGCAAAGTGGTGGCTTCCAGCACTTGTTCGAGCACGATCTGCTGCGCCTGATAAGCGCGAATTTCCGCCTCGGTGTAATGCTGCTCGGTGGCATACCCGCCCTGCTCGGCGTCATGCACCTCCTGCAGCACCTGCGCCACCGCCAGCACCTGGGTACGGGCGGCATAGGCCAGGCTGGACAAACGTCCGATCACCCGCTGCACCAGCGGATCGTCCTTGGGGCTGGACTGCCCCGGGATGCCAAAGGCGCGGGTGCGGCCCTGGACGAACCCGGTGGCGTCACGCAGCACCGCATTGGCGATGCCGGCCAGCGTGGCGAGGTGGAACAGCTGATAGAAAGCGGTCAGGTACGATTCGGCGCGTAATTCGTCTTTCTTGAAACGACGGACGATGTGCGCGGCAGGCACCTTCACCCCGTGGAAGCGCGTGGTGCCACTGCCCGTCAGGCGCTGGCCGAAACCGTCCCAGTCGTCCTCGACCGTCACTCCCGGCGCATCGGTGGGCACCGCCACGCTGACAAAATCATCGCCGTCCAGGGCCACTGCCGCAATCCAGTTCGCGTACAGCGTGCCGGTGCAATAGTACTTCTCGCCATCGAGCAGCCAGCCCGCCTGGTCGTTGCCCGGCTCCACGGCGCTCAGGGTCACCGAGTTGCGCGTGGTGTCGCTGCGCTCGGCCATGGCCGCGCCCCACAGTTGCCCATTGACCACCTTGGCGAACCAGTAGTCCTGGGAATCGCGATCTCGGCTGGACAACCGGCCCTCCACGAACCCGAAATGCGCCCGCACGATTTGCGGCAGGTTCGAGTCGGCTTCACCCAGGTCAATCAACAGGCCAAACAACTGCGGCAGGCTGGCCCCCACGCCGCCCTGCGCTACCGGCACGCGCAATGCGCCAAACCCGGCCGCGCGCAGCCAGCCTACCGCCTCATGGGCCAGTTCGCGCTGCTGTTCGCGCACAACGGCGGTCTCGGCAATGCGCGCAAACACGTCGGCAAAACGCTGGCGCAACAGGGCGTCGGTTACTTCAGGAGAAATCGGGGCATTCATGGTTTTTCCTTTTTCGTAGGCACTCACGCTTGATCGGCCCGAGGGTCGATCCAGCGGTTAATCAAATCCACGGCGAGGTTGACCAGCACATACACCGCAGCGGCGAGCAGGGTCACCCCCAGCACCATGGGCACGTCCTTGTTGCTGGTGGCGTCGAGCATCAGGCGGCCGATACCCTGGCGGGCAAACAGCAACTCGATCACCACGGCACCGCCCAGAAGGCTGGCAAACACAAAACCGGCCAGCGTCACCAGGGGCACCAGCGCATGCCGCAAAGCATGGCGCAGGCGCACGGCCGTCTCGGACAGCCCACGGGCGCGGGCCATCGCAATAAAGGGTTGTTCGAGGGTGTCTTCCAGGGACTGGCGCAACAGCTGCGTCAGCACCGCCGCCACCGGCAAGGCCAGGGCCACCGATGGCAAGACCAGCGAGCGCCAGCCCACCGAACCGGACGGCGGCAACCAGTGCCAGTGAAACGAGAACACCAGCAACAGCACGATGCCGATCACAAACGAGGGCGCAGACGACATCACCAGTTCGCTGCCCGACGCAAACGAGCGAACCCAGGGCGCACGGTTGGCGGTGAGGATCGCGCACACCAGCGCCAGCACCACTGCCAGTACCGCAGCGCTGACTGACAGTTGCAGGGTTGCGCCGACCTGCTCGCCAATCGCCTGGGCCACCGGGATGCGCAGGCGATAGGACTCACCCAGGTCGCCGTGAGCCAGGCGCTGCAGGTAATGGCCGTACTGCACGATCAGCGGCTGATCCAGCCCGTACTCGGCCCGCACCCGTGCCAGCAACTCCGGGGTGGGCAAGGCATCCGGACCACCCAGAATCGCCAACGCCGTGTCGCCGCCACTGAAGTTCACCGCCAGAAACGTCAGCGTCGCCGCGCCCCACAGCACGCCGATACCGGCGAGCAGGCGCAAGGCAACACGCTTGAACAGGTTCATGGTTGCCCCCGGTCCAGCCAGATGCTGGTGAAAAACGGAACGTTGTGGGACGTGTCGAAAATCACGCCCTTGACCTGCTGCCCGTACGCGGTCAGTACCTGGCTTTCCACCGAAGGCACCGCCGGCACCGTCTCCACCAGGCGTTGTTGCGCCTGGCGATACAGCGTCTGCAGCTCCACCGGGTCCCGGGAGCGCCGCGCCGCGCTGAGCAGCCGATCCAGCTCGGCATCACGGAAGCGTCCGGCGTTCTGGCCAATCAGTTTGGCGGTGCTGATCGACTGGCTGTGATACAGCACGAACAAACCGTCGGGCGTGTTGGTGTGCCAGTAACCGGAGGCGATGGCCTGGAATTTCCCGGCATAACGCTTCTCCGTGACGCGGGTCAGCGGGAGCATCTCAATCGGCATGTCGAAGCCGACTTTTTTCAGGTCCGCCTGGATCGCCACCGACACACTGGCCGGAAAGGCCGGGTTGTCGTAGGTCAGCAAAGTGGCCTGCAGGCGCTGCCCGTTTTTGCTGCGATAGCCCTGGGCATCGCGCCCGGTCCAGCCCGCTTCGTCCAGCAGTGCATTGGCAGCGGCGACGCCATAGGCCAGGGCGCTGTTCTCGGGTTGATAGAAGCGGGTATTCGCAGCCAGCAGGTCGGCCTTGCTCAGGAACTCGCCAAACCCGGAGATCCACGCCAAGCCCTCACGATCGATCGCCTTGGCCACCGCGCGCCGAACCCGTACGTCATCAAAGGGCGCCTGCTCGACGTTGAAGGTCATGCTGCGGCTCGGATTGCCCTTGCGAATCCGGCTGCGCATCACCAGCCCGGGATTGGCCCGAATCGCCGCCGCATTCTGCGCGGGCGCATCCAGGGCGAAATCCGATTGGCCAGACTCCAGCGAAGTGAAGCGGATCATCGCTTCGGGCACATAACTGAGTTCGATGCGATCCAGATACGCCGCACCCACATGCCGCGTGACCGCCGGCGCCCAGTGATAACCGGAACGTTTAACAAAAACCGCGCCCTGATCCCGGGTATAGCTTTGCAGCAGGAACGGGCCGCTGCCGACCGGTTGCGTGGCAATGGTCTTCGGCGCTTCGCGAATCTGCCTGGGCGAAATCATCCCCAGCCAGGACTGGGCCAGCACGTCGAGGAAAGGCGTATAGGGTTCACGCAGACGGGCCTCGAAGGTGTATTCATCGACCACCTTGCCGTCCAGATACGGCGCAATATAAGCCGCCGCCAATGGCGACTTGGTCGCCGGATCGCGCATGTGTTCCAGGTTGGTTTGCAGCGCCGCGGCGTTGAATTTCTCGCCATCGCTGAAGGTCACGTCGTCGCGCAGGTGAAAGGTGTAGGTCTTGCCGTCCGGGGAAATCTCCCAGGACCGCGCCAGCCACGGGCTGATATTGCCCTCTTCATCCTGATACACCAGGCAATCAAACAAAATGCGCCCCAGCCACTGGATGTTGCCGTTAGACAAGGCATGGATATCAAAACTGCCGGCATCGGACGCGGCGGACACCTTCAGGGTGCCACCGTTGCGCCCTGGAGCAGGCTCATGAAAGTCCGCCGCCGAATAGGTCACCACGCCATTGCTCATGTTCCCGTCAGCACGCTGCGCGCCAGGCTGGGGGGGCGATGGGGGTGAGCAGGCAGTCAGCACACTATATAGAGCGAAAGTGCCGAAAAGTTTGAAGGCCGTTCTCAATGACGCATCCTTGGAGTGGTAACCGGGGAATTTAATCTTTGAGTGGGTGTATGCACTGAGCATGCCAGTGATTGGGGGATGGTGATCGGATTTAAGTTGGTAACCAGAGATGCCCGTTAATACTGGGCCGCCGCTAATAACGAATGAACAGTATTTAGAATTTACAGACTTATAAGCCCACAAAATTATTATATCGATATGCATTTATCTGCAGATTGATTTGTCGTTAAACTTGCAGTTTGTGCAACTGCTGTTGCGCTGCAAACACCTTACATAACACTCGCCAACCATGAGCGCCTGGCAACACCCTCCCCAAAACCAAGGTGCCAGCTTGCCGGCGATGGATTCCGAAGGCGCCGCGATCATCCACAAGCCCGCATTATCGTTGACGTCCATCGCCGGCAAGCCGGCTCCCACAGGGGTTGTGTGTATTCAATAAATGGGCATTACCGTTCACGTCCATCGTCGGAACGCCGCCAGCAGCGCCAGCCTGAAGATGCACACGAACAACCAAGCGCAGCGCGCCGGCTTGACGCCCTGGTCGGCCCGAAGGCCGCCACGGCGAGCTGTAGATTGCAGGCGCCCCGTTAACCACGCTGGCCGAACGCAGGCATTGCGCAGCGGGGAAACCGGCAAGGATGCCGGTTTAGCCGCGCTGGGCCAGGGATGGCCCATCGCGGCGACCCGCGGAGCAATGCCGGA
>NZ_JZRI01000026.1:0-930 GCF_000952175.1 Pseudomonas sp. ES3-33 | reverse complement strand
TCAGCTAAGCGCTAGTTTTAGAGATACAAGTCCGCGCCTATAAAAATTAAACAATTAAAATCAATTAGTTGTAATAATTTATGACTACTGGCGCCACTATACAAAACGAGGCCCCTGTAGAAATGCAGGAGCTTTGTTGTTTCTGGATCGCTTATTTTTAGTCCACACCTGAAACCTGCGGCGCCTGGCTGCTTGGGACTATCTGCAGAGGGAAGCCTGTGGGAGCGAGCATTCGGTGCCGTCCAAAGCATGATGCGAAGCGCTGCATAGCACGGCTGAAGAAGAACCAGGGGTAAGTAGCGCATCTGGGTTGCTGCACAAATTACGTCTTAGTAGATGGGGAGTCTACGGATCGCCTCCGGCCGAGAGCTACGTTTCGCCAATCTCGGTTTTGGGATCTTAGCGGTCTTATCAAGGCCATCGATGAGCCAAAAGGAGCGCAGATGACCTTATCCAGCGAATTTCAGAAGCCAGCCCAAAGTTGTCGGTGGTTGCAGGGGGAGGAACGCTCGCGATACCCTTCCGCCGTCGCTGCAAATTCAGCGACCGGGTGTGAGAGCCCGAATCAATCAAGGCGCAAAGCGCCCCAAAACCTGTCGTCGCGTTTTTTCGTGTGCGATATGGCTTTATGGCGGCTGTGCGTGGGAGACCTTCGGGTCTGCCGGTTGCCTTGATTGCCGGTTTCTCACCCCGCGCACGGCTGCCACCCAAGCCCGTGAGAAGGCTCGTGGCAGCTCCTCAAATCAAGGAGTTGGATAATGCGCACCATCAAACCTTACGAAGTTTGGCTTCCCCCTCTACGCAGTTCCCGGTTGCGTAACGCCCCACCACCCACCCTCCCCGGTTGCATCTCCCAAATCGGAGGTGGCAAATGACCGACAATCTCGAACTCAAAACCATCGGCTTCACCCCCGCGATCTATCTCGGTAA
>NZ_JZRI01000025.1:0-1243 GCF_000952175.1 Pseudomonas sp. ES3-33 | reverse complement strand
TTACCGGCAGCGTCCTCACTGGCACCTCGAGCGTCGACGGCGATGTGACTGTGGTCAACTTCACTATCGGCACTAGCACTTACACCGCTGGTAGCACCGCGACCATCGCCAATGTCGGCACCTTGGTAATCGGGGCAAACGGGGCGTACACCTTCACCCCAGCTGCCAACTACAACGGCAGCGTGCCAGTGGTCAGCTACACCGTCACTGACGGCTCCGGTAGCAATGTCACCTCGACCCTGAACATCAGCGTCACCCCGGTCGATGACAGCTTCACCGACCTCGGCGAAACCGTGACCACCACCGAAGATGCCCCAGTCTCCGGCAGCGTGCTGACCGGAACTTCCAGCGTCGACGGCCCGGTCAGCGTGCTTAACTTCACCATCGGCGAAACCACCTACACCGCTGGTAGCACCGCGACCATCGCCAATGTCGGCACCCTGGTCATTGCGGCCAATGGCGCCTACACCTTTACCCCAGCTGCCAACTACAACGGCAGCGTGCCTGAGGTCAGCTACACCGTCACCGACGGCTCTGGCTCTGACGTCACTTCGACCCTGAATATCAGTGTCACCCCGGTCGACGACAGCTTCACCGATGCCAGCGAAACCGTGTCCACCCTTGAAGACACTGCCGTGACCGGCAGCGTGCTGACTGGCACCTCGAGCGTCGACGGCGACGTGACCGTGGTCAACTTCACCATCGGTGCGAACACCTACACCGCCGGCAGCACCGCGACTATCGCTAATGTCGGTACCCTGGTCATTGCGGCCAATGGCACCTACACCTTCACCCCAGCCGCCAACTACAACGGCACAGTGCCTGAGGTCAGCTACACCGTTACCGACGGCTCTGGCTCTGACGTCACCTCGACTCTGAATATCAGCGTCACTCCGGTTGATGACAGCTTCACCGATGCCAGCGAAACCGTGTCCACCCTGGAAGACACTGCCGTGACCGGCAGCGTCCTCACTGGCACCTCGAGCGTCGACGGCGACGTGACCGTGGTCAACTTCACCATCGGTGCGAACACCTACACTGCCGGCAGTACGGCGACTATCGCCAATGTCGGCACCCTGGTCATTGCGGCCAATGGCGCCTACACCTTTACTCCGACTGCCAACTACAACGGCAGCGTGCCAGTGGTCAGCTACACCGTCACCGACGGTTCCGGTAGCAATGTCACTTCGACTCTGAACATCAGCGTCACCCCGGTTGATGAAAGCTTCACCGATGCCAGCGA
>NZ_JZRI01000024.1:0-7225 GCF_000952175.1 Pseudomonas sp. ES3-33 | reverse complement strand
GCTTCACCGTGGTGAAAGGCTTGATCCAGTCGAGGCGCTTGGCTTGCTCGCGCCAGAAGCCGTCCGGGTTGACGACCGACTGCTGGTACATGGCTTTGTAGGTTGCCTCGTCGGTCAGCGTGTTGGCCGCTACCTCGGGACGAACGGGATACAGGGAAGCCGCACTCATCTTTCTTACCTCGGTGGAATAGTTGTTTTTGTATGGCCCTGTTGTAGCCCGGGGCGGCCCTATAGAACCATTCGACGATGGTAGTAACAAGCCCCTACAAATTGCCCTGACAATCCCTTTCCCCCGCTCCGCCGGGTATCTACGCCCACTGTAGGAGCTGCCGAAGGCTGCGATCTTTTGATCTTGAAAGGTCGCCAGGATCAAAAGATCGCAGCCTTCGGCAGCTCCTACAGGGATCGCATACACCAGACCATTGCGTGATTGTTACGAAATCTGTCAAAAGTGTTTATCAAAACCCCACCTATATGAATCCACCCCCCACGCCTAAAATCCCTCTCGCCAACAAGGCAACCCTGATTAACCAAGTTGCAGCCCCCACGAAGGCAGTTAATCAAAACCCCGGCAATCAAGTTCCACACGCAACCCCCTAAAGGTTGCGTGACCCCACTCGACCTCTAAAAGGTAAAACTGAGATGAAAGCTTTATTAGTTCTGGCCCTCTCCAGCCTGTGCGCAACCGCCATGGCAGACGAGGTCCCGACTGATGTCGCACAGCAACAACCGGTAGTTGAGGAATACACTTACTCCACCCATCTGGACATCGCCAAAGTCGTGTCCATGAGCGAAATCCCCAACGTCTGTGAAGTGGTGCCGATGAAAATGGAATACGACGATTCCCACGGCCAACGACACATCCTGCGCTACAGCATCATGGGTAACGGCTGCTCCAACGGCTAAACACCCGCCCGACTCTTTATAAACGGCTCGACCCGTCTCAATCAGACAGATGCAGCGCCGAGCCTAATACATCGATTTATTAGATTATTTTAAGCGCTTATTTGCACTTTTTAATCAAATTACCTGGCGTAGTATAGATTCCACACCCAAGGCACAAAACGCCAACGAACCTGGAGCAACCACCATGAAAACCCAACTGATCCTCGCCCTGACCCTCTCCGTCCTGGCCGCCAACACCTTCGCCGCCGATGGTTACGATCGCACCGGCTCGGCAGCTTTCACCACCGAAGCCGCAGTCGCCTCCGACGGCTACGACCACACCGGTTCCGCGTCCTTCGCCGCTGATGGTGCCGATCACGTCGGTGCTGGCAAACTGGCCTCCGACGGTTTTGATCGCACCGGCGCCGCCAAAGTCGCCGCAGACGGTTCCGATCACGTCGGCGCAGCGCGCTTCAGCTGATCACATCGCGTGACTTTACAGCCCGACTTCGGCCGGGCTTAGTTGTGTCTGGGGCCATCGAAAACCCGCTCAAAACACAACATGTAGTAAAAAAGCGCTTTTTTGGCTGTTTTTTGTACAAATCAAACGGCCCGGAAAAATTAATCAAAAAAAATCTTCACCCGCGATATCCAGCCAAAGCCCTGTAAACCCTCGCTCCGACCGAAAATCCCCTCTTCTTCACCGCCGCATGTGCGGATTCGCCCCACCACGGCCGCAAAAATTTCCCTATAATGCCGGCTTAAACGGGCCTGCAATATCCCCTTACAGGGATGACAGCCAGTCTGAAGCCCACGCCGAAGTCGTCATCGATTCCGGCGCCCGTCAGAGGCTCTCGGAACCCCGTACAAAATTATGTTTATTTGCCTGCGTGTACCGCTGCAAAAAACGCTATCCAACGCGGCCAGAACGGTCGTGTGAAAAACCAACCTTTCAGTTTTCACACGGGCATCTGGCCCTCACGCAGGAGACGACACGTCATGCTGAGCTGGGACGAATTCGACAAAGAAGACAGCGGCGAGACCGTGGTTAAAGGCGCCAACGCCGGCCACGCGACTGAAGCCAACATGGACCGCCTCGACACCGCCGGTGGTGTTGCGGCTCAAGAAGCTCGCGCTGTAACCGCGTCCGACTCCGCCGCCATCGCTCGCGCCAAGGCTGCCCTGGACAACCTCGACGTCGCCGAAGGCCTGGCCGAACTCGAAGGCGCCTCTGCCCGCGTCGCCGTTGACGAAAAGCGCATGATCAACTGCCGCGCCGACCTCAACCAGCTCGTACCTTTCAAGTACGACTGGGCCTGGCAGAAGTACCTGGACGGTTGCGCAAACCACTGGATGCCGCAAGAAGTCAACATGACCGCCGACATCGCCCTCTGGAAAGACCCGGAAGGCCTGACCGACGACGAGCGCCGCATCGTGATGCGCAACCTGGGCTTCTTCTCCACCGCCGACTCCCTGGTTGCCAACAACCTGGTGCTGGCCGTGTACCGCCTGATCACCAACCCGGAATGCCGCCAGTACATCCTGCGCCAGGCGTTCGAAGAGGCGATCCACACCCACGCCTACCAGTACTGCATCGAATCGCTGGCCATGGATGAAGGCGAGATCTTCAACATGTACCACGAGATCCCATCGGTCGCGAAAAAAGCCACCTGGGGCCTCAAATACACCCGTTCGATCTCCGATCCAAAGTTCGAAACCGGCACCGTCGAAACCGACAAAGAGCTGCTGCGCAACCTGATCGCCTACTACTGCGTTCTGGAAGGCATCTTCTTCTACTGCGGCTTCACCCAGATCCTCTCCATGGGCCGTCGCAACAAGATGACCGGCGTCGCCGAGCAGTTCCAGTACATCCTGCGCGACGAATCCATGCACCTGAACTTCGGCATCGACGTGATCAACCAGATCAAAATCGAAAACCCGCACCTGTGGGATGCCGAGATGAAGGAAGAAGCTTCGCAGATGATTCTGCAGGGCACTCAGCTGGAAATCGAATACGCCCGTGACACCATGCCTCGCGGCGTGTTGGGCATGAACGCGGCGATGATGGAGGACTACCTCAAGTTCATCGCTAACCGTCGTCTGTCGCAGATCGGTTTGAAGGAAGAGTACCCAGGGACGACTAACCCGTTCCCTTGGATGAGCGAGATCATGGACTTGAAGAAAGAGAAGAATTTCTTTGAGACTCGGGTTATTGAGTATCAGACTGGTGGGGCGTTGAGCTGGGATTGATTTCTTGGCTAGTCCCGATTGAACGATGGTTATTTAATCGTTAAATCGAACGAAAAAAGCCCTGACTTGATCGGGGCTTTTTTATTTGTGCAGAATCTTACGCCGCAACGGAAACCTCCTACAAATCTCTCAGCCTCTCCCGCATTGATACCTATTGAAAACATCCATATGCTTTGCCCAGGTGCCTAAGAAACGCCCAACATAGAAGCGCAGCCAATACGTCAGACACGCAATTCACTTTGGTGATTGTGGTGCAGATGTGCAATGGCTCTGCTCGTTGGGATTTTCTTCCACTCTACGTTGGGTTTGGCCCGCCTGAATTCACGTAGAGGTCATGGATATGCCGGAATACACCTTCTTCCCATCTTGCAATGGGGGCTCAGATAATGACTGATCCCTATTCTGTAACTGTCTTCTCTCGCCGCAGCCTCTCACTCCACACCCTCCTCCTGGAAAACCAGCCGTGGTTCTGCGCTCGCGATTTGGGTCGTTTAATGGGCTTCCATTTGAGTGATCGGATCGTGAGCAAACTGGATGAGGATCAGAGGCAAAGGTTGCTGATCGAATACTACGGCCAGCCGGAGGAACGGCTGATGATCAGTGAGTCCGGCGCGTATGCGTTGTTGGTTTATCACTACGCGCCCGAGAATCGGTTGTTGCGTGAATGGTTAACTCATCAGGTGGTGCCGGCGCTGCGTGATGCAGGGGGGGCGAAAAACCTGGACCGGCCAACAATGAGCTTGATGAAAGGGCCTGGAATGTCGCTCAGTCTCCTGCATTGGCAGGACGAAAGCTGGATTCGATTGCGCGACATGCCTTATCTGCTGCTCAATCGCACGCGGCGGCGGATACCGGTGGTTAAGCCGTTGTGGCGGAGGGTTGTAGAGGTGTTTCAGTCTTAGAAACAATCGGTGGGTTATTGCGGTGGCGTCGTTGTAGGACAGATTGAGCGACGCGTAGGTATTCTCTGTAGGAATTTTCGTAGACAGCCGTGATGGCCACTCAGTATCGTCCGAGGGTTTTCAACCCTCGGCGATTGTATGGACATTGGAAAGAAGAACGAAGATTGGAGCGAGGCCGAGATAAAGGCATCAGTCGGTGCCTATCTGACGATGCTTACACTTGAGCAGAAAGGGCAAAAATTCAATAAAGCTCTAGAGAATCGCTTGCTTCGTCAGGGTGCATTGGCAGATCGCACCGAAGGTTCCGTCGAGTTCCGGATGCGCAACATCTCCACCGTCTTGCAACGAATGGGACGCGATTGGATAGTGGGATACAAACCTGCGACGAATGTAGGCGCCAATGTCGAACAGGGCATTCGCGAAGCACTTGTCACTGACGTCTTTGAACCGTCTGCCGACGAAGACACTCTTGAGCGTCGTGCCATAGCCCTTGAGCAGAAGACGTTCGAGAAGGCACCAAAAGGTATCTTGAAACCCAAGCAAACTGTGTCCAGCAGAGCCGCTTACATTCGTGATCCCGAGGTCAGGGCTTGGGTTCGGCAGGAAGCTAAAGGTATCTGTGAGGGCTGCGGTAAGCCTGCACCGTTTGAGAAAGACGGAACGCCGTTTCTAGAAGTCCATCACGTTAAGCATTTGGCGCAGAAAGGTTCGGATCGGACGAGCAATGCCGTCGCACTTTGCCCGAATTGCCATCGACGCTGTCATCATTCGAACGACAGGGAAGCTTTTACCTTGGCGCTTTACACGAGGCTGAAACGACTGGTGCGGGAATGATCGCGAACTGACAGGTATTGACAGATGGGTTAGCTAGGTTTAGCAGGCCATTCGTTATCAATGTGACTCTGCATACACAGTTTCATTGATAACGACATAGGCAGACTCTGCTAGAGCTAGTCAGCGTTCTCCAGGCAATCATTATATGCCTCCATGATTACGCAGATACCCAGCAGCATTGGTGTGCTCTGATGTTCATCAGGGTCACCCAAAACTTTAAAGCCAAGCCGGCTGTAGAATTTTACAGCACCAGGGGCTGCATCCAGATACAAGCCTTTAATGGGTATCTGCATATGCAGTCGTGCGGTTTCCATCAAAGCGTTTCGCATCAGGGCGAGGCCTACCCCACACTTCTGAAGCTTCTTATCTACGCCAAGCATGACGAGCCGTACGACGGGAATCTGTTTCGTTAGATTCGTCGCCTTGGAAAGCCCAGCCTTCGCCTTCTCCCGCGTGATTTCACTGACGGTTAGGGTGCAAAACCCCAAGAGATCGTGGCCGACAATTGCGCCGACGCCTTTAACGTTTTCGCTTTTCAAGGCCCGACGCAGCCGACTATTGAAATATTCATTGATTAGCGGTGGCCCGCAGTCGAAGTCTTTAGGGAAGTTGTACTGCTCAAAAGTTGCTAGCAAATTGCAGTCGATTTCACACGTTACGGTCTCTGAAGTTCCCATGAGTCCCTCTCATCAGATTTATCAAAGCCTTGGTAGGCTTGGCGCTTTTGTCCTCATTGAGTACTTCTTGTAGTCGAGCGAAGGTTTTTTCCGAAACCTCAATCCTTCTGTGGTTTTCAAGTACAGCTTCAGCACGTTCAAAAGCGGAAGACATTATGAAAGACGTCATGTCTAAGCCAGATAGCAGTGCTGCTTTTCGGATAGTTTCTTTCGCGATATCCGTGGTCTTGATTTCAAGCCTTGCAGTTTTTGGCGCTTTAAGTAGTTCTAGTAATTCAGTCATGAGAATGCCTTTTGTGTAGTCAGTGGTTTTCCCTTTTAGGTGGTTATCCTAGAGGCGCTTGCGCACCTTTACCGTTTTAAGCTTCATGGTAAGTCCCTTAGTGGTTCAGTTTTAGGTTCAGTAGGCGGGACATATCTAGCCTTACGGTACGGACCATAGCCGTACAATGCTCACCCTGTCAAGGAGCATCCGTACATCATCCGTACGCTATAAACATACCGAGCAGCACCGCTCGCAACTGCTTGGACTCTTTGGAGCCGGTAGTGATTGCTCGGTCACCCCGCTACTCCAAAACCTCAACATAAGTCGACTCCCCACCGCCACTCGCCCCCGACAACCACCCCCAAACAAACGCCAGCGTAGTCCGCCCCGCCTCATCAACGCCCACCGTTCCACGGGACCAGCCAGCCAGGATTTCGCCCTCGGTGGTGATGCAGTGATAAAGCAACTCGATGGTATCGACACCGGTCACGCGGCCAACCTGGTGGCCCATGCGAATTCGGCCACCTTGGTAGGTGCTTGAAATGGCATCGCCCTCAACCTGGTAATGAAACACCGTGCCAGTGCCGGAGAGTCCGTGGGTGTTGCCGGCTACGGTGAAGCGGCGGTTGTTCAGGCGTTGATTGATTTGAGGAAGGGGTATTTGCATGGGGGCGCGTCCTTTAGGGCAGTGTGTTCATTCCGTTCTGGATGATCGTAAGCGATTCTGTCGGGATGGGTGAAGCCGCCATTCACACAAGGTTTGCGAAAAAACGCAGGGCGTTTCGCGAGCCCGCTCCCACAGGGGTTCGGGCCGAAATTTTACGAACCTCATGGGCTGCGCTTGAATCCAACAATGACGTGTCAGAAGTCACCCGGCAGAAGTTCTACGTCAAACACATCTACACGCATGCCGATTACGACGTTGCCAACGTCTGGTATGCAAGAAACAAAGGGGTAAAACGATGAGCGCAGCCCGGAACGACTTTCAAACCGTGATCGCAACGCTTGGCGAGCTGCACGCGACGCTGGAGCGCCTGCGCGGTGAATTTGTGCACGGCATCAAGACCCCCGCTGACTATGAGCGTGCGACCGACCTGCTCGATGAGCTCACCGACGGGCGCGAATTGAGCAAGATCGAGGAGAAAATCCTCATTGAGCTCGAAGACGAAATTCTGGCCTACCAGCGCGACTCCGACCAGTTTCGCGAATCGACTGCCGCTTTTGAGGCGACGTGCACCCCTGTGCAGCTGATCAAGGATCTGATGGAGACGCTCGGGCTCACCGGTGCGGATTCCACGGCCATCCGGCCACCTATTCCATAAACATCCGGCCACTGATTCCACGATGATCCGGCCACCCATTCCACGCTCATCCGGCCACCCTTAAGGCAGGCAGCAACGCAGGATTATTCA
>NZ_JZRI01000023.1:0-40975 GCF_000952175.1 Pseudomonas sp. ES3-33 | reverse complement strand
CCCCCCGCCCCCACCACCGGCAAACAAACCAGAAGGGCCGGCCAACCAAAACTCCCTGAGAAAGAGGACCAGGCAGGGGCGACAGACGGGCAGGCGTAAAAGAAACAAGGAAAAAAAACTCCTATATTTGTTTGGTAAACAGAAATCCCGTAAAAAACCCCCCGCCACTTTTGTTCTCGGCCTCGCGAGGCCTGGAAGAACATTTACCGTCTTTCTCTCTCAGGTCCGGCCAGCATGACACGCAATCAATCTCCCGCTTCGCCAACCAAACGACCTCGCGCCTGGAGCGCAATGGCTGCACTGTTGCTCAGCGTAATGCTGGTCCCGACTGCTGCTTACGCCGACGCCCAGGCGCCTGCAACCCCGGCAGCCGCCGAGGCACCTGCCGCCGCGCCGGCCCCCGCTGCCCCGGCCACCACACCGGTTGTCACCGACCCGGCCCAGGCATTAGACGCCACCGCCGCAGACGCTCCGGAAGTACTTGAAGCCGACAACACCTTGGGCATGGCCCACGACCTGTCGCCATGGGGCATGTACCAGAACGCCGACATCATCGTGAAAATCGTGATGATAGGCCTGGCCATCGCGTCGATCATCACCTGGACCATCTGGATCGCCAAGGGTTTCGAGCTGATGGGCGCCAAGCGTCGTCTGCGCAGTGAAATCGCCCACCTGAAAAAGGCCACCACACTCAAGGAAGCCAGCGCCACGGCGACCAAGCCAGGCACGCTCGCCAATGTACTGGTGCATGACGCCCTGGAAGAGATGCGCCTGTCGGTCAACAGCCGCGAAAAAGAAGGTATCAAGGAGCGCGTCGCGTTTCGCCTTGAGCGCCTGGTCGCGGCCTGCGGTCGCAACATGAGCAGCGGCACCGGCGTGCTTGCCACCATCGGTTCCACCGCGCCATTCGTCGGCCTGTTCGGCACCGTGTGGGGCATCATGAACAGCTTCAT
This sequence comes from Pseudomonas sp. ES3-33, assembly GCF_000952175.1. Classification (NCBI taxonomy): domain Bacteria; kingdom Pseudomonadati; phylum Pseudomonadota; class Gammaproteobacteria; order Pseudomonadales; family Pseudomonadaceae; genus Pseudomonas; species Pseudomonas sp. ES3-33. The sequence goes on along the minus strand of NZ_JZRI01000023.1, from coordinate 40,022 downwards.
CGGCATCGCCAAAACCCAGACCACCAACCTTGCAGTAGTGGCACCCGGCATCGCTGAAGCCCTGCTGGCCACGGCATTGGGCCTGGTGGCAGCGATTCCGGCGGTCGTGATCTACAACGTCTTCGCCCGCTCCATCGCCGGTTACAAGGCACAAGTTTCGGATGCCTCGGCTGAAGTCCTGCTGCTGGTCAGCCGCGACCTCGATCACCTGCCGACCACCGAGCGCTCCGCGCAACCCCACGTGGTCAAAGTAGGGTAATCAGCCATGGGCTTGCATTTGAAAGAAGGCGCAGACGACGATCTGGCCGAGAACCACGAAATCAACGTCACGCCGTTTATCGACGTGATGCTGGTGCTGCTGATCATCTTCATGGTGGCCGCTCCCCTGGCTACCGTGGACATCAAGGTCGACCTGCCAGCCTCCAGCGCAAAACCGGCACCGAGGCCGGAAAAACCGGTGTTCCTCAGCGTCAAGGCGGATCAACGCCTGTTCCTGGGCGAAGACGAAGTGAAGGCCGAAGCACTGGGTGCCACTCTGGACGCCCGGACCAAAGGCAAAAAAGACACGACCATCTTCTTCCAGGCCGACAAGGGCGTGGACTACGGCGACCTGATGAGCGTGATGGACGCCCTGCGCGCCGCCGGTTACCTGAAGGTTGGCCTGGTGGGTCTTGAGACGGCAGCCAAAAAATGATCACGACGCGCCATAAGCTGACGCGTTACAGCGGGAGCCTGGCCGTGGTGCTGGGCGTGCACGCGCTGGCCATCGCGCTGGCACTGAACTGGACCTCGCGCCAGCCGATCCCATTGCCGCCCCAGGCAATGATGGTCGAGTTGGCGCCAGTACCGGCCCCGCCACCACCGGCCCCGCCGAAGGTGATAACGCCGCCACAACCACCGGCACCGGTGGAAGAACTGCCGATCCCGAAACTGGCTGAAGCGCCTAAGGCCGAGATCACCGTACCCAAGCCGGTAAAACCCAAGCCCAAGCCGCAACCGCCAAAGCCTGTGGAGAAGAAACCGGAACCGCCGAAGGAGAAGCCTTCCGAGGAAAAACCGGCTGACGCTCAACCGACCCAGGCACCCACGGAAAAATCCGCACAACCGGCACCTGGACCATCACCGGCGCAGCAAGCGGCCAAGGCCAGCTGGCAAAACACCCTGCTCGCTCACCTGGCCAAGTACAAAAAGTACCCGGCCAGCGCTCAGGCCAGGGGCAAGACCGGCGTTAACCGCCTGCGGTTCGTGGTAGATGCTGAAGGCAACGTGTTGTCATTCGAACTGGTGGGTGCATCCGGCAATGCCGATCTGGATCGCGCTACTCTGGAAATGATCCGCCGCGCCCAACCGCTGCCCAAGCCACCCGCGGACATGGTGAAAAACGGCCCGATTGAACTCTATGCACCTTTCGTCTACTCGCTGGAAAAGGGTCGCCGCTAAGCAACCCTGAAACCCTGTAGGAGCGAGCTTGCTCGCGATGGAATCGAACGATAACGCTTGAAGACTGACACCCCACAGCGGTCTCAGGTTTTTCGCGAGCAAGCTCGCTCCTACATAACGTGCGTCTATCGATTGCAGCCGGTATGCTTGGCGCGCAACTTCATGGACGCCTGCTATGACCCTCACAGAATTACGCTACATCGTTACTCTCGCCCAAGAGCAGCACTTCGGCCATGCCGCCGAGCGTTGCCACGTCAGTCAACCGACCTTGTCGGTGGGCGTGAAAAAGCTTGAAGACGAACTCGGTGTGCTGATTTTCGAGCGCAGCAAAAGTGCCGTGCGCCTCACGCCAGTCGGCGAAGGCATTGTCGCCCAGGCGCAGAAAGTGCTGGAGCAGGCACAAGGCATCCGTGAACTGGCCCAGGCCGGCAAGAACCAGCTGACGGCCCCACTAAAAGTCGGCGCCATCTACACCGTCGGGCCCTACCTGTTTCCGCACCTGATTCCACAACTGCACCGGGTCGCCCCGCAGATGCCGTTGTACATCGAAGAAAACTTCACCCACATCCTGCGCGACAAGCTGCGCAACGGTGAGCTCGACGCGATCATCATCGCCCTGCCGTTCAACGAAGCCGACGTGCTGACCCTGCAGCTCTACGACGAGCCGTTCTACGTCCTGATGCCGGCTCAGCACCCATGGACGCAAAAAGAATCCATCGACGCCGCCCTGCTCAACGACAAGAGCCTGCTGCTGCTTGGCGAAGGTCACTGCTTCCGCGACCAGGTGCTGGAAGCCTGCCCGACCCTGGCCAATGGCAAGGACGGCGCCAAACACACCACCGTCGAATCCAGCTCCCTGGAAACCATCCGCCATATGGTCGCCTCCGGCCTGGGCATTTCGATCCTGCCGCTCTCGGCCGTGGACAGTCACCACTACGCTCCCGGCGTGCTCGAAGTGCGCCCACTGACGCCACCGGTGCCTTTCCGCACGGTAGCCATCGCCTGGCGCGCCAGCTTTCCACGTCCCAAAGCGATTGAGATCCTCGCTGACTCGATTCGCCTGTGCTCGGTCGCCAAGCCGCCAGCGCCGGTCGTTGCCGGCTAAGCCGCGGCCATGACCGAGTTGTCGCAAGTGTCGGTGACGGCACTCAAGGGCGTTGGGGAAGCCATGGCCGAGAAGCTCGCCAAGGTCGGCCTGGAGAACCTCCAGGACGTGCTGTTTCACCTGCCATTGCGTTATCAGGACCGCACTCGCGTAGTCCCGATCGGCCACTTGCGCCCTGGCCAGGACGCCGTGATCGAAGGTACCGTCAGCGGTGCCGATGTGGTCATGGGCCGCCGCCGCAGCCTGGTCGTTCGGCTGCAGGATGGAACGGGTGGACTCAGCCTGCGCTTCTACCATTTCAGCAACGCCCAGAAAGAAGGTCTCAAGCGTGGCACACGGATTCGCTGTTACGGCGAAGCGCGGCCTGGTGCCTCGGGGCTGGAGATCTACCACCCGGAGTATCGCGCCATCACCGGTGACGAGCCGCCGCCGGTCGATGAAACCCTGACCCCGGTCTACCCGCTCACCGAAGGCCTGACCCAGCAGCGTTTGCGCCAACTGTGCATGCAGACCCTGACGCTGCTGGGACCCAGCAGCCTGCCCGACTGGCTGCCGACCGAACTGGCCCGGGACTATCAACTCGCCCCGCTGGCCGACGCGATCCGCTACCTGCATCACCCGCCCGCCGATGCCGATGTCGACGAACTCGCGCTAGGGCATCACTGGGCCCAGCACCGGCTGGCCTTCGAAGAATTGCTGACCCATCAACTGTCCCAGCAGCGCCTGCGCGAAAGCATGCGCTCGCTGCGCGCACCGGCGATGCCCAAGGCGACAAAACTGCCGGCCAGGTACCTGGCCAATCTCGGCTTCGCGCCGACCGGGGCCCAGCAACGAGTTGGCAATGAAATCGCCTACGACCTCAGCCAGCCCGAGCCCATGCTGCGACTGATCCAGGGTGACGTTGGCGCGGGCAAAACCGTAGTCGCCGCCCTGGCCGCCTTGCAGGCACTGGAAGCTGGCTATCAGGTCGCGCTGATGGCCCCCACCGAGATCCTCGCCGAGCAGCATTTCATCACCTTCAAGCGCTGGCTCGAACCGCTGGGCATCGAAGTCGCGTGGCTGGCCGGCAAGCTCAAGGGCAAAAATCGCGTGGCTGCGCTGGAGCAGATCGCCAGCGGCACCCCAATGGTGGTGGGCACCCACGCATTGTTCCAGGACGAAGTGCAGTTCAAGAACCTGGCACTGGTGATCATCGACGAACAGCATCGATTCGGTGTGCAGCAACGCCTGGCACTGCGGCAGAAAGGCGTAGGGGGACGCATGTGCCCGCACCAGCTGATCATGACCGCCACGCCGATTCCGCGTACCTTGGCCATGAGCGCCTACGCCGACCTCGACACATCGATCCTCGACGAACTGCCTCCCGGGCGCACTCCGGTAAACACTGTGTTGATCACTGACACCCGGCGCGTGGAAGTGATCGAGCGGGTTCGTGGCGCCTGCGCCGAAGGCCGGCAGGCCTACTGGGTCTGCACCCTGATCGAAGAATCGGAAGAGTTGACCTGCCAGGCCGCCGAAACCACTTACGAAGACCTCACCGCCGCCCTCGGCGAGCTCAAGGTCGGGTTGATTCACGGGCGCATGAAGCCTGTGGAAAAAGCCGCAGTCATGGCCGAATTCAAGGCCGGCAACCTGCAGTTGCTGGTGGCGACCACGGTAATTGAAGTGGGCGTCGACGTACCGAACGCCAGCCTGATGATCATTGAAAACCCCGAGCGCCTGGGGCTCGCGCAACTTCATCAGTTGCGCGGTCGAGTCGGCCGGGGCAGCGCCGCCAGCCACTGCGTGCTGCTGTATCACCCGCCGCTGTCGCAGATCGGCCGCCAGCGCCTGGGCATCATGCGCGAAACCAACGATGGCTTTGTCATCGCCGAAAAAGACCTTGAGCTACGCGGCCCCGGCGAAATGCTCGGCACCCGCCAGACCGGCTTGCTGCAGTTCAAGGTCGCCGATTTGATGCGCGATGCCGACCTGCTTCCCGCCGTGCGCGACGCGGCGCAGGCCCTGCTTGAGCGGTGGCCGGATCACGTCAGCCCGTTGCTGGATCGCTGGTTGCGTCATGGGCAGCAATACGGCCAAGTGTGAGCACCGTCGCAGTTTCCGGACCACCGTGTTAAACATGATGGTTATACTCTTGCAACTGTTTGAGAACGGATCCAAACCATGATCGACGCTGCCCTCGCTCCCGAAACCCCGCACGCTACGTCTGCAGTTCGGCTGCTGCTGGGCAAGCTGGACATAGCCTTTGATGAAGTCCTCGACCACCACGGCCTGAATGCTGCGCGCAAAGTGCAGGCAGTGCTGCTGGACGATGCCGTCGGCTCGCTCATGGTGCTGTTCCCGCAAAGCCAGCTGCTGGACCTCAATCGCCTCGCCCAGCTCACCGGCCGCCGCCTCACTGCGGTTTCGCCTGAGCGCCTGGAGCGCCTGCTCGGTAAGCACAACCTGGGCCTGTTGCCCGGCCTGCCTTCGCTCACTGCGGCACCGTGCCTTTACGAAGACAGCTTGCTGCGCGAACCCAAGTTGCTAATCAATTCGGGCGTGCCGGGCTTGCTGCTGGAAATCGCCTGCGACGATTTCAAGACCCTGCTGAGCAAGGCCAGCGCCGCCCGCTTCGGTGAGGCACTAACCAGCATCCGTCCGAACCTCGACCGCCCCGACGACGACCGCGAGGAAATCACCCAGGCCGTCCAGGCCTTCACGGCGCGACGCATTCAGCAACGACTGGAAGCCACCATCGAGATCCCGCCGCTGGCTTCGACGGCACAAAAAATCATCAAGCTGCGGGTCGACCCCAACGCCACCATCGACGACATCACCAGCGTCGTAGAGACCGACCCGGCCCTGGCCGCGCAAGTCGTCAGTTGGGCAGCGTCGCCGTACTATGCCTCGCCGGGCAAGATTCGTTCAGTGGAAGACGCGATAGTGCGGGTGCTGGGTTTCGACCTGGTGATCAACCTGGCGCTGGGCCTGGCCCTGGGCAAAACCATGAGCCTGCCCAAGGATCACCCGCAACAAGCAACACCTTATTGGCAACAGTCGATCTACACCGCCGCCGTCATCGAAGGCCTGACCCGAGCCATGCCCCGCGCACAGCGCCCGGAAGCCGGCCTCACCTACCTGGCCGGCCTGCTGCACAACTTCGGCTATCTGCTGCTGGCGCACGTATTCCCGCCGCACTTCTCGCTGATCTGCCGCCACCTGGAAGTCAACCCGCATCTGTCCCACAGCTACATCGAGCAACACCTGCTGGGCATCACCCGCGAGCAAATCGGCGCCTGGCTGATGCGCTACTGGGACATGCCCGACGAACTGGCCACCGCCCTGCGCTTCCAGCATGACCCAAGCTACGACGGCGTCTACGCGGAGTACCCGAACCTGGTGTGCCTGGCCGTGCGCCTGCTACGCAGCCACGGCATCGGCTCGGGTCCGGTCGAGGAAATCCCCGACGCCCTGCTGGAACGTCTGGGCCTCAGCCGCGAGAAGGCCAATGATGTGACCAGTAAAGTGCTGGATGCGGAAGTGTTGTTGCGTGAACTGGCTTCGCAATTCGGCCAGCCCTGAAAGCGATCGCGAGCAAGCTTTGCTCCCACAGAGGGTGATCTCAATCCTGTGGGAGCACCCACAAAAGTGATCCCAATCCTGTGGGAGCAAGGCTTGCCCGCGATGGCCTCAACCCGGTCTGGAGTGTTTTTACTCTGCCGAGCTATCAATACGTCTCAAACCTTCGCTTTGGCTTTACGCGGCTTCAAGTACTTGGTCAAACCCTGGAACCAGATCACCAGCGCCGGGTTGCCCTTGATCTGGATCGACTTGTCCTGAATCCCCGTCATGAACGCCAATTGCTTGTTCTTCGCCTGCATTGTCGCGAAGCCATAGGCAGCGTCTTTAAATGCAATCGCAAACGCCGGCTCGGAGTACACACCGGACTTGCTGGTAATGCGCTGATCCTTCACGCGAAAGTGCCGGGCCACTTTGCCGTCCAGGGTCTGCAGCTGAAAGACCAGATCCTTGTCCCCCAACTGCTGTTGGAACGCAGGATTTTTCCTACTGGCCTTGGCCATCAACAAACCCAGCATCCACAGAAGAAAACGAAATTTCATGCGCACAGCCTCAAGAGAAAAATGAACGGCCGGCGCAGTGTAGCGGCTTCACCCAGGAACGCCACCATCGCGTAACTTTAGCGGAAGATGACCCTCTTTTTGACGCCAATGACTACCAAGTCACCAACGAAAACCCCCTGTAGGAGCTGCCGAAGGCTGCGATCCTTTGATCTTAAGCCCCACAACTCTTTGGGCTTTTTCGATCTCTGAAACACAGACCGCCATGCCCACCACCACTCACCCGCGCCCCATAAAAAAAGGGCACCCGATCTAATCGGCATGCCCTTTTTCCAGCGCCCCTCCCGGTTCACCCAAGGAGTTCGTCGCAATTACGGATTAACGCTGTCCTTCAACGACTTGCCTGGCTTGAACGCAACAGTATTGCTGGCCTTGATTTTGACTGGCTCACCGGTTTGCGGGTTTTTGCCGGTGCGGGCGCCGCGGTGGCGTTGCAGGAAGGTGCCGAAGCCCACCAGCGTCACGCTGTCCTTGCGGTGCAGAGCGCCGGTGATTTCTTCGAGAACGGCGTTGAGGACGCGGTTGGCCTGCTCTTTGGTGAGATCTGCTTTTTCAGCAATTGCGGCGGCGAGGTCTGGTTTACGCATTAGTGAAGCCCCTTTGACGGTTTTTTGTTGTTATGTCCGTGCTGTTCTCGTTGGAACAGCGCCAAAAGCGCCGCAGGTGCTCTACTCTGCGGCAGACGGGAGTGAGAATGGCACGCAGCGGGGTGCTGCGCCAGTCTCGGCGCGACGTTTGTGGGGGCAAAAGCGGGGTGATTCCGACAGAACGACCAGTATTTACGCCAGCAGTGCCGGAAGCTCTTTGTTCAGTGCCAGTTTTTCCATGACTGCCGCGCCTGTGAGGGCATAACCGAGCAGTTTTCCGCTGGCATCGCGGCACAGTGCCTTGATGTCTGCGCCCTGCCCTTCGACGGTCCAGACGCCTTCCACACCGCGCGGTGGCGGGGAAACGACCAAGGGGCAGACGGGGGTTTTGACAGTGATCGGCATCGCGCCATAGTTGACGGTCGTGGGATTGCCGGACAAGGTCTGGGCCAGTGCTCTGGCGCAGCTCATGAGGGGCATTACGTACAGCAGGTTCAGCCCATCGACCTCGGCGCAGTCGCCCAGGGCGTAGATGTTGGCGTGGGAGGTCTGCAGGTGGCGGTCGACGACTACGCCACGATTGACCTGCACGCCAGCCGCTGCGGCCAGGTCGATGCGCGGGCGCAAGCCGATGGCCGAGACCACCAGGTCGCAGGGAATCACCTGGCCATCGGACAGGTGCGCTTCCAGCCCGTCCGTCACGCGTTGCAGGCGGTTAAGCACAGGGCCGAGATGGAAGCGTGCACCGAGGCTTTCCAGGCCGGCTTGAACCGCAGCAGCGGCGGCGGGATGCAGCAAAGTGGGCATGACCTGTTCGCACGGGGCGACCAGTTGCACCTCGTAGCCACCGAGTATCAGGTCGTTGGCAAATTCGCAGCCGATCAGCCCGGCGCCCAGCAGCAATACCCGGCGCTTGCCGACAGCGGCTGCACGAAAGCGCGCGTAGTCTTCCAGGTCATTGATCGGGAACACGCAGTCTGCGGCATCCCCTTCGATGGGCACACGCACGGTTTCTGCGCCCCAGGCCAGCACCAGGTCGCGATAAATCACCGACTCTTCGCCGACCCACAGACGCTTGTGGCCCGGGTCGATGCCGCTGATGCGCGTGTGGGTGCGCACCTCGGCCTTCAACTGCTCGGCCATGGCGCCTGGCTCAGACATGCTCAGGCCATCGGCGTCCTTGTTTTTACCGAAGCCGGTGGAGAGCATCGGCTTGGAGTAGGAACGTCCGTCATCTGCGGTAATCAGCAGCAGCGGGGTTTCGCCATCGAGTTTGCGAAACTCCCGGGCCAGGTTGTAGCCAGCCAGCCCGGTGCCTACGATCACGACAGGTGCGTTCATTCTCTACTCCCCTAATGTCTTAGTTGATTTCGATCATTTCGAAATCCATCTTGCCCACGCCGCAGTCGGGGCACAGCCAGTCTTCCGGCACGTCCTGCCACAGGGTGCCCGGCGCAATGCCGTCGTCCGGCCAGCCGTCGGCTTCGTTATAGATCAGGCCGCAGACCACACATTGCCACTTTTTCATTCAGGTATTTCCTCAGGTTTCAGGCTTTTGCCGGCACGAACGGTCGATGGTTGCAGCACTGCCGTCCGGCTCAGGGCGTTTTGTACTGATCGAGCCCGACAGATGCAAGCCTGTTCGACGCAGCGCCATGCCCGATCAATCAAAATCGCCGAACGACATGGTAAGCTCGGCGCCTCATTTGCTGCCAATAATGACTCACCGTGCCGCACTCAATTATCCCCCGAACGGCCCCGCTCTGGCTCCCTCAAGGCCAGCTCGCTCCCCTCCCCGACGCATTTTCCCTCGACTGGCTGTTCGACGAAGGATCGTTGACCCGGCGCCTGACCCGTTTGTCGAATGACGCTTTCAGCGTCACGCCGCTGTTCGAAGGCTGGCAAGCGCTGCGCGCCGATGAATGCGCCGCGCTGGACCTGGCCGAAGGCAGCGACGGCTGGGTGCGCGAGGTGTACCTGCGCGGCCACGGCGAGGCCTGGGTGTTTGCCCGCAGCGTGGCGTCGCGCAATGCGCTGCAGGGCGATGGATTGCACATGGACGAACTGGGCAGCCGCTCCCTGGGTGAGCTGCTGTTTTGCGACCAGGCGTTTCAGCGCCGTGCCATCGAGGTTTGTCACTATCCTGAGCAATGGCTACCTGAAGAGTGCCGGGCACCACAACTGTGGGCGCGCCGCTCGCGCTTCGACCGGGGGGCCCTGAGTGTGCTGGTGGCCGAAGTCTTTCTGCCAACCTTGTGGACCGCCGCCCGCGCTCATCCGGAGAACTGCTGATGTACCAGAGCCTGCTCAAGTCCCTGAACCGTCTGAATCCAAGGGCCTGGGATTTCATTCAGCTGACCCGCATGGATAAGCCCATCGGCATCTACCTGCTGCTGTGGCCGACGCTGTGGGCGTTATGGATTGCCGGCAAAGGTTCGCCGTCGCTGGCCAACATCGTGATTTTTGTCCTCGGAGTAGTGCTGACGCGTGCGGGTGGTTGCGTGATCAACGACTGGGCGGACCGCAAGGTCGATGGCCACGTCAAACGCACCGCACAACGCCCTCTGGCCGCCGGCAGAATCAGCTCAAAAGAGGCGCTGGTATTCTTTGCGCTGCTGATGGGTTTGAGTTTTCTGCTGGTGCTGTGTACCAACGCGCCGACGATCTGGCTATCGTTGGGCGGCCTGGCGCTGGCTTTTACCTACCCGTTCATGAAGCGTTACACCTACTACCCGCAAGTGGTGCTGGGCGCGGCATTTTCCTGGGGGATGCCGATGGCGTTCACCGCCGAGACCAGTGAGTTGCCAGCTGCGGCCTGGCTACTGTGGATCGCCAACCTGCTGTGGACCGTGGGATACGACACGTACTACGCCATGACTGATCGTGATGACGACCTGAAGATCGGCGTGAAATCCACTGCCATCCTGTTCGGCGAGGCGGACCGGGTGATCATCCTGACGCTGCAGGGCCTGGCGCTGGGCTGCCTGCTTCTGGCCGGGTCGAAATTCGAGCTGGGCGGCTGGTTCCACTTGGGATTGCTGGCGGCGGCGGGCTGTTTTGCCTGGGAGTTCTGGTACACCCGCAGCAAGGACCGCATGCGTTGCTTCAAGGCGTTCCTGCACAACCATTGGGCCGGGTTGGCGATTTTTATCGGCATCGTCCTGGATTATGCGTTGCGCTAACGAACACACGCCCCTTGCAGGACCGAGCTTGCTCGCGATGAACCCGAGATCGACGCATGAACCCGGGAGAACACCGCGTCATCGGTCAAGTTTTTCGCGAGCAAGCTCGCTCCTACTGAAGATGGCTTACATCTTCGGCCCTTGGAGGACGTGCCACTTGTCCATTTTCTTGTCGCCAGTCATGTCTCCTGGCTTCTTGTCTTGAACGAAGTAGTACAGCGGTTTGCCGTCAAAGGCCCACTGCATCGTGCCGTCGTCACGGCTGATAACGGTCCATTTTCCTTCGGGCTTATCGGATTCGGTCGCTTTGAGCGGCGGCCAGTTTTCTGCGCACTTACCGGTACAGGCCGATTTGCCACCCGTGTCGTTATCGAAGGTGTACAACGTCATACCCTTATGGTCGACCAACATGCCGTCCTTGACCATGCCCGGGTCTGCCGCGAAGGCCATTGTCGGCAGCGATAGCGCTGCGCTAACCAATAGTGCCTTCCAGGATTGCGCGATGTGCTTCATGGAAACCTTCCTTTTGTGGTTGTCAGGATTCGGACTTAGAGCTTAGTCCAGGATCCCTGCGATCGCCGGGCGACTAAAATACTGTCACACGACTGCAATAATTCCGTTATCTAATGCGGCGCAAGACAGTTAAATGACAAGAGGATATACGCATGGTTGGCAGGAGCATTCTGATCGTCGACGACGAAGCGCCCATTCGCGAAATGATCGCCGTTGCGTTGGAAATGGCCGGCTATGACTGCCTGGAGGCTGAGAACTCCCAGCAAGCCCACGCCATCATCGTCGACCGCAAGCCGGACTTGATCCTGCTCGACTGGATGCTGCCGGGTACATCCGGCATTGAATTGGCCCGCCGCCTCAAGCGCGACGAGCTGACCGGGGACATCCCGATCATCATGCTCACCGCCAAGGGCGAAGAGGACAACAAGATCCAGGGGCTGGAGGTCGGGGCCGACGACTACATCACCAAACCGTTCTCCCCACGCGAGCTGGTAGCGCGGCTCAAAGCCGTGCTGCGCCGCGCCGGCCCGACCGATGGCGAGACGCCGATCGAAGTCGGTGGCCTGCTGCTGGACCCCATCAGCCACCGCGTGACCATCGACGGCAAGCCCGCCGAGATGGGCCCCACCGAGTACCGTCTGCTGCAGTTCTTCATGACCCACCAGGAACGCGCCTACACCCGCGGCCAGTTGCTGGATCAAGTCTGGGGCGGCAACGTTTATGTCGAGGAACGCACCGTCGACGTGCACATCCGTCGCCTGCGCAAAGCCCTCGGCGATGCCTACGAAAATCTGGTACAAACCGTGCGTGGCACCGGTTACCGGTTTTCCACGAAGGCATAAAAGCAGCGGCAGGCATTAAGCTACAAGCGGCCAGCAGAAGCACAGCCGATCCCCTACTTGAAGCTTGCAGCTTGAAACTTGAGCTGCGCTAAGGACGCTCCGTGAATCAAAACTGGCATGGCACCCTGATTCGCCACATGCTTTTGCTGGTCACCGCCTGCCTGGTGATCGGCCTGATTACCGGCTACTACGGCTGGAGCCTGGCTGCAGGCCTGGCCCTGTACCTGGCCTGGACCCTCAAGCAGTTGCTGCGCCTGCACGAGTGGCTGCGCCTGCACAAACCCGATGAAGCACCACCCGACGGCTACGGCCTGTGGGGCGAAGTGTTCGACAGCATCTACCACCTGCAACGCCGCGACCAGCGCGTGCGGGGGCGCCTGCAAGCGGTGATCGACCGGGTTCAGGAATCCACGGCGGCCCTCAAGGACGCGGTGATCATGCTCGACACCGACGGCAACCTGGAATGGTGGAACCGCGCCGCCGAAACCCTGCTGGGCCTCAAGACCCCGCAAGACAGCGGCCAGCCCGTCACCAACCTGGTGCGCCATCCGCGCTTCAAGGAGTATTTCGAGCAGGACAGTTACTCCGAGCCGCTGGAAATCCCGTCGCCCACCAATGATCGGGTACGTATCCAGCTGTACATCACCCGCTACGGCAATAACGAGCACCTGATGCTGGTGCGCGACGTCACGCGCATTCATCAGCTGGAGCAGATGCGCAAAGACTTCATCGCCAACGTCTCCCACGAACTGCGCACACCGCTGACAGTGATCTGCGGTTACCTGGAGACGCTGCTGGATAACGTCGAAGACGTAAACCCGCGCTGGTCCCGTGCCTTGCAGCAGATGCAACAGCAAGGGGGGCGCATGCAGACGCTGCTCAATGACCTGCTGTTATTGGCCAAACTGGAGGCCACCGATTACCCGTCGGACAATGCACCGGTGGCTATCGACACTTTGCTGCAATCGATCAAAAGTGACGCACAGCAGCTGTCCGGCCAGAAAAACCAGCACATCACCCTCGAAGCGGACCCGCAGATCCTGCTCAAGGGCAGCGAGGCGGAATTGCGCAGTGCGTTTTCGAACCTGGTGTTCAACGCCGTCAAATACACCCCGGCCGAAGGCAATATCCGCGTTCGCTGGTGGGGCGACGAACAGGGCGCGCACTTGAGCGTCCAGGATTCGGGCATCGGTATCGACAGCAAGCACCTGCCGCGCCTGACAGAGCGCTTTTACCGGGTCGATTCCAGCCGCAACTCCAATACAGGCGGCACAGGCCTTGGGCTCGCCATCGTCAAACACGTGCTGTTGCGCCACCGTGCACGGATGGAAATCAGTAGCGTACCCGGGCACGGCAGCACGTTTACCTGTCATTTCGCCCCGGCTCAGGTCAGCAAATCCCTGACCATCAACGCCGCCGACTGATACCGGCCAGCACGCGCCACTAGGCAATCGCCCAGTCAGCCGCTACATTGGCTGACTTGTGCCTGCCCTTCAGGTGCACAGCTGTCCCCTCTTTCGAATACACGGAACCCGCAAAACTCCATCATGGACCCATCCCCTGGCTTGACCCTCGCGACACTCTTCGCCGATTTCGGCATGATTCTTTTTGCTCTGATCCTGGTTTTGCTCAACGGTTTTTTCGTTGCAGCGGAATTCGCCATGGTCAAATTGCGCTCGACCCGGGTCGAAGCCATTGCAGAAAAGAACGGCTGGCGCGGACATATCCTGCGCACCGTTCACAGTCAGCTCGACGCGTACCTGTCGGCCTGCCAACTGGGTATCACCCTGGCATCCCTCGGCCTCGGCTGGGTCGGTGAGCCGGCGTTCGCGCATATCCTCGAACCGGTCCTGAGTGCCGTAGGCGTCGAGTCCGCCGAAGTGGTCAAGGGCGTGTCGTTCTTCACCGCGTTCTTCATCATCTCCTACCTGCACATCGTGGTCGGCGAGCTGGCTCCAAAATCCTGGGCCATCCGCAAACCCGAGCTGCTGTCGTTGTGGACTGCGGTGCCGCTGTACCTGTTCTACTGGGCCATGTACCCGGCCATCTACCTGCTGAACGCCAGCGCCAACGCCATCCTGCGCATCGCTGGCCAGGGTGAACCCGGCCCTCATCACGACCACCATTACAGCCGCGAAGAACTGAAGCTGATCCTGCACTCCAGCCGCGGTCAGGACCCAAGCGACCAGGGCATGCGCGTGCTGGCTTCGGCGGTGGAAATGGGCGAGCTGGAAGTGGTCGACTGGGCCAATTCCCGGGAAGACCTGGTGACGCTGGAGTTCAATGCGCCGCTCAAGGAAATCCTGGCGATGTTCCGTCGCCACAAGTTCAGCCGTTATCCGGTGTACGACAGTGATACACAGGAGTTCGTCGGACTGCTGCACATCAAGGACCTGCTGCTGGAACTGGCGGCACTGGACCATATTCCCGAGTCGTTCAACCTTGCTGAGCTGACCCGCCCCCTGGAACGCGTATCGCGCCATATGCCGCTGTCGCAGCTGCTGGAGCAGTTCCGCAAGGGTGGCTCGCACTTCGCACTGGTTGAGGAGGCCGACGGCAACATCATTGGCTACCTGACCATGGAAGACGTGCTGGAAGTGCTGGTGGGCGACATTCAGGACGAACACCGTAAGGCCGAACGCGGAATCCTCGCGTATCAACCGGGCAAGCTGCTGGTACGCGGCGATACACCGCTGTTCAAGGTGGAACGACTGCTGGGCATTGACCTGGACCACGTTGAAGCCGAAACCCTTGCCGGGCTGGTGTATGACAGCCTGAAGCGGGTGCCGGAAGAGGAGGAGGTCCTGGAAGTCGAAGGCCTGCGGATCATCATCAAGAAGATGAAAGGGCCGAAGATTGTGTTGGCCAAGGTGTTGATGCTCGATTAATTGCAATGCGGGGAACCGCATTGACCCCAAAAGATCGCAGCCTGCGGCAGCTCCTACAGGGAATCGCAATCCCATGTAGGAGCTGCCGCAGGCTGCGATCTTTTGCTTTCAGAACCTATTGCTTGCCCAACGCAAAGTTGGGTAATGCACCTACCGGCTGATTGAACTGGTACGGTATCGACACCAGTCCCATCCCGGTATTGCGCTGTACCACAAAGTGCAAATGCGGCCCGCTGCTGTTGCCGGTATTGCCCGACAGCGCCAACGCAGTGCCCACCCCAACCCGCTGACCTTCCCGGACGCTGACCGAACCTTGCATCAGGTGCAGGTACACGCCCATGGTCCCGTCGTCGTGCAGCACCCGTACGAAGTTGCCTGATGGGTCGGTCCCCTGGCCGGCCTGGTTATTCTCGGTCTTCACCACCATCCCGCCTCGCGCCGCAATGATCGGCGTGCCTTCAGGCATGGCAATGTCCATGGCGTAGCGATTTTTCGCGCCGAAGTGACTGTATTGGCCGTTGGCACCCTGGCTCAGCCGAAACGGCCCACCCCGCCAGGGCAATGGGTAGCGATAAGCCAGGGCAGCCCCTGCAGGGTCGCCCAGGGAATATTTGAACGCCGGGGTATACACCAGCGGCTTTCCCGCCCGGGTGGCCGTGAGCAGCGCCAGGCGCAGGTTGCTGCGTGCCGGCAGCACCCGACGGATCGGGCGGCTCGGCGCACCGCTGACGTTCTTCAGACCGGCAAAACTCAATTCGATTTCGACCGGCGCGTACAGGTCATTGCGCACAAATACGCTATCAGCGCCCTGCTGTTTCTTGATGTCGAGGTACACCTGGCCTTCAAGGCGCTCGACCATGCGATCGCGGAAAACGAACACCTTGGCGCCTTTCGAGGGGCGGTCGCTGTAGGAGACCACGCCGTTGGCGTCCTTGGACTTGTAGATAGTCATGGCCACAACCGAGGTGGAGGCCAGGAAAAGACCACAGAAAAACAGCAAGCGCGCGAGCATGGGCAGAGGTTCTGTCGAGGAGAGTCCTGGGAGGGAGCCTAGCAGCTGCAATGGACCTGGGTAGGCGGCAGATGTTTCAAAATCGGCAGATCAATGGATGTGTGGTGAATCGGATGACGCCATCGCGAGCAGGCTCGCGATGGCGGCTTTCAGGCAACCAAGGATTTAAGCACCCGGCACAAAATGCTTCTGTACCGTACCACGTGCTATCAATCGCGATATGTAATCGAGCTTCTGAGCATCCTGGTCCACGAACCGGAAGGTCAGCTGCAACCACTCGCTGTCAGGCCTCGGTTCATAGGCGACGATGGCATGCAGGTAGCCGTTGAGACGCGCGATCTCGGCATTGTCGCCCTGCTCCAGGTCGAGCACGGCACTGTCGAGCACCTGCGGCAACGTGTCAGTACGCTTCACCACCAACAAGGCTTCCTTGAGGCTCAAGGCCTTGATCACGCACTGCTGGTTACCACTGGACAGGCGCAACTGCCCATGGCCGCGGCCTGCAGACGCAGACGGTGCAGCAGCGGCCTTGGGTGGCGAGTTGCTGATCAGGCCACGTGACGGCGTCGGAATCGCAGGCGCAGCAACCACGGTCGCCTGGCCACCGGTCAAGGCGTTGAGGGAGTCGTTGCCGAAGGCGGAGCTCATCTTCACCGGCGCGCTGCTCATCAACGCGTCGAGCTTGCCGACCTTGTTCAGGGCCTGCTTGACCTTGGTCAGTAACTGCTCGTTGTTGAAGGGCTTGCTGACGTAGCCGGAAACGCCTGCCTGGATCGCCTGGACAACGTTCTCCTTGTCGCCACGGCTGGTCACCATCACGAACGGCATGGTCTTGAGACGGTCCTGCTCGCGGCACCAGGTCAACAGTTCCAGGCCGGACATTTCCGGCATCTCCCAGTCACACAGGACCAGGTCGAATGTTTCCCTGGCCAGCAAGACCTGGGCCTTCCTGCCGTTGACGGCGTCCTCGATCCGAATGCCCGGAAAGTAATTGCGCAGGCATTTTTTCACCAGGTCACGAATGAATGACGCATCGTCCACGACCAAAACACTGACCTTACTCATCCATCACCCCTTCCAAAACCCCGGCAAGCTTAGCGCCTTGCTGATGGCACACTGCCATAAACTCTCAGTCACGCCGGGACTTTTCGTTCGCGGGGTGCTGCTTCGAATTCGTAAGCCACAAACAAAAACGCCCGACCAAAAGGCCGGGCGTTTCTCTTGGGCAAACTTACTTATCGTCAGCTACACCCGGAACATTAGCGGTTTCGCCACTTGTGCCTTCAACTTCTTCCTTCATGCGCTTCAAGCCCAGGTGACGCACATCGGTGCCGCGCACCAGATAGATCACCAGCTCGGAAATGTTGCGCGCGTGATCGCCGATTCGCTCCAGGGAACGCAGCACCCAGATGATGCTCAAGACCCGCGAGATAGAGCGCGGGTCTTCCATCATGTAGGTCGCCAGTTCACGCAGGGCGGTCTTGTATTCGCGATCGATGATCTTGTCGTACTGGGCTACCGACAATGCCAGGTCGGCATCGAAGCGGGCAAAAGCGTCCAGTGCGTCACGGACCATATTGCGCACCTGGTCGCCGATGTGACGCACTTCGACATAACCGCGCGGCGCTTCACCTTCTTCGCACAACTGAATGGCCCGGCGGGCGATCTTGGTCGCTTCGTCACCGATGCGCTCCAGGTCGATCACCGACTTGGAAATGCTGATGATCAAACGCAGGTCGGACGCCGCAGGTTGACGACGGGCCAGGATGCGCAGGCATTCTTCGTCGATGTTGCGTTCCATCTGGTTGATCTGGTCATCGATTTCGCGAACCTGCTGGGCCAGACCGGAATCGGCTTCGATCAGCGCGGTAACCGCGTCATTGACCTGCTTCTCGACCAGTCCGCCCATGGCCAGGAGGTGGCTGCGCACCTCCTCTAGCTCGGCGTTGAACTGCGCGGAGATGTGATGGGTAAGGCCTTCTTTACTAATCATGTTGGCGTCCTTGGAGCGTCCGGTAAGGTGCGGTGGACCGCAGCGTCAGTTCAGTGAACAACCACTATTGCTAGCCATAACGACCGGTAATGTAATCTTCGGTCTGCTTCTTCGCCGGATTGGTGAACAGGGTATCGGTGTCGCCGAATTCCACCAATTTGCCCATGTACATGAACGCTGTGTAGTCGGAGACCCGCGCGGCCTGTTGCATGTTGTGGGTCACGATGACGATGGTGAACTTCGATTTCAGCTCGTAGATCAGCTCTTCAACCTTCAGCGTGGAGATCGGGTCCAGAGCCGAACAGGGTTCGTCGAGCAGCAGCACTTCCGGCTCCACGGCGATGGTACGGGCAATCACCAGACGCTGCTGCTGACCACCGGAAAGGCCCAGTGCGGATTCGTGCAGGCGATCTTTTACCTCGTCCCACAAAGCCGCGCCCTTGAGCGCCCACTCCACGGCTTCATCAAGCACACGCTTCTTGTTGATGCCCTGGATGCGCAAGCCGTAGACCACGTTTTCGTAGATGGTCTTGGGGAACGGGTTCGGCTTCTGGAACACCATGCCCACGCGTCGACGCAGCTCTGCAACGTCTTCGCCTTTACGGTAGATGTTGTTGCCGTACAGGTTGATGGCGCCTTCCACACGGCAACCGTCGACCAGGTCGTTCATGCGATTGAAAGTACGCAGCAGCGTGGATTTGCCGCAGCCAGACGGGCCGATAAAGGCTGTGACGCGCTGTTTCGGGATGTTCATGCTGACGTCGAACAACGCCTGCTTGTCACCGTAGAACAGGCTCAGGCCAGGCACTTCGATAGCCACGGTTTCCTGCTCGAGGTTCAGGCTCTGTTTGTCGCGACCCAGGGCCGACATGTTGATGCCGTGGGTATGTGTTTCGTGTTGCATGGGAGGCTCCCTGTGCTAACAAATTCGGTTCGTTGAGCCACTGGCCTTGCCAATGGGTTACTGAAAATCTGTGGCTTGTGCCGGTCCCTGGGGGAGCTGGCTTGCCAGCGATGCAGGCGGTGCGGTGTTTCAAGTTACACCGCAGTAATGCCATCGCTGGCAAGCCAGCTCCCACAGGGTTTGTCTTAGCTATCTAAAGCTTTGTATTTTTCGCGCAGGTGGTTACGGATATAGACCGCCGACAGGTTCAAGGTCGCAATCACCAGCACCAGCAGCAACGCCGTGGCGTAGACCAGTGGGCGTGCGGCTTCGACGTTAGGGCTCTGGAAGCCGACGTCGTAGATATGGAAGCCCAGGTGCATGATTTTCTGATCGAGGTGAAGGTACGGGTAGTTACCGTCCAGCGGCAGCGACGGCGCCAGTTTCACCACACCCACCAGCATCAGCGGCGCCACTTCACCCGCGGCACGGGCAACGGCGAGGATCATGCCGGTCATCATCGCCGGGCTGGCCATCGGCAGTACGATCTTCCACAGGGTTTCCGCCTTGGTCGCGCCGAGGGCCAGCGAGCCTTCGCGCACGGTGCGAGGAATCCGCGCCAGGCCTTCTTCAGTGGCCACAATCACCACCGGCACCGCCAGCAGCGCCAGGGTCAGGGATGCCCAGAGCAACCCCGGAGTACCGAAAGTCGGCGCCGGCAGGGCTTCAGGGAAAAACAACCGGTCAACCGAGCCACCCAGGACATAAACGAAGAAGCCCAGGCCGAATACGCCGTACACGATGGCCGGTACACCGGCCAGGTTGTTCACCGCGATGCGGATCAGCCGGGTCATGGTGTTCTGCTTGGCGTATTCACGCAGGTACACCGCAGCCAGTACGCCAAACGGCGTCACGATCATCGCCATGATCAACGTCATCATCACGGTGCCGAAAATCGCCGGGAAAATCCCGCCTTCGGTGTTCGCTTCACGCGGATCGTCGCTCAGGAATTCCCAGACCTTGCTGAAGTAGAAGCCGATCTTGGTCATGGTGCCCATGGCGTTCGGCTGGTAGGCGTGAACCACTTTGCCGATGCCGATTTCGATCTCCTTGCCGTTGGCATCGCGGGCCGTCAGGCTGTCGCGATTGAACTGGGCATGCAGGTCGGCCAGGCGCGCTTCGATGTCCTGATAACGGGCATTGAGCTCGGCGCGCTCGGACTCCATGTCCGCTTGCGCGGTAGCGTCCAGCTTGCCGTCCAGTTCCAGTTTGCGGCCATGCAGGCGAATGCGTTCCAGTCCGGCGTTGATCGCGCCAATGTCGGACTTCTCCAGGGTCTTGAGCTCGCTCGCCAGCCTGTTCACGCGCTCGACACGGGCCTGCAACTCAGGCCACGCCGCCTCGCCTTCGGCGATGACTTTGCCATCCTGCTTAACGTTGACCAGGTAGCCGTAGAAGTTGCCCCACTCGCGGCGTTCGATCGCCATCAGCTCCGGCGGCGTCTTCTGGTTAGTCAGCCACTCGCCGACGACCCAGGTGAAGTCATTGCCGTTCAAGTCACGGTTGCCGACCTTGATCAGCTCACGAGTCATGAACTCCGGACCCTGCTCGGGCACCGGCAGGCCAGCGCTTTTGAGGCGCTCACGGGGCACTTCTTCTTTCTGCACCACTTCGCCGATGACCAGGTGATTGGCCTGGCCAGGCACGTCGTAGCTGGCGTGGATCAAGTCCGCCGGCCAGAAGTGGCCCAGGCCGCGCACGGCGATCACGGCCAGCAAGCCGATCGTCATGATGACCGCGATGGACACCGCGCCACCGCTGATCCAGACGCCCGGGGCGCCGCTCTTGAACCATCCGTTCAGGGAGTTCTGTTTCACAGACTTCTACCTTTCTTAAAGCGACGAGTATTTCTTGCGCAGACGCTGACGAATCAGTTCCGCGAGGGTGTTCATGACGAAGGTGAACAGCAGCAGCACCAAGGCCGAGAGGAACAGCACGCGGTAGTGGCTGCCGCCAACTTCCGATTCGGGCATTTCCACCGCAACGTTGGCGGCCAGTGTGCGCAGTCCTTCGAACAGGTTCATTTCCATGACCGGGGTGTTACCGGTGGCCATCAGCACGATCATCGTTTCACCGACCGCACGCCCCATGCCGATCATCAGCGCCGAGAAAATCCCCGGGCTGGCGGTGAGGATCACCACACGAGTCATGGTTTGCCAAGGCGTGGCGCCGAGGGCCAGGGAACCGAGGGTCAGGCCGCGAGGCACGCTGAACACGGCGTCTTCGGCGATGGAATAGATGTTCGGGATGACCGCGAAACCCATGGCCAGGCCAACCACCAGGGCGTTGCGCTGGTCGTAGGTGATGCCCAGGTCGTGGGAGATCCACATGCGCATGTCGCCGCCGAAGAACCAGTTTTCCATGTACGGGCTCATGTACAAAGACAGCCAGCCCACGAACAGGATCACCGGGATCAGAATCGCGCTTTCCCAACCGTCCGGCACTTTCAGGCGCACGGATTCAGGCAGGCGACTGAAGACGAAACCCGCCACCAGAATGCCGATCGGCAGGAGCATCAACAGGCTGAAAATGCCCGGCAAGTGTCCTTCCACGTAGGGCGCCAGGAACAGGCCGGCGAAGAAGCCGAGGATCACCGTCGGCATTGCTTCCATCAGCTCGATCACCGGCTTGACCTTGCGGCGCAGGCTCGGCGCCATGAAGTAGGCGGTGTAGATCGCGGCCGCTACGGCGAGTGGCGCGGCCAGCAGCATGGCGTAGAAGGCGGCTTTGAGGGTACCGAACGTTAGCGGGGACAGGCTCAGCTTGGGTTCAAAATCGGTGTTGGCGGCGGTCGATTGCCAGACGTATTTAGGCTCGTCGTAGTTCTCGTACCAGACCTTGCTCCACAGTGCGCTCCAGGAAACTTCCGGGTGCGGGTTATCGAGCAGCAGCGGTTGAATCTTGCCGCCGGCCTCGACGATCACGCGGTTAGCCCGTGGTGACAGGCCAAAAATGCCCTGGCCGTCGACGACCTGATCCACCAGCAGGGTGCGGTGTGCGGTGCTGTGGAACACGCCGAGCTTGCCGGATGCATCCAGGGCGATGAAGCCTTTGCGACGCTCTTCGGCAGTGATCTCAACGATGGGCGTGGTGCCCATCTGGAAGGTGCGAATCTGTTTCAGGCGCTGTTCGCCATCCGGGTCGCGAGCCATGAACCACTGGGCCAGGCCACCCTTGGAATCGCCGAGGATCAGCGAGATACCGCCCACCAGCTGAGTGCTGGCGGTGATCTGCGCCTCGCCATCTTCAAGCAGCTTGTAACGACCGTTGAGGCTCTTGTCGCGCAGGCTGAACACGTCGGCCTGGGCACGCCCATTGATTACGTACAACCACTGCTGGCGCGGGTCGACGAAGATGTTTTTCACCGTCTCGGTCATCTGCGGCAGATCGATACGCTTCTGCTCGCTGGTGACTTCGCCGGTCATCATGTTTTCTTCGCGGGTCAGCGACAACACGTTGAGCTGCGCACCCGTGGAGCCCACCAGCAACAGGGTCGAATCTGTGGCGTTGAGGCTGATATGCTCCAGCGCCCCGCCCGCTTCGTTCAACGCGATCGGGGTCTCGCCATACGGGTATTCAATGGCTGGCGAGATGGTCTTATTGCCGTCGGGATAGCTAACTTTGTAAGTGTGGCGGAACACCAAAGCCTGGCCGTTGGAAAAGCCGACCGCAACCAATGGGGAACCCGGCTGGTCTTCACCGATGGAAGTGACCTGGCTACCAGCCGGGACCGGCAAGTCGACACGACGCAGCTCTGCGCCGCTGTCGATGTCGAAAAACAACGCCTGGCCCTTGTCCGAAACCCGCATGGCCACCTTGTTCTGTTCTTCCAGGGAGATCATCAGCGGCTTGCCGGCGTCCTGCATCCAGGCAGGCGTGATCGAGTCCTTGGCCGTCAGGTCGGCGCCTTGAAACAGCGGCGCGACAACGTAGCCCAGGAAGAAGAAAATCAGCGTGATCGCCCCAAGCACGGCAAGGCCGCCAATGAGGACGTACCAACGCGTCAGGCGGTCTTTGAGCGCGCGCATACGGCGCTTGCGTTGCAACTCAGGCGTATTGAAATCAATTCGCTTGGGGGGATTTGTAGTCATTGTGGAATTGGCCAGATCATTCATTCGCACACCCTAGCGATCCTGTATGACAGAAAGATGACAGTGCAGTGACGCGACAAATCCGCCGCCTGTGGAAACTGGCAGCGGAGCGGGAATTGGAGGCGTGTGGGGAACCCTGTAGGAGCTGTCGAGTGCAACGAGGCTGCGATCTTTTGATCTTGCTGATAAAAGCCAGATCCAAAGATCGCAGCCTCGTTGCACTCGACAGCTCCTACACAGCTCCTGCACACGGAGTCCGGGGTTTCCCCGGACTCAGGGTTTTACTTTTTTGCGACTTCAGCGCCGCCTTCCTGCAGACCCAGGTCAGCCAGTGCTTTTGCAGCAACTTTGGCTGGCAGTGGGATGTAGCCGTCTTTCACTACAACTTCCTGGCCTTGCTTGGACAGAACCAGCTTCACGAACTCAGCTTCCAGCGGGGCCAGAGGCTTGTTCGGCGCCTTGTTGACGTACACGTAGAGGAAGCGCGACAGCGGGTATTTGCCGTTCAGGGCGTTTTCTTCGGTGTCTTCGATGAAGTCAGTGCTGCCTTTCTTGGCCAGTGCCACGGTCTTCACGCTGGCAGTCTTGTAACCGATGCCCGAGTAACCGATGCCGTTCAGCGAGGAGCTGATGGACTGCACGACCGAAGCCGAACCAGGTTGTTCGTTGACGTTCGGCTTGTAGTCGCCTTTACACAGGGCTTCTTCCTTGAAGTAGCCGTAGGTGCCCGATACCGAGTTACGACCGAACAACTGAACCGGCTTGTTCGCCAGGTCGCCGGTCACACCCAGGTCGCCCCAGGTTTTAACGTCGGCTTTACCACCGCACAGACGAGTCGACGAGAATACCGCGTCGACTTGTTCCATGGTCATGTGCTGGATCGGGTTGTCCTTGTGCACGAACACAGCCAAGGCGTCCACGGCAACCGGGATGGCGGTTGGCTTGTAGCCGTACTTGGTTTCAAAGGCCTGCAGCTCGTTGTCCTTCATCTTGCGGCTCATCGGGCCCAGGTTGGCGGTGCCTTCAGTCAGCGCAGGTGGCGCGGTGGAGGAACCAGCGGCCTGAATCTGGATGTTTACGTTCGGGTATTCTTTTTTGTAGTTCTCGGCCCACAAGGTCATGAGGTTGGCCAGAGTATCGGAGCCGACGCTGGACAGGTTGCCCGACACACCAGTGGTCTTGGTGTAGCTCGGGATAGCAGGGTCAACAGCGGCAACCGCGTTGGCAGTCGCAACGCCAGCAGCGACAAAAGTCATTGCCGCCATCAAACGCTTCAGTTTCATGCCTTACTCCTAGCAGATAGGGTGTGTTAAGTCGGGGCCAAGTATTAGCAGGCCGTGTGAACACTCTATGGCTGAAATATGACAATTGGATGAAAGGCCACCATTCGATGCCGGAAGGGAGACCCGCGTTGCCCGCATCGCGAGCAGGCTCACTCCCACAGCGGTTCTGAAGTGATTACAGAGTCAGTGTGGGAGCGAGCCTGCTCGCGACGGGGTCGGCAAGATTGAAGAAGATTGCGCGCTAGCGCCCCTTCTTCCAGAGGTACCCACCCACCACTATCCCGACGCCACAAATGATCGCGACATAGTAGGCCGGGCCCATCGGGCTTTCCTTGAGCAGCAGGGTCACCACCATCGGCGTCAGGCCGCCGAAGATGGCGTAGGCCAGGTTGTAGGAAAACGACAGCCCGCTGAAGCGCACCACCGCCGGGAAGGCCTTGACCATCACGTAGGGCACCGCACCGATGGTGCCTACCAGCAAGCCGGTCAGGGCATACATCGGGAACAGCCAGTCGGGGTGGTTGAACAGGCTGTGATAGAAGGTCCACGAGCTGATCAGCAACGCGGCGCTGCCGAACACGAATACCCGACCTGCGCCAAAGCGGTCTGCCAGTGCGCCGGACGCAACACACCCCAGGCTCAGGAAGACGATGGCGAGGCTGTTGGCCTGCAAGGCGACGGTTGGCGCGAAATGGTAGACGGTCTGCAGCACGGTCGGGGTCATGAGAATGACGACGATGATGCCGGCAGACAGCAACCAGGTCAGCAGCATGGAAATCAGGATAGCGCCACGATGGTCACGCAACACGGCCTTGAGCGGCACTTCTTCGGCCAGCGCTTTGCGCAGTTGCAGCTCGGCAAATACCGGGGTCTCGTGCAGCCAGCGACGCAGGTAAACCGAGAACAGGCCAAACACGCCCCCCAGCAGGAACGGGATACGCCAGGCGTAATCAGCGACTTCGGTGGGGGTGTAAAGGCTGTTGATCGCGGTGGCGACCAATGAGCCCAGGAGGATGCCGGCGGTCAGGCCGCTGGTCAGGGTGCCGCAGGCGTAGCCGATGTGACGCTGGGGCACATGCTCGGAAACGAAAACCCACGCGCCGGGCACTTCCCCGCCGATAGCCGCGCCCTGGATGACCCGCATCACCAGCAACAAAATCGGTGCCCACATGCCGATCTGCGCGTAGGTTGGCAGCAGACCCATGATCAGGGTCGGCACCGCCATCATGAAAATGCTCAAGGTAAACATTTTCTTGCGGCCCAGCAGGTCGCCGAAGTGCGCCATGACAATGCCGCCCAACGGGCGCGCCAGGTAACCGGCAGCGAAGATGCCGAAGGTCTGCATCAGCCGCAGCCACTCGGGCATGTCGGCCGGGAAGAACAGTTTGCCCACCACCGTGGCGAAAAATACGAAGATGATGAAGTCGTAGAATTCCAGCGCACCACCGAGGGCGGACAGCGACAGGGTCTTGTAGTCATTCCGAGTCAGCGGACGTGCGGGTTGTGTTGGCTGCGCGACGCTCGAGGGCGCTGTGGTCATGGCAAGGCTTCTCTTATAGTCGAATCTGCAACCTCAACAGCTCTGGCCGAGGCTTGGGCAGGTCCGGCACGATAGCAAATTGTTCGAAAAAGCACATGGATGTGCATATTTGACGGTCAAAATGAGAACCCGACGGTCGTCTCGGAGTCTACCGACCGATATACTCGCAATCCTGCAAGGATTTGACTGGGTTGCTGTGCGAAAACGCCTGCCGGGGTACATAGGCGATTTCGCAGAGTTTCCCTTTTAGGCGCCTTTCGAAAAACGTGACGAACGTAGTATGTTCGGGGCTGAATCGTTTTTTCTTAGGACGGCTATTCACCTGAAGTACCAATGAAGACTCACGGGTCAGAGGCCCCCCCGGCATGATAGAGCTCGAACAAGAAGATCCAATCCCGCAAGGCGACCTGGCCCTGCAAATCACTGCATTGCCGCGCGAAACCAACGGCTTCGGCGATATTTTCGGCGGTTGGCTGGTGGCGCAGATGGATTTGGCTGGCACTGCGATGGCCAGCAAGGTCGCGGGCGGTCGCGTAGCTACCGTGGCGATCGATCGCATGGCGTTCCTGGTACCTGTAGCGGTAGGCGCCCAGCTCTCCTTCTATACCCAGGCCCTGGAAATCGGCCGTAGCTCGATCCAGATGATGGTTG
The DNA here is from genome assembly GCF_000952175.1 of Pseudomonas sp. ES3-33. Taxonomy (NCBI): domain Bacteria; kingdom Pseudomonadati; phylum Pseudomonadota; class Gammaproteobacteria; order Pseudomonadales; family Pseudomonadaceae; genus Pseudomonas; species Pseudomonas sp. ES3-33. Next base: position 13,831 of record NZ_JZRI01000023.1, on the reverse strand, counting down.
AGGTGTGGAGCGACGATCCGCTGTCCAGCGAATGGCGCAAGGTCACCGAAGCGGTGTTCGTGTTCGTTGCCATCGACGGCAGTGGGCGTACCCGTTCGGTTCCGTCCAGAGCTCGATAGCCCTAAAGCGTCAAACGCCGGGAGCGTTTTGCGGTCCATTGCAGCCCTGTTCCAGATTGAGAGTCGCCCCATGAGCACGCCCAACGTAGAAGCCATGAAACTGGATGACCTGAACTGCTGGCGCATCCGCCACGGTCAGGCCGAATTGCTGGTCGCCCAGCAAGGCGCGCAAATCCTCAGCTATCAGTTGGCCGGCCAACCGCCGCTGATCTGGCTCAACGATGAGGCAGTGTTCAACACCGGCAAGAGCATTCGTGCCGGTGTGCCCGTCTGCTGGCCATGGTTCGGCAATCTGGCGCGCAACCCGCAAAGCGTTCAGGCCATGCGTTCCAGCCAGGAGCCGGCGACGGCCCACGGGTTTGTCCGGGCGATGGACTGGGAGCTGGCCGGCATCGAGACCGAGGGTGAAACCCTGAAGGTCGAGTTCGCCCTGCCCTACCCCGATGGCGGCTTTCCAGGCTGGCGGCATGAAATGGATCTGAAGCTGAGCATTCGCCTGGATGAGCAGCTGCACATCGGCCTGACCAGTCATAACCGCGGCAACTCAAGCGTCACGATCAGCCAGGCATTGCACAGCTATTTCGCGGTCAGCGATGTGCGCACTGTGCATATCGAGGGCCTGGATGGCTTGAACTACATCGAGACGCTGGATGACTGGAAAACCGTGAAGCAGATCGGTGACCTGCAGTTCACCGGCGAGACTGATCGCATCTATCTCGATACGCCCCAAACGCTGAGCATTGTTGACCCGGCGTGGGAACGGCGGATCGAGCTGCGCAGCAGCGGTTCGCGCTCGGCGGTGATCTGGAATCCGTGGGTTGAGCGCGCGGCAGCGTTCAGCGACATGGCTGACGATGGCTGGCAGCGCATGCTGTGCATCGAGACGGCGAATGTGATGGACGATGTGGTGGTGCTGGCGCCGGGGTCGAGTCACACGCTTGGTGTGAGCATCGCCAGCAAGCCGCTTTAAAAGCATCGCTTTTACCGGACACCTACAAATCCGACTCCTGCACCACCCGCACCGTGGCCGCATCCAGGGCATACGCCGCATCAGCCAGGTCGTTAGTGACCTGCTCGACTTTCAGCGTGCCGGTGACCCACAGCGGCGTGTAGATATCATCCAGCTTCAAGCCTTTTGGGTAACGCACCAGCACCAGCTGATTGGGCGGCGGTGGTGGCACGTGGATGCAGGCGCCTGGATAGGGCACCAGGAAGAACAGCGTGCTGCGACCCTTGGCGTCGCTCTCCAGCGGCACCGGATAACCACCGATACGAATCTTTTTGTCGTTCATCGACGCTACGGTTTTGGTCGAATACATCACTGCGGGCAAGCCCTTGCTCTGCTTCATGCCACCTTTTTCGGTAAAGGTGCCATCGCCTTCGGGAGAGTCGTGATCGATTTCCGGCATGGCCTCGAGGGCCTTCTGGTCGGACTTGGGCATCAATTGCAGCCAGTCGGTTTCCGGCAGCTCACTGCCATGGACGAGGCCGGCGCCCAATAAAAGTACGGTCAACAGAATGCGGCGCATGGAGGTGCTCGGGTTTGGGGGAATGTTGGAACGCCGAGCATTCTAGCCCTCTCTGCACGCCGCGCAGAGAGGGCTTTGTCGCTTGAATCAGTTCTTTTTGATCAAGCCGTAGATCACCAGCAAAATCACGGCACCGACCAGCGCGCCCAGGAAACCTGCGCCTTCGCCGGCCTGGTAGAAGCCCAACGCCTGGCCGCCATAAGTGGCCGCCAGCGAACCGCCGATACCGAGCAAGATGGTCATGATCCAGCCCATGCTGTCATCGCCCGGTTTCAGGAAACGCGCCAGCAGGCCGACGATCAAGCCGATAAAGATGGTTCCAATAATTCCCATGACATTTCCCTCTGATTGAATGGCTATGCAGAAGACTAGTCAGACTTTCGCATACTGCCATCAGAGAACGGCGGGCCTTGAATGGTTCCGCCGCTGTCAGGTGAAACTATTCGGCGATGAGCGCTTCGACCTTGATGATCTGCTGCTCCAGCGTAGCCTTGTCGGCGCAGCGCAGGTTGGCATGACCGACCTTGCGACCAGCCTTGAACGCCTTGCCATAGTGATGCAGGTGGCAATCGGCGATGGCGATCACTCTCTCTACCGGCGGCACGACGCCGATGAAGTTGAGCATGGCGCTCTCACCGACCTTGGCCGTCGAGCCCAGCGGCAAGCCGGCAACGGCGCGCAGATGGTTCTCGAACTGGCTGCACTCGGCGCCTTCCGTCGTCCAGTGTCCGGAGTTGTGAACGCGAGGGGCGATTTCGTTGGCCTTGAGACCACCGTCAACCTCGAAGAACTCGAACGCCATCACGCCCACATAATCCAGGTGTTTGAGCACGCGGCTTGAGTAATCTTCGGCCAGGCCCTGCAGGGGGTGATCGGTACTGGCCACGGACAGCTTCAAGATGCCGCTGTCATGAGTGTTGTGCACCAGCGGGTAGAACCTGGTTTCGCCATCGCGAGCGCGCACGGCAATCAGCGAAACTTCCCCGGTAAAAGGTACAAAGCCTTCCAGCAGGCAGGCCACGCTGCCCAGTTCGGCAAACGTACCTGTTACATCTTCGGGTTTGCGCAGGACTTTCTGACCCTTGCCGTCGTAACCCAGGGTACGGGTTTTCAACACGGCAGGCAGGCCGATAGACGCCACTGCGGCGTCCAGGTCGGCTTGCGACTGGATGTCGGCGAACGCTGGCGTCGGTATCTCCAGGTCCTTGAACATGCTCTTCTCGAACCAGCGATCACGCGCGATTCGCAGGGCTTCGGCGCTCGGGTACACCGGAACGAACTGTGAGAGAAATGCGACGGTTTCCGCCGGTACGCTCTCGAATTCGAAAGTCACCAGATCGACTTCATCTGCCAGCTGGCGCAGGTGATCCTGATCGCCATAATCGGCCTGCAGATGCTCGCCCAACGCGGCTGCGCAAGCATCCGGCGCAGGGTCCAGGAAAGCGAAGTTCATACCCAGCGGGGTGCCCGCCAACGCCAACATGCGACCCAACTGGCCGCCACCGATTACACCGATCTTCATCGTCAACAACCTCAGGCGATGCGTGGGTCTGGATTTTCCAGGACGCTGTCTGTCTGCTCAGCGCGGAATGTTTTCAGCACCGCGTGGAAGTGCGGGTGCTTGGCGCCCAGGATGCTTGCCGAGAGCAAGGCTGCGTTGATTGCACCGGCCTTGCCGATGGCCAGCGTGGCGACCGGAATGCCCGCAGGCATCTGTACGATGGACAGCAGCGAGTCGACGCCCGAAAGCATGGACGACTGCACAGGGACGCCCAGCACTGGCAGGTGGGTCTTGGCCGCACACATGCCTGGCAGGTGCGCCGCGCCGCCGGCACCGGCGATAATCACCTCGATGCCACGCGCCTCGGCCTCTTCGGCATACTGGAACAGCAGGTCCGGGGTACGGTGGGCAGAGACCACTTTCACCTCGTAAGGAATGCCGAGCTTTTCCAGCATATCGGCGGTGTGGCTAAGGGTGGACCAATCGGACTTGGAGCCCATGATCACGCCAACCAGTGCACTCATCGTCGTGCCTCTTCTCTCTGGGCGCCCGCAGGCGCGTCAAAAAACAACAAGCCACGCGGGAAATCCGGCGTGGCTTGTTGTACGAATTCAGGCCGGTCGAACCGGCCAAAGGCCGCGCAGTATACCGTAATGAAGCAGATAAACAGCCCCCGAAACGACCATCTGTCCTACGGCGCAAAGTGCCGGTTTTATTGACCTGAAGGTCAGCCAACAAGATCAAAAGATCGCAGCCTTCGGCAGCTCCTGCGCCGATCTCTTCAGGAGCTGCCGAAGGCTGCGATCTTGGCGTCCGTAAACACAGCGCAGTTTATGAACCCTGCGCCGCGCCGCCTTCCAGCTTGCGCCACAACAATCGCACGTTCGCCTTGCGAACCAGCGCACAGCGATACAGACGAATTTCCAGCGGCACATGCCATTGCGGGCCGCCGCATACCACCAGCTCCCCGCGCGCCAGCTCGGCGCGCACACTCAGTTGCGGCACCCACGCTATCCCCAGGCCTTCGAGCGCCATGCTCTTGAGGCTGTCGGCCATCGCCGTCTCGTAGATGGTGGTGAAGCGCAGTGCCCGCTGGCGCAGCAGCATATTGACCGAACGCCCCAGGAATGCACCGGCGCTGTAGGCCAGCAGCGGCACACTGCCTTCGCCTTCGAGATCGAACAGTGGCTTGCCATCGGCATCGGCGGCGCACACCGGGAGCATTTCGGTCTGGCCCAAGTGTAGAGACGGGAAAATCTCGGGGTCCATCTGCATCGCAGCGTCAGGGTCATAGAACGCGAGCATCAGATCGCAGCCGCCTTCGCGCAACGCATGCACCGCGTCACCTACGTTAGTGGCGACCAGTCGAGTGGCGATGTTCAGGCCTTCGTTGCGCAACTGCGCAATCCAGCGCGGAAAAAAGCCCAGGGCCAACGAGTGCGCCGCAGCGACTTGCATGACCTCACCCTGCCCGCCTTCCAAGTGATGCAGGTGGCGCAGCACTTCACCGAGTTGCTCGACCACCGTTCGTGCGGTGACCAGAAACAACTGCCCCGCCGCCGTCAGTTCAATCGGCGTGCGCGAGCGGTTGACCAGCTGCAGACCCAGCGCCGTTTCCAGGCTGCGGATGCGCCGGCTGAAGGCAGGCTGCGTCACAAAACGGCGTTCGGCGGCCTGGGAGAAACTTCGGGTAGCGGCCAGGGCACTGAAGTCCTCGAGCCATTTACTTTCCAGATTCATCAAGTCCTCCCGGACACGCACCAAATTAGGTCACACGCTCTTTACCAACACGGCGTCACATTCCCATTATGCCGAATTTGCATAGGTCAGTGTTTAACAGCATTGGCCGAAAACTCTCTACAAGCCTAGCATTTGCAGTGTTCCGGCACAGCCCGGGTCCATATTGAGATGATTTCTATCATGTCCTCCGCTGCATCTTTCCGCACAGAAAAAGACCTGCTTGGCGTACTTGAAGTACCTGCTCAAGCGTATTACGGCATCCAGACCCTGCGAGCGGTGAATAATTTCCGTCTCTCCGGCGTTCCGATTTCGCATTACCCGAAGCTGGTTGTCGGCTTGGCAATGGTCAAACAGGCCGCCGCTGACGCCAACCGCGAGCTGGGTCACCTGAGCGAAGCCAAGCACGCTGCCATCAGCGAAGCCTGTGCACGATTGATCCGCGGTGATTTCCACGAAGAGTTCGTGGTGGACATGATTCAAGGCGGCGCTGGCACTTCGACCAACATGAATGCCAACGAAGTCATCGCCAACATCGCACTGGAGGCCATGGGTCACCAGAAAGGCGAATACCAATACCTGCACCCGAACAACGACGTGAACATGGCGCAGTCGACCAACGACGCCTACCCGACTGCGATCCGCCTGGGTCTGCTGCTGGGTCACGACGCACTGCTGGCCAGCCTCGACAGCCTGATCCAGGCGTTCGCCGCCAAGGGTGAAGAATTCAGCCACGTGTTGAAGATGGGGCGTACCCAGCTGCAAGACGCCGTGCCGATGACCCTCGGCCAGGAATTCCGCGCCTTCGCCACCACCCTGAGTGAAGACCTGGCACGCCTGAAGACACTGGCTCCCGAGTTGCTGACTGAAGTGAACCTGGGCGGCACAGCCATCGGTACCGGCATCAACGCCGACCCGCGCTACCAGCACCTGGCCGTTCAGCGCCTGGCGTTGATCAGCGGACAACCGCTGGTACCGGCTGCCGACCTGATCGAAGCCACCTCGGACATGGGCGCCTTCGTGCTGTTCTCCGGCATGCTCAAGCGTACAGCAGTCAAACTGTCGAAGATCTGCAACGACCTGCGACTGCTGTCCAGCGGCCCGCGCACCGGCATCAACGAAATCAACCTGCCGGCACGTCAGCCAGGCAGCTCGATCATGCCCGGCAAGGTCAACCCGGTAATCCCGGAAGCAGTGAACCAGGTGGCGTTCCAGATCATCGGCAACGACCTGGCCCTGACCATTGCGGCCGAAGGCGGCCAGCTGCAGCTGAACGTGATGGAGCCGCTGATCGCGTTCAAGATCTTCGACTCGATCCGCCTGCTGCAACGCGCCATGGACATGCTGCGCGAGCACTGCATCGTCGGCATCACCGCCAACGAAGAACGCTGCCGTGAACTGGTCGAGCACTCGATCGGCCTGGTCACCGCACTGAACCCGTACATCGGCTATGAAAACGCCACCCGCATCGCCCGTATTGCCCTGGAAAGCGGCCGTGGCGTGCTGGAGCTGGTGCGTGAAGAAGGCTTGCTCGACGACGAAATGCTCGCCGACATCCTGCGCCCGGAAAACATGATTGCTCCGCGTCTGGTCCCGCTTAAAGCCTGAGCCGACACGTTGTTTGCAGTACCGCTCACCAGGTCGAGGGACTAGACACCTCTCACCTTTTGAGGGCTTGGGGACTTGCTCCCCAGGCCCTTTTTTTTACCGAAAAACCCGTGGGAGCGAGCCAGCTCGCGATGGCGGTGGCAAACCTGGATTAGATGGGACTGATAAACCGCTTTCGCGAGCAGGCTCGCTCCCACACAAAAGCATGGGTATAGTGCCGCCCCTCTTCGCGTGAGCGGTCGTCGGTAACGAGACCCAAACCCATGCGAAACCCGAACTAATAACAAACCCGCGATTTGGAACCGGGACGAAAACTTCGCCTCGCCTGTTTTGCCGTGCGCAAATCGGTGTAACGCGATGTTTCTGCCCCGCCCAGCATTTGCCTACACAAAAAAACAGCGAGGAATAATCCATGCTCGAAGTCATTAACGACTTCCTCTCAGGAAAAGTACTGATCGTGCTCATTGTCGGGCTCGGTAGCTACTTCACGATCCGCTCGCGTTTCGTACAACTGCGCCACTTCTTCCACATGTTCGCGGTGTTCCGTGACAGCCTCAAAAGCAGCGCCGGGCAATTGAGTTCGTTCCAGGCCCTGATGCTCAGCCTCGCCGGCCGCGTCGGTGCAGGCAACATCGCCGGGGTCGGCATCGCCGTGACCCTGGGTGGCCCGGGCGCTGTGTTCTGGATGTGGGTAACTGCACTGGTCGGCATGTCCAGCAGCTTCTTCGAATGTTCCCTCGGCCAGCTCTACAAGCGCTGCGATTCCGAAGGCCAGTACCGTGGCGGCCCGTCCTACTACATCCAGCACGGCCTGCAGAAACGCTGGCTGGGCATGATCATGGCATTCCTGCTGCTGATCACCTTCGGCTTCGCCTTCAACGGCTTGCAGTCCCACGCCGTGACCCACTCGCTGAACAACGCCTTCGGGCTAGACACCACTTACACCGGTATCGGTCTGGCAGTGCTGCTGGGCCTGGTGTTCATTGGTGGTATCAAGCGTATCGCCAAGGTCGCCGACCTGCTGGTTCCCGTAAAAACCCTGGTGTACATCGGCGTGACCATCTACGTGATCGTGCTGCAGTTCGATCAAGTGCCAGGCATGTTGATGACCATCGTCAAAAGCGCTTTCGGTCTCGACCAGGCGTTCGGCGGCCTGATCGGCAGCGCGATCATCATGGGCGTGAAGCGCGGCGTGTTCGCCAACGAAGCAGGCCTGGGCAGTGCGCCTAACGTGGCGGCGGTGGCTTCGGTCGAGCACCCGGTGGCACAAGGCGTGGTGCAGGCGTTCAGTGTGTTCCTGGATACTTTCGTGATCTGCACCTGTACCGCTCTGCTGATCCTGCTCTCGGGTTTCTATACCCCTGGTTTCGAAGGCGATGGCATTGCCCTGACCCAGAACTCGCTGGCAGCCGTAGTGGGCGAGTGGGGCCGGATGTTCATTTCCGTGGCGCTGGCCCTGTTTGTGTTCACTTCGATTCTCTACAACTACTACCTGGGCGAGAGCAACCTGCGCTTCCTGATCGGTGAAAACCGCAAGGCGCTGATGGGTTACCGCGCGTTGGTATTGGTGCTGATCTTCTGGGGCGCGATCGAAAACCTGGGCACGGTGTTCGCATTCGCCGACATCACCATGACCATGCTGGCCTTCGTCAACCTGATCGCGCTGTTCCTGCTGTTTAACGTCGGCATGCGCATCCTGCGTGACTACGACGACCAGCGCGCTGCCGGCATCAAGACGCCGGTGTTCGATTCGAGCAAGTTCCCGGACCTGGACCTCGACCTGAACGCCTGGCCAGCCAAGCCACCAGCCGCAGCCACCCAGGCTGAAGCTGAAGCGCAAGGCGTACCCGCAGCGCAACGCTGATCGGTGAATGACGGGCGCATCCCCTGCGCTCGTCAGTTAAAATGTAAAACCTGTGAGAGCAAGCCTGCTCGCGATGGCGCTACGACAGACACTGCAATGTCGGCTGCCAGTGCGCTATCGCGAGCAGGCTCACTCCCACACGTCATGTCTTGCGGAGATTTGCCCATGGTTCCCAGTTCCTACCCTGCCGCCCAGCACGTCATGGTGCTCTACACCGGCGGCACCATCGGCATGCAGGCCAGTGCCAACGGCCTGGCCCCGGCGTCCGGTTTCGAAGCACGAATGCGCGAATACCTGCACAGCCAGCCTGAGCTGGTGGTGCCCCAGTGGCGTTTTCGCGAGATGTCGCCGCTGATCGACAGCGCCAACATGAGCCCGACGTATTGGCAGCAACTGCGTGAAGCGGTGGTTGACGCCGTCGATGTCCAGGGCTGCGACAGCGTGTTGATCCTGCATGGCACCGACACGCTCGCCTTCAGCGCGGCGGCCATGAGCTTTCAGTTGCTCGGCCTGCAGGCCCGGGTATGTTTCACCGGTTCGATGCTGCCGGCCGGCGTCGCTGACAGCGATGCCTGGGAAAATCTCGGCGGAGCATTGGTGGCGCTTGGGCATGGCGTGGCCCCAGGTGTGCATTTGTATTTCCATGGCGAACTGCTGGACCCGACTCGTTGCGCGAAAGTACGCAGTTTCGGTCGGCACCCGTTCAAGCGTCTGGAGCGTCAGGGTGGTGGTGCGAAAGCGTCTGCTGTGCCGATGCAGCTTGGCTACCAGCAACACAGGCAGCTGGCGAAAGTGGCAGTGATGCCGCTATTCCCAGGGATTGGCGCCGAGCAACTGGACGGCGTGCTCAACAGCGGCATTCAAGGCCTGGTACTGGAGTGCTACGGCAGCGGCACCGGGCCGAGCGACAACCCCGAGTTTCTCGCCGCGCTGTCGCGGGCCCGGGATAAAGGTGTGGTGGTGGTCGCGGTAACCCAGTGCCATGAAGGTGGCGTAGAGCTGGACGTGTACGAAGCTGGCAGCCGATTGCGCGGCGTTGGCGTGCTTTCCGGCGGCGGCATGACCCGTGAAGCGGCGTTCGGCAAGTTGCATGCGTTACTGGGTGCCGGTCTGGACTCCGCTGAGGTACAGCGGCTGGTCGAGCTGGACCTGTGCGGCGAGCTCAGCTGACATACAAAACCTGTGGGAGCTTGCTCGCGATAGCGGACGTCAGTCACATCAATGTTGAATGTGCCGCCGCATCGCGGGCAAGCCCGCTCCCACAGGTTGATCATTGGGCACATAACTTGCTGCGTTCCAGCCATCCCCAGGCTGGAAGCCGCCCATGCTCCACTCCCACCTCACCACCCTCAACGCCGTTTCCCTCGTGCTTGACGCCTTCAAGGCCAAAGGCCTGTCCAGCGACGCCCTGCTCGCCGGCAGCGGTATCAGTGCGGCGGATCTGAACCGGGCGGACACGCGCATCACGACCAACCAGGAGATGCAGGTCTGCGCCAACGCGGTCGCGCTCAAGCGTGATATCGGCCTGGAACTGGGCCGGAGAATGCACGTTTCATCCTACGGCATGCTCGGTTATGCCCTGCTCACCAGTGCCACCTTCGGTGACGCTTTGCGCCTGGCGATGCGCTATCCGGCGCTGTTGGGAACACTTTTCGAGTTGAGCCTGGAAGAGGACGATGAGCGCATCTGGTTCGTCGCCGCCGATTACCGGGAGAACCCGGCACTGGCGGTGTTCAACGCCGAGTTCTGCCTGGTGTCGTTGAAAGTCATCTGCGACGACCTCCTCGGGCACCCCCTGCCGTTGCTGGCGGCGCGCCTGGAACACCCGGCGCCTGACTATCAGGCGATCTACGCCGAGCACTTCGACTGCGCCCTGCACTTCGACGCGCGGGACAACGCGTTCGCCTTCGACAAGCGCTGGCTGGACCACCCCCTGCCACTGGCCGACACCATCACCCATCAAGCCATGGCCGAGCGCTGCCGCAAGCAGAATCTCGAATTCACTGGACGGCAGGCATGGCTGGGGCGGATCCGGCAGTTGCTGCGCGCACAGCTCAATGCCGCACCGGGCCTCGAAGGCCTGGCGCAGCAGATGAATTGCTCCGCGCGCACGTTACGTCGCCATCTCAAGGAGTTGGGGTGCAGCTATCAGGAACTGCTCGACGAGTTGCGCTTCGAACAGGCCAAACACATGTTGTGCGAAGACCAGATGCCGATCTACCGGATTGCTGAAGCGCTGGGCTTCAGCGAGACCGCCAGTTTTCGACATGCATTCGTGCGCTGGAGTGGCGTAGCGCCAAGCCAGTTCCGCCCCTGAAAAATCGTTTAGGGGCGAATTTCGGTCACATTTTTTGGCCATATTGATCCCCTTTTGGCCTTTCCTGCCGTTCTCCGAATTGCCCTGCGCGAGCAAGACTGTGTTCAACCGAATCAGCCTGCGGAGAACAAGAAATGCTGACCATCTACTCTGACGACCATCACCTGCACCACGGCCGCTGCGAATTGATAGACGGGCAACTCAAGCCCTGCTTTGAAATGCCCTCGCGTGCAGACCACGTGCTGCAACGCGTGCAGAACCAGAACCTCGGCCCCGTGCATGCACCGAAAGATTTCGGCCTCGACCCCATCGCCCGTATCCACAGCCGCGACTACCTGGACTTCTTCAAGGGCGCCTGGACACGCTGGACTGAATTTAATACTGACGGCGACTTGCTGCCGTACACCTGGCCGGCGCGGACCTTGCGTGCAATCAAACCCACCAGTCTGCACGGCCAACTCGGCTACTACAGCTTCGACGGCGGCGCCCCGATTACCGCCGGCACCTGGCAGGCGGCCTACAGCGCAGCGCAAGTTGCACTCACCGCACAGGCCCAGATCCAGGCCGGCGCCCACAGTGCCTTTGCCCTTTGCCGCCCACCGGGACACCACGCGGCCAGCGACTTGATGGGTGGGTACTGCTACCTCAACAACGCCGCCATTGCCGCTCAAGCCTTCCTCGACCAAGGCCATGGGAAAGTCGCAATCCTCGACGTCGACTACCACCACGGCAACGGCACCCAATCGATTTTCTACGAGCGCAACGACGTACTGTTCACCTCGATCCACGGCCATCCGGAAGCCGAGTTTCCGTTCTTTCTCGGCTACGATGATGAGCTGGGTGAAGGCGCAGGCGAAGGCTTCAACTTCAACTACCCATTGCCCGCTGGCAGCGGCTGGGATGCCTGGAGCGCGGCGCTGGAACAAGCCTGCAAAGAAATCGAAACATACGGTGCCGACATCGTTGTGGTGTCCTTGGGTGTCGATACATTCAAGGACGACCCGATCTCTCAATTCAAGCTCGACAGCCCGGATTACCTGGCGATGGGCGAGCGCATCGCCAAGCTGGGGGTGCCGACCCTGTTCGTGATGGAAGGCGGCTATGCCGTGGAGGAAATCGGCATCAATGCGGTGAACGTTCTTGAAGGTTTCGAACGCGCTCAATGAGGAAACAATAACAATGAACAGACTCAAGCGTCTTATCGCGCCAGTGTTGTGCGCCACGGTGCTCGGCGGCGCAGCTCAGGCTGAAGAGCGAACCTTGCGCGTCTACAACTGGTTCGACTACATCACCCCCAAGGCCCTGGAAGACTTCAAGGCACAAAACACCCAGACCAAACTGGTCTACGACATCTTCGACACCAATGAAGCGCTCGAAGCCAAGTTGCTGACCGGTAACTCCGGCTACGATGTGGTGGTGCCGTCCAACGTGTTCCTCGCCAAACAGATCGAGGCAGGCGTGTTCCAGCCGCTGGACCGCAGCAAACTGCCGAATTGGAGTCACCTTGATCCCAAGTTGATGAAGCTGATCGAAGCCAACGACCCGGGCAACAAATTTGCGGTGCCCTACATGTACGGCACCATCCTGATCGGTTTCAACCCGGACAAGGTCAAGGCCGCCCTGGGCGACAAGGCGCCTGTCGACAGTTGGGACCTGATCTTCAAGGAAGAAAACATCAGCAAGCTCAAGCAGTGCGGAGTCGCCCTGCTGGATTCGCCATCGGAGATCCTGCCACTGGCCCTGCAATACCTCGGCCTGGACCCAAACAGCAAGCAGCCTGCGGACTACGCCAAGGCTGAAGCTCTGCTGATGAAAATCCGGCCCTATGTCACCTACTTCCACTCCTCCAAGTACATGGCCGACATCGCCAACGGTGACATCTGCGTTGCCGTCGGTTACTCGGGCAGCTTCTCCCAGGCCGCCAACCGCGCCAAGGAAGCCAACAATGGTGTGAGCGTCGACATGCGCCTGCCCAGGGAAGGCGCACCGATCTGGTTCGATATGCTGGCTATTCCAAAGGGTGCGAAGAACACCGAAGACGCTTACACCTTCATCAATTATCTGCTGCAACCGCAGGTGATTGCGCCGGTCAGCGACTTCGTCGGTTACCCCAACCCGAACAAGGACGCTACCGAACTGGTTGACCCGGCGATTCGCAATAACCCCAACCTGTACCCGACCGACTCGGCGATGAGCACGCTCTATACCCTGCAACCTCTGCCGCGCGATGCCGAACGGGCACGCACCCGTGCCTGGACCAAAATCAAGTCAGGCACTTGAGTAATCATTGAGCTGAGCCTGTCGATGGACTGTTACGCACACTCAATGAGCCGGCACTGCGCACGCCCTATCTGGACCTGAAACCGCTGGCAAATATCGCCTCGTAGCGGCTACCGGCGCCAAACCTTTTCCAGGCGGCCCAGTGCAGCGCGGATGGCTTGCTCTGGAACCGCCGCGAAACCCAGGACCAGTCCGGCCCGCTGGCCCAGGGGGGTTGAAGAGTCCGGCAACCAATAGCTGCTCAGCGGATTGATCTCCACATCGACGCTGGCGGCCTGCTCGACCAGCTCCTGCTCTCGGCGCGGCGAGTCGACCGCCACCGTCAGATGCAGCCCGGCGGCCACGCCGGGCAGGCTGCCGATGCCGGCAATCGCCTGCGGCCAACCAGCCAGGAGGGTATTACGTCGGCTAAGAGCGGCGCGGCGCATGCGGCGGATGTGCCGCTGGAAATGCCCGGCGGCCATGAACTCGGCCATGACCGCCTGGGTGCTGACCTCGGAATGTCGCACGTCCACCGCCCGACGCTGGGAAAACGCCTGCACCAGTGCTGGCGGCAACACCAGGTATCCCAGGCGCAGCGCCGGAAAGGCGACTTTGCCAAAAGTGCCGACGTACAAGACCCGGCCGTGGCGATCGAGTGCCGCCAGCGGTGCCAGGGGGGCGCCGCTGTAACGGTATTCTCCGTCATAGTCATCCTCGACGATCCAGCCTCCGTTGCGTTCAGCCCAGGCCAGCAACTCCAGTCGCCGCGCCAGGCTCATCACCACCCCTGTGGGGTATTGATGAGAAGGCGTTACGTAGGCGAGGCGGCAATCGTCAAGGCTGGCCAGCTGGTTGCAATCAATACCCTCATTGTCCACCGCCACCCCATGCAAC
>NZ_JZRI01000022.1:0-24991 GCF_000952175.1 Pseudomonas sp. ES3-33 | reverse complement strand
GCTCCTACGGGATTGCATTTCAACTGTAGGAGCTGGCGAAGCCTGCGATCTTTTGGGAAACACCGAAGCGCAAGATCAAAAGATCGTCCGATCGCGGCCCGAGCCTTCGGCAGCTCCTACGGGATTGCATTTCAACTGTAGGAGCTGGCGAAGCCTGCGATCTTTTTAGTCGCTGCCCGTAATCAGGCGATATTGGCCAGGAGCTTTTCCCACTCCTTGTTTTCCTTCTTCGACACGCCACCGAGCAAATCGATGGCCTGGCGCAGACGGAAACGGGTCAGGTCCGGCCCGAGAATCTCCATGGCGTCGAGCACCGAGACCGAGCTTGCTTGCCCGGTGATCGCGGCGAACATCAGCGGCATGGCGTCACGCAGTTTCAACTCCAGGGATTCGACCACCGCCTGGATCGTCGCGGTAATGCTGTCCTTCTCCCACTGACGCAGGCTTTCGAGCTTCCACAAAATCAACTGCATCAACTGACGCACCTGATCGCCCGACAGCTTCTTAGACTCGAACAGCTTCGCGTCCGGGTTGACCCCGCCGGCGAAGAAGAACCCGGCCAGCGGAGCGACCTGGCTAAAGGTTTCAACGCGGCCCTGCACGTGCGGCGCGATTTTCATCATGTATTCAGGGTTCAACGCCCAGGTCTGCAGGCGCGAGGCGAACTCGTCCACCGGCAGGTCACGCAGCCACTGGCCGTTGAGCCAGGAGAGCTTCTCGATGTCGAAGATCGGCCCGCCCAGGGAGACGCGCTTGAGGTCGAAGTTGTCGACCATTTCTTGCAGCGAGAACTTCTCGCGCTCATCCGGCATCGACCAGCCCATGCGCCCCAGGTAGTTGAGCATCGCCTCAGGCATGAAGCCCATGCGCTCGTAGAACGTCACCGAGGTCGGGTTCTTGCGCTTGGACAGTTTGCTCTTGTCCGGGTTACGCAGCAGCGGCATGTAGCACAGCTCCGGTTGTTCCCAGCCGAAGTACTCGTAGAGCAGGATCAGCTTGGGCGCCGATGGCAGCCATTCTTCGCCGCGCAGCACGTGGGTGATGCCCATCAGGTGATCGTCGACCACGTTGGCCAGGAAGTAGGTCGGCAGGCCGTCGGTCTTCATCAGCACTTGCATGTCCATGCGATCCCACGGGATCTCGACGTCGCCACGCAGCATGTCCGGCACCACGCAGACGCCTTCGCTTGGCACCTTCATGCGGATAACGTGCGGCTCGCCAGCGGCCAGACGACGGGCCACTTCTTCCGCAGGCAGCAGCAGCGCACGCCCATCGTAGCGCGGGGTTTCGCCCCGGGCCTGTTGTTCGGCGCGCATCTGGTCCAGCTCTTCGGCGGTGCAGAAGCACGGGAAGGCGTGGCCCATTTCCACCAACTGCTGACAGTACTTCTGGTAGATATCGCCACGTTCACTCTGGCGATAAGGACCGTGCGGGCCGCCCACGTCCGGGCCTTCGCTCCAGTCGATACCCAACCAGCGCAGGGCGTCGAAAATCTGCTGTTCGGACTCGCGGGTCGAACGCAATTGGTCGGTGTCTTCGATCCGCAGGATGAACTCACCGCCGTGCTGCTTGGCAAAGCAGTAGTTAAACAATGCGATGTAAGCGGTACCTACGTGGGGATCCCCGGTAGGCGATGGCGCGATGCGAGTGCGGACGGTGGTCATGGCAAGTCTCGAAATGAAGATAAAACAAAGGGCGAATGGTAACAGGCGACACCGGCCCGGCTCCAGTGAGCAGGGCATTTAAGCCAAGTTTGCGTCTGCAACGCGCTTCGCACCCGGTGAATGGCCGAATATCAAAGGTCGGCATTTACCGTTTATCGGCTGTATGCCAGATTGGGCTGCTGATACCTTTCCTTACAATTTCTCGACTACAGTCTGCCCATGCCTGCCCAACTCAAGCGTCGCCTGTTTATTTTCCTGTTGCTCGTCCTGCTCATCGCCGGGGGATTCTTTGCTCACTGGTTTTTCAAAGGGCGCTTTTACGAAAGCACCGACAACGCCTATGTGCAGGGCGAGATCACCCGCGTGTCGAGCCAGCTCGGCGCTCGCATCGATCAGGTTTTGGTGCAGGACAACCAGCACGTTGAAAAAGGCCAGTTGCTGGTCAAACTCGAAGGTGATGATTTCCACCTGGCCGTCGACCGCGCCAACGCCGCCCTCGAGACCCGCCAGGCCGAGCGCCTGCAAGCCCAGAGCAAACTCACGCAACAGGCCAGCCTGATTGCGGCCAGCGAGGCGCAGGTGGCCTCCAGCCAGGCCAGCCTCAGTCGTTCGCAAATCGATTTGTCCCGCGCCGAAACCTTGCGCAAACCTGGCTACGTATCAGAAGAACGGGTGACCACCCTCTCCGCCGACAACCATATTGCCCGCTCCCAAGTGACCAAAGCCCAGGCGGATGCCCAGAGCCAGCGCCAGCAGGTGAACTCCCTGAGCGCCGAAATCAAGCGCCTGGATGCGATGATCGCCAATGCCCGGACCGATCTGGCCCAGGCCGAGCTGAACCTGACCCGCAGCGAGATCCACGCGCCCATCAGCGGCCTGATCGGCCAGCGCGCCGCGCGCAACGGCCAATACGTGCAGGCCGGCGCGTACCTGCTGTCGATCGTGCCGGACCAGGACATCTGGATCCAGGCCAACTTCAAGGAAACCCAGATCGGCCACATGCAGCCAGGGCAGAAAGCCGAGCTGACCTTCGACGCCTACAGCGATACGCCGATTGAAGCGCGGGTCGACAGTCTGTTTGCCGCTTCCGGGGCGCAATTCAGCCTGCTGCCACCGGACAATGCCACCGGCAACTTCACCAAAGTCGTACAACGGATCCCGGTCAAACTGACCTTCGCCGCGGATAACCCGCTGCACGGCAGGATTCGTCCGGGGATGTCGGTCACCGCCAAAGTGAACATCAAAGACGCCCCTGACGATGGCCGGTGACCAACTGATCCGCCCGGTCGGCGAGCCGACGCGGCGGGACTGGATTGCGGTCATGAGCGTGATGCTCGGCGCCTTCATGGCCGTGCTCGATATCCAGATCACCAACTCTTCACTCAAAGACATCCAGGGCGCGCTCTCGGCGACCCTGGAGGAAGGCTCGTGGATTTCCACTTCCTACCTGGTCGCGGAAATCATCATGATCCCGCTGACGGCGTGGTTGGTGCAGTTGCTGTCAGCACGTCGCCTGGCGGTCTGGGTCTCGCTGGGTTTCCTGGTGGCTTCGCTGCTGTGCTCCATGGCCTGGAGCCTGGAAAGCATGATCGTGTTCCGCGCCTTGCAGGGCTTCACCGGCGGCGCACTGATTCCGCTGGCGTTCACCCTGACCCTGATCAAGCTTCCCGAACACCATCGCGCCAAGGGCATGGCCATGTTTGCCATGACCGCCACCTTCGCGCCCTCCATTGGCCCGACACTGGGCGGCTGGCTGACGGAAAACTGGGGCTGGGAATACATCTTCTACATCAACATCCCCCCCGGCCTGATCATGATTGCCGGGCTGATGTACGGTCTGGAGAAAAAAGAGGCGCACTGGGAACTGCTCAAAAGCACCGACTACATGGGCATTCTCACCCTGGGCGTCGGCCTTGGTTGCCTGCAGGTTTTTCTTGAAGAAGGCCATCGCAAGGACTGGCTGGAATCGAGCCTGATCGTGACCCTGGGCAGCATCGCGCTGATCAGCCTGATCACCTTTGTGATCGTGCAGGTATCCAGGCCCAACCCCCTGATCAACCTGGGCATCCTGCGCAATCGCAATTTTGGCCTGTCGAGCATTTCCAGCCTCGGCATGGGGGTGGGCTTGTATGGCTCGATTTACCTGCTGCCGTTGTACCTGGCGCAGATCCAGAACTACAACGCCCTGCAGATCGGCGAAGTGATCATGTGGATGGGTGTGCCCCAGCTGTTTCTGATTCCGCTGGTGCCAAAACTGATGAAGTACATCTCACCCAAATGGCTGTGCACGCTGGGTTTTGGGTTGTTCGGCCTGGCGAGCTTCTCGTCGGGGGTGTTGAATCCGGATTTTGCCGGGCCGCAGTTCAATCAGATCCAGATCATTCGCGCCCTGGGCCAGCCGCTGATCATGGTCACCATTTCACTGATCGCCACCGCCTATATCCTGCCCCAGGATGCGGGGTCGGCGTCGAGCCTGTTCAACATCCTGCGCAACCTGGGCGGCGCGATTGGCATCGCCCTCCTCGCCACATTGCTGGATGCGCGAACCAAGACCTACTTCGATTATTTGCGCGAGGCGATCGTACCGACCAACCCGCAGGTGGCGGAGCGCATGGCGTCGATGACGGATAGGTTTGGCAGCGATACGGCGGCCTTGGGCAAACTGAGCGAAATCGCGCACCAGCAGGCCTCGATCATGGCGTACAACGATGCGTTTCACTTTGTCGGGATTGCGCTGGGGATCAGCATGATTGCGGTGTTGCTGACCAAGGCATTGCCGGCGGGGATCAAGGCTGGGGAAGCGCACTGATTTTGTAGTGCGGCGACTGACCTCATCGCGGGCAAGCCCGCTCCCACAAGATTTAGAGCCGTTCGCAGGATTTGTGGATCGACACAAAACCTGTGGGAGCGGGCTTGCCCGCGATGAGGCCAGTCAGGCACCGCACACCTCAAACAGTGATCAGGCGCTCGCGCAGCTTGCCAATCTCGTCGCGCATCTGCGCCGCAGCCTCGAACTCGAGGTCCCGCGCCAAGGCGTACATTTTCTCCTCCAGCGCCTTGATCCGCTTGGCCACTTCGCCCGGTGAGCGCAGTTCGGCTTCGTACTTGGCGCTTTCCTCGGCAGCCTTGGCCATGCCCTTGCGCTTCTTGCTGCGCGAACCCGGCACAGTGGCACCTTCCATGATGTCGGCAACGTCCTTGAACACCCCTTTGGGCGTGATGCCGTTGGCCAGGTTGAAGGCAATCTGCTTGTCCCGGCGACGCTCGGTCTCGCCGATCGCCCGCTCCATGGACCCGGTGATGCGGTCCGCATACAGGATCGCCCGGCCATTGAGGTTACGCGCCGCCCGGCCGATGGTCTGGATCAGCGACCGCTCGGAACGCAGGAAGCCTTCCTTGTCCGCGTCAAGAATCGCCACCAGGGAGACCTCCGGCATGTCCAGGCCTTCTCGCAGCAAGTTGATCCCCACCAACACGTCAAACGTCCCCAGCCGCAGGTCGCGGATGATTTCCACGCGCTCCACCGTGTCGATGTCCGAGTGCAGGTAACGAACCCTTACACCATGATCGGCCAGGTAGTCGGTCAAATCCTCAGACATGCGCTTGGTCAAAGTGGTGACCAGCACCCGCTCTTCCAGCGCGACACGCTTGGAGATTTCCGACAGCAAATCGTCGACCTGGGTCAGCGCCGGGCGGATTTCGATCTGCGGGTCCACCAGGCCGGTCGGCCGCACCAGTTGCTCGACCACCCGCCCCGCATGTTCGGCCTCATAGTTGCCAGGCGTCGCGGAGACGAAAATGGTTTGCGGGCTGATGTGTTCAAATTCGTCGAAGCGCATCGGCCGGTTATCCAGGGCCGATGGCAGGCGGAAGCCGTACTCCACCAGGGTTTCCTTGCGCGAGCGGTCGCCTTTATACATGGCCCCCACCTGGGGCACGCTGACATGGGATTCGTCGATCACCAGCAACGCATCGGCCGGCAGGTAATCGAACAAGGTCGGCGGCGCCTCGCCGGAAGCGCGCCCGGACAGGTAGCGCGAGTAGTTTTCGATACCGTTGCAGTAGCCCAGCTCGAGAATCATCTCCAGGTCGAAACGCGTGCGCTGCTCCAGGCGCTGTGCTTCCACCAGCTTGTTGTTGGAGCGCAGGTAGTCCAGGCGCTCCTGCAGTTCGACCTTGATCCCCTCGATGGCGCCGAGCAGGGTTTCTCTCGGGGTCACGTAGTGGCTCTTCGGATAGAAGGTGAATCGCGGCAACTGGCGCGTCACCTCGCCAGTCAGCGGATCGAACGCGGAAATCCGCTCGACCTCGTCATCGAACAGCTCGATGCGGATCGCTTCAAAGTCCGATTCCGCCGGATGGATATCGATCACGTCGCCGCGAACCCGGAATGTCGCCCGGGCGAAATCCATGTCGTTGCGGGTGTATTGCAGGTCCGCCAGGCGGCGCAGCAAGGCGCGCTGATCCAGCTTGTCGCCGCGATCCACGTGCAACACCATCTTCAGATAGGTTTCCGGGCTGCCCAGGCCGTAGATGCACGACACCGTAGTCACGATGATCGCGTCCTTGCGCTCCAGCAGGGCCTTGGTCGCCGACAGTCGCATCTGCTCGATGTGGTCGTTGATCGAGGCGTCCTTCTCGATAAAGGTATCCGAGGACGGCACATAGGCTTCGGGCTGGTAGTAGTCGTAGTAGGAAACGAAATACTCGACGGCGTTGTTGGGGAAAAACGCCTTGAATTCGCCATACAACTGCGCGGCCAGGGTTTTGTTCGGCGCCAGCACCAGGGTTGGGCGCTGAACCTGGGCAATGACGTTGGCGATGCTGAAGGTCTTGCCCGAGCCGGTCACACCGAGCAACGTCTGGTGCGCCAGCCCGGCCTCGATGCCTTCGACCATCAGGCGGATGGCTTCCGGCTGATCGCCGGCGGGCTCGAAGCGGGTGACTAGCTGGAATTCAGACATGCATACCTCTGGGTTCTCGAAGCAGGGAATCGCGCCTGCAGGTTAAACCTGCTGGAACGAGAAAAGCCGCAAACGACTGACGCCGCCCGAGGAAAAAAACTGGATTGTGCTCAATGTGGAGCCGATTGCCTGCGCTTTCAAGGTAAACGTCCTACATCACTCTGGGTCTTTGACGACGCAGTGCGACTAACGGTCGAAAAATAATGCAAAAAACTTACGCGAAAAGCCGAATCGTCTGTCGCCTTCACTCGTTGATGGCCTCTATACTAGCTCCCCGTTTGTGCACCGCTCTAGTGCATTCGGCTGGAGCGCGACACGTCCCTCCACTCCCCATTCAGAGCCGCCGCAAAAATGAGCCTGTTCTCCGCTGTCGAAATGGCACCACGCGATCCAATCCTGGGCCTCAACGAAGCATTCAACGCCGATACACGCACCACCAAGGTCAACCTGGGGGTCGGTGTTTACTGCAACGAGGAGGGGCGAATTCCACTCCTGCGCGCCGTTGTCGAAGCCGAGACGATTCGCGTCGCTCAACACGCGTCCCGCGGCTACCTGCCAATCGACGGCATCGCTGCCTACGACCAGGCCGTGCAAAAACTCCTGTTTGGCAACGATTCGCCCCTGATCGCCGCTGGCCGTGTTCTGACCACCCAGGCCGTCGGCGGCACTGGTGCACTGAAAATCGGTGCTGACTTCCTCAAGCAGCTGCTGCCCGACGCCGTCGTAGCGATCAGTGACCCAAGCTGGGAAAACCACCGCGCGCTGTTCGAAACCGCCGGTTTCCCGGTACATAACTATCGCTACTACGACGCCGCGACCCACGACGTTAACCGCAGCGGCCTGCTGGAAGACCTCAACGCCCTGCCGTCTGGCTCGATCGTCGTACTGCACGCCTGCTGCCACAACCCGACCGGCGTGGACCTGAGCCCGGCGGACTGGAAAAACGTGCTCGACGTGGTCAAAGCCAAAGGCCACGTGCCGTTCCTCGACATGGCCTACCAGGGCTTTGGCGACGGCATCGACGAAGACGCGGCGGCCGTGCGCCTGTTCGCTGAATCGGGCCTGACCTTCTTCGTCTCCAGCTCGTTCTCCAAGTCGTTCTCGCTGTACGGCGAGCGCGTTGGCGCCCTGTCGATCGTCAGCGAGTCGAAAGAAGAAAGCGCGCGAGTGCTGTCGCAGGTCAAGCGCGTGATCCGCACCAACTACTCCAACCCGCCGACCCACGGTGCAAGCATCGTCGCTGCTGTACTGAACAGCCCTGAGCTGCGCGCGCAGTGGGAAGAGGAGCTGGCTGAGATGCGCCTGCGCATTCGCGCCATGCGCACCCAGATGGTCGACCTGTTGGCGGAAAAAGCGCCGCAGCGTGACTTCAGCTTCGTCGGTCGCCAGCGTGGCATGTTCTCCTACTCCGGCCTGACCACCGAACAGGTTCACCGCTTGCGCAACGAGTTCGGCATCTACGCGCTGGACACGGGCCGCATCTGCGTTGCGGCGCTGAACCAGAGCAACATCAAGGCGGTAACGGATGCCATCGTTCAGGTGATCTGATTCGGCCTGTTGACGAAAAACGGGAAGCCTTTGGGCTTCCCGTTTTTTATTTGTCTGAAGAATGCGGCTCGAAACCTCTAGACTGCATCAGATCTCAACTAGCCGTAGGAGCTGTCGAGTGCAACGAGGCGGCTCCTACGGGTTTTGTGTACAGCCTGAATTCCTGCGAGAACGTAGATGAAAAATGATGACCTGCGCGCCGAGCGCGATGACCTGGATGAACTGGACCATTTCGTCCCTCGCCCTGCGGCCAAACGCGGCAACAACCTGGTGCTGCAAGTGGCCGCCGGTGTGTTTCTCGGCGGCCTGGCCCTGTGGCTGGTGCAACTGGCGGTGACGATGGTGTATGGCAAGCTGATGCTTGGCACCTTTACCTTCGGCGGTTAAACCAGTTCGCCAGCCCGCTGACTGGCGGCATCGTCATAAGCGACGTAGAGCGATTCGGCGACCTGGCTCTTGATGGCCTTGGTGCTTTCCAGGCCGAGAACGAAACCTTCGGCCTTGCCGCCCGCACGATTCAATTCTTCGGCGGTGCTGGCCTGGGTGATGGCGTCGAACAGCTTTTCAGCGTGTGGGCCAACGCCTTTTGGCAGGCTGATCTGGGCGATGCTCATGCGAACACCCCGTTGGCTGGACAGGTGAAAACTGGGTGATTCATGGCGCGTACCTTTTCGGCGAATGGCCGGCAGCGCGTGTAACCGCTTCCGGGCGGCCATGGTAGACCCCTGAGGGGATTCTGGTAACCGCCAAAGTCGGAAAAACCACTGCGGGTCTCGACGAATTGTCGATTTTAACCACAGGTGCTTGACTTCCCTTTTTGAATCAGTAACATACACGCCATTCCGCGATAGCTCAGTTGGTAGAGCAAGTGACTGTTAATCACTGGGTCCCTGGTTCGAGTCCAGGTCGTGGAGCCAGACAGCAAGAACTGAAAAGCCCCTGAATCGAAAGATTCAGGGGCTTTTTTGTGGGCTTAAGTCTGTTGCAGGAGCGAGCTCCTGCATGATTCAGACATGCTCACCCGTCTTGGCCTGCACCGGTCGCGATTCTCCATGCCCATGGTCAACCTCCACCACCGGAATCTCCTTGCCATCGCAATCGTGCAGCTTGCCATCGCTGAAGTAATCGCCTTCACGCAATGCGGCCAGGTCCTGATAACGCAACACCCGCTCGGTACCCGCAGCGAACACCGACTGCTGGTCGGAGTTGCCCGCCGTCAGGTGGTTAAACGCCAGGTTCAGCACGATGGCCATGATCGCCGACGAGCTGATGCCCGAGTGGAAGATGGTCGCGAACCAGCTCGGGAATTGGTCATAGAAGTTGGGCGCAGCGATGGGGATCATGCCGAAACCGATCGAGGTGGCGACGATGATCAGGTTGACGTTGTTGCGGTAATCAACCTTGGACAGCGTCCGAATGCCACTGGCCGCCACGGTGCCGAACAGCACAATACCGGCACCGCCGAGCACAGAGGTCGGCACTGCGGCAATCACCCGCCCCATGAACGGCAGCAGGCCGAGGATCACCAGGAACAACCCGCCCGTCGCTACCACGAAGCGACTCTTGATTCCGGTCACCGCCACCAGCCCGACGTTCTGGGCGAATGCGCTTTGGGTGAACGAGCCAAAGATCGGCGCGATCATGCTCGACAGCATGTCCGCGCGCAGACCGTTGCCCAGGCGCTTGGAGTCGACCTTGGTCTCGATGATTTCGCCCACGGCGAGAATGTCCGCCGAGGTTTCCACCAGCGTCACCATGACCACAATGCACATCGACAGGATCGCGGCGAAGTGGAACGTCGGCATGCCGAAGTGGAACGGTGTCGGGAAACCGAACATCGGGCCCTGGGTCACGGACGAAAAGTCTGCCATGCCAAGGAACACCGCGATGACCGTGCCGATCACCATGGCCAGCAGGATCGACAAGCGGGAGATGGTCGCGCTGCCGACCTTGCTCAGCAGCAATACCAGCACCAGCGTCACTGCCGCCAAACCGATGTTGGCCATGCTGCCGAAGTCAGGCGCGTGACTGTTGCCCCCCATGGCCCAGCGCGCGGCCACCGGCATCAGCGTCAGGCCGATGGTGGTGATCACGATACCGGTCACCAGCGGCGGGAAGAACTTGGTGATACGCGAGAACACCGGGGTTATCAGTAACCCAATCAACGACGCGGCAATTACCGCCCCCAGGATCGACTGGAACCCGCCCTCCCCGCCGCTGCTGACAATCGCCACCATGGTCGCGACGCCGGAAAACGAGACGCCCTGGACCAGCGGCAACTGGCAGCCAAAAAACGGTAAACCAAGGGTCTGCAGCAACGTTGCCAGGCCCCCTGCAAACAGTGACGCAGCAATCAACAAACCGATGTCCGCCGGCGACAGCCCGGCCGCCTGTCCGATAATCAACGGCACCGCAACGATGCCGCCGTACATGGTCAGAACGTGTTGCAGGCCATAAGCCATATTCGCGCCGATCCCAAGGTTTTCATCCTCAGGCCGTTGGTGTGAAACATGGGGCGTTTTCATGATTGGGGGGTTCCCTGGTTTTTTGTTATGCGCACACTGTATGCAAGACTCAGGACAAATGTCTATAGAGTTGTATACAACTCACCAGTCAGATTATGGACACATGTCCATCCCACCCTTGTTTGCACTGGGCTCCACCAGAAAAATTCCTTCACTATTTTTCGCCTGACAGCTCTCTCGCCCCCCGCTGTTTTTTAGCTTTCAGGCGTTGAGCGAGATCCCGCGAGTGCTCAAAACCTGAGCCGGTCGCTGAAGGCGATCAGCTCGGTCACTTACTGAGGCTGGAAGTACGGCCTCTAAGCGCCGCTCACCAGGCGGGCCAAGGTTTGCCTCAATCCCGCATGCGCTGGCAGCCGAATGCCGAACTCGAGCTGTAGCAAGTCGATGAGTTCTGCGACATCAGCCACTTCATGCCGATCGCTGGCATGGCCGGTTCGGTGGATGGCAAAACTGCCGTTGTTGAGCGTGCGCCGCCAGCCATCCCCGGTCCGCGCCACCATCAGTTGCCTTGAGAAAGACGAGTCTGGATGAGTCGAGACGTACCAGTTGCCGACGGCGTAATCGACGTCCTCCTGGCGCTGCAGGTCGAAGATGTACATCGGCCGCCATTCATCCCCGACCTTGGCGCGCAAGGTATAGCCATCCTCATGCTCGTCGATCCGGTAGGGTTCGTGGAAGGTGGGCTGCTCGGCCCTGGAGTCGAGTAGCAATGGCGCAGTGGGCACCATGCCGCCGAAGCCAACGTCGGTGATGTAGCGTACGCCGTCCAGGTGCACCAGGCTCAAGCGGTGAGTGCGGGCGGTCCAGGCGCCTTCGGGCTGGCCCATTACCACCCGACCGGTAATGCCCTGAACATCGAAGCCCAGCTCTTGGAGCAACACGAAAAAGATGTGGTTGAGCTCGTAGCAATAGCCGCCGCGCTGTTCCTGCAGCAGTTTTCGCTCGATGGACGGCAAGTCGATCAGCACCGGTTCGCCCGCCAGCGTCGCCAGGTTTTCGAACGGGAACACGCCGGTGTGACGCAGTTGCAGCTGACGCAAGGTATCGAGTGTCGGCGCCGGCGGTGCTTCGAACCCTAGAAGTTGCAGGTAGTGCGCAAGGTTGCTCAGGCGTGTCTCGCTCATTGCTCAATCCTATACCGGTGCTGCGGATCGCTCCGCCGATGGGCCACAGGTATAGGCCAAAAACGCCCCGGACCGACAATTGATTTCCCCAATCAGCCTTTTTTGAAATCAACGACGCTTGCGTGAGCCCAGGCGAATCCAGGTCGGGGCATGGTCGCTGGCGTGGGGTTCATTGCGCACCCAGGCGTCCACGCCAGCCTCCTCCAGGTAAGGACTCGACGCCGGGTTGAGCAACAGGTGGTCGATGCGCAGGCCTGAGTTCTTTTGCCAGTGCTGGCGAAAGTAATCCCAGAAGGTATAGAGCCGATCTTCCGGGTAGAGGTGACGCAGGGAATCGGTCCAGCCCTGGTCGAGCAGGCGCTGGTAGCACTCGCGACTTTCCGGCTGCAGCAAGGCATCCTTGAGCCAGGAGCGCGGGTTATAGATATCCATGTCGGTGGGCACTACGTTGTAATCCCCGGCCAGCACCACCGGATGGTCGCTGGCCTGAAGGTCCTTGGCATAGGCGATCAATCGCTCGAACCAGGCCAGCTTGTAATCAAATTTCGGCCCGGGCTGCGGGTTGCCATTAGGCAAGTAAAGACACCCCACCAACACCCCGTGCACGGCGGCCTCGATGTAGCGGCTGTGCGTGTCGCTGTCATCGCCTGGCAACCCGCGCCGGCTTTCCAGCGGTTGCGCATCCCGCGCCAGGATCGCTACCCCGTTCCACGACGACTGGCCCTGCCAGATCGCGCCATATCCGGCAGCTTCAAGCGCGGCGGCGGGAAAAGCGCTGTCCACTGACTTGAGCTCCTGCAGGCAGACAACGTCCGGTTGCTCGCGCTCGAGCCAGGCGAGCAGGTTCGGCAAACGGGCGCGCATGCCATTGACGTTGAACGTGGCGATTCGCAATTTTTTCATGGCCCGGCGCTCCTGCTGGCAAAGTGGACGGCGTGGTTTCCAAGGTTGTGACAGCTGGCTTTTTGCGGGGTTGCGTCGGAATGGGTTTGTACCTGTCCGTTGCGCTCACCTCACGACCACTCGTCATCCAATCGGCACCAACCCCCTCACTCGCTACCCAACATCAGGTAACGACTCATTTTTGGAGACGTACCATGAAAAATCTCAAGATCTCCTCACTGCTTCTGGCCGGGTTGATGTCCGTGGCGTCACTGGGTGCCTATGCGGCGTCCGGCGATGGAGCTGACGCTACCGGGACCAAATCGGGATCCGTCGGTGGCTCGACGATGTCCCCCAATAACAACCCTGGCATGCCTTCCGGCACCTCGGGCGGCAGCAACAGTAGCTCGACCCCATCCACCGGTAGCGGCAGCGGTAGCGGTAGCGGTAGCGGCAGCAGTACCGGCGGCGGCACCGGCACCAATGGCGGCACCAGCGGCTCGGGTGCAGGCGGCGGCACCGGGGCTCCAGGTGGTGGCACGGGCGGTGCGGGCGGTGGCACGGGCAGCTGAACGCGTAAAGGCAGCCGATGAACTCGACTGCCTGCGTTGCCCTGACCGTACAATCGCTGTATCAACGATCTGAGCGTATCAGCGCCTCTTCGGCGCCTTCCATCGAAAGCACCGCCACCCGGTTGCGGCCGGAATGTTTGGCTTGATACAGCGCAGCATCCGCGCGCCCGATAAACACTTCGATGCTGTCGCGCCCGTTTGGCACGAACGAGTAGCACCCCAGGCTCACGGTGACGTATCCCGTGGGCGATTCGGAATGGGTGATGTTTTTGCCCATGACTCTTTGGCGAATTTCCTCTGCGATAATCTTAGCCCCGCGCAGATCGGTGTCAGGCAGCAGTACCGCGAATTCCTCCCCGCCATAACGCACCGCAAGATCAGCCTTGCGCTGACAGCATGCTTTCACCGCACCCGCCACTTCAGCCAGGCAATGGTCACCGACAACGTGACCGTAGGTATCGTTGTAGCGCTTGAAAAAATCGATGTCGAGCATGATCAGGCTGAGCGGACTGGCTTGCCGGGCCCCACGCCCGAACTCGATGTCCAGCGCGCGCTCGAACAACCTCCTATTGGCCAGCCCCGTCAGGCTGTCGTGGGTGGCGATCAGCTCCAGCGTTTCCTGGGCCGCGCGCAAATCCGCCTCGATGCGCTCGCCATTGCGCACCTGATGGATGAACACCCAACCGAACAGGCAAACGCCCAGCACCACCAGGCCGACGATCATGCTGGACTGGAATGCGGTGTCTGACCAGCGCTTGAGAATCGCCGTTTGCGAAGAAGCCGCGGACACCACCAGCGGATAGGCGTCCAGCTGCCCGTAACCGTGCAGGCGTATCACGCCGTCCACCATCGAGCTCACCATGGCATTGCCGGAAGACGCACCGGGCAGCCATTTCTGGAAGATTTCCCCCTGGGCCAGGCTCGAGCCAATCTGCGCTTCCACGAAAGGCCTGCGCGCCAGCAGGGTGCCATCGGTCATGGCGAGGAACATCGAGCCGTTGTCATCGATGCTGAAGCTTTTGAAGAACTGGTCGAAATACGACATCTTGATCCCGGCCATCAACACGCCCAGGAACTTGCCATCCTTGTCGTTTACCCGCTTGGACAGCGGAATGATCCACTCGCCATTCTCGCGACTGCGAATCGCCGGGCCGATGTGCGCCTGCGAAGAAATGTTCTGCTGGTGAAACTTGAAGTAGTCACGATCCGCCACGCCCTTGCCACGGGGCAGGTCTTCGAACGACGTCACCACCCATTGCCCCTGGCGGTCGAACAGGAAAATGCCGTGCAGCTGATTCAGCGCCGCCACTCGCCGGGCGAAGGTCCTCTGCAGCCTTGGCACTTGCGCAGCGCCGTAGCCGTCAGCCTGAATCCAGTCGGCCAGGCTGCTCAACACCAGGTCAGCCTTCATGAAGGTATCTTCAGCCTGCTGTGCCATGGCACGGGTCAGATTCTGCGACGCCACTTGCGCCTGTTCCAGATCGTAACGGCGTGACTGGTCCAGTTGCAGGTACAGCAAACCCACAAGGGTCAGGCACACGGCTACGATGAACAGCACCGCCGCCTTGAGCAGCGGCATTCGTTTCAGCGGCCGGCCGGAGCTGGGCTGGTGGTCATACATGGGAATTGGCAAGGAAACTCATCCTGGGAAAGGCGCGTCAGGCGCCGATCATTCTGTCGACATCTTCAAAGGTCACACGAGGCACCAGTTCAGCAGGGATCCTCGAAGTGCTGGACAGGTTGTAGACCTGGAAGTCCGGATTCATTACGTATTTCGACAGAATCTTGAACGACGGCAGGATCCGGGTGTGGAAATGCTCATCCAGCGTGCAAGGCGAAACCAAGGCCCCCGGAGTCTCGTAGAAGCGTTTCACTGATTGATTCAGATCGACACCCACCAGGAACACCTTGGAAAAACCCAGGTGATAAGCAACCTGCAGGGCCACATAAGCCACCGTGCGCGCATCAAAAAAACCACGCTTAAGATTTTTGCTGAAACCCAGGCTGCGATTACGCCCTGCCCCCAGCTTGCGGCTTCGGATCAGTTCCCTGTCACGCCGGCCCAGCAGCCCCAGCCATGACAGCCTGGGAGCACGAGTCAACAGGTACAGCTCCCCCTTGGGGTTGAGCGCCTGGTAATACGCGTGACTTTGCGTCACCGCAACCCGCTGGCTCAAGCGCATGGCTTCAGCGAACAGACGCGGCTGCTCCCTGTAGAACGCGTCATCCGAGCACATGAAAAAGTACGGTTTGATGTCGGTGCCGATGAACATCGATATCGCACCGTTCATGGTAATCATCGGCACGTCAGCATACTTCTTGAGAGGAAAGTCCTTGGCTGACGCACCCGAGGCGATGATAAACACCGCCCCGTTACTTATATTGCGACACCCATCCAGGTCACGGACCTGGACCGGACTCTTGACCAGTTCCGTGGTTTTTTGCGCAACATCCATATTCACCCCCCTTATTTCGGGTTGAGCACCACGGCGGGAGCTCCTGCCCGCAGCAAATCCAGAATCGGTAACTTGGAGGGCAGGTTCAACCCCCGCAGGACAGCCGAATCGTAGCCGTACACATCGGGCTTGAACGTCACTCGCCCGTCATTACTCAGGTCTACCGTCCAGTACGCCAACAGCACCGGCACCTTCACCGGCAGCCGAATATTTTCGGTCTTGCCCTTGGCCAACTGTTTCTGGATGCCGGCACTGTCCCAGCGCACCGGATCGTTGAACAACAGTTCGACCAGCTGCAACGGGTTTTCCACGCGAATGCAGCCGGAACTGGTGGCGCGCATCGATTTGGAGAACAACTCGCGATGGGGCGTGTCGTGCAAATAAATCGCATAGTCGTTGGGAAAACGAATCACCACCTGCCCCAGCGAACTGTCGGGCCCCGCATCCTGGCGCAGGCTGACGCCACGCGGGTTGCTCCAGTCGACGCTAGACGGATCCAGCACCGCACCCTCGCGATCGATCACGCGAATGTGGTTGGCGGCGAGATACCCGGGATTCCTCTGGATCTTGGGGATCACGTCTTCCTTGAGGATGGTGGGGGGCACCGTCCAGGTCGGGTTGAACGTGACATAGGTGATCTCGGACTGGAACACCGGCGTGTTACGGAACGGCTTGCCCACCTGCACCCGCGAGCGCCAGATGGGCTTGCCGTCGCGGTACATCGCGACTTTATACCCGGCGATATCAACAATCACGAAGGTGCCTTGCAGCTTGTACAGCAGCCAGCGCGCCCGCTCCATGTTCACCCGGACCTGATCGATGCGCGCGTCGACCGACACATTCAGCGCCGCCAGCGTGGTCGCCCCGGCCACACCATCAGCCCCCAGGTACTGCTCGGCCTGATATTTCTTCACTGCCGCAATCACTGCGCCGTCATATTTGGTTCCACGGGCCAGGCGCGGTTCGAGAAAACCACCGGCGACCAACCTGGCCCGCAACTGGGCGACGGCAGGGTCATCCATGCCCGGCTTGAGCGATTGACCTTCGGCCACTTTTGGCCAGCCACCCACGTCGTGCACCTTGCGCAACTGCGCCAGGCCTTCGCGCAAGCCGCGATACACCGCCTCTTGCGGTGGCGCCTGGGCAAAGGCGCCGGCCACGTCATGGGCATCCAGGGCGATGAAGAATTTATTCACGTCTTCCCGGGGATCGACGTCCGCAGGGTCGAAATTCCAATGGATATCCAATCGGGAAGGATCGACCTTGCCGCGACGCAACTGCAGCAATGCCGTGAGAAAAGTATGAGTGGCCGCAACATCGAATGCCGCCCGCTGTTCAGGTGTCGCCGAATCAGCCTGCATCAATGTCCGCGACGCGGCCAACTCGTCGATATGAAAATCCGCCGGGTTCAAGCCATCGACCTGAGTGGCCCGCAAGCTGGCAAACAATTGCGCGGTATCGCCTTCGTTGGTCCACGCCGCGCGATAGCCACGATGAGAGTAGAAATCCAGGACCATGCGGCTGACATCGACCCGCTTATGCCGCGGCGCAGTCAGTAAAGGAGGAAAAGATGTCGTCAGGGGCGAAAGGTGCGCCTGGATCGCCTGCCCGACGTTGTCATCCGCTGCCGCATCCCTTTGGATGATGGGAGCAATTGCCCCCTCGTTCGACGAATTTTCTCCATGCGCAGCACCGCTGATCAGAAAGACCATAAAAAAGACGCGGCTTATGACGAATAACCTTGTTAATTGCACCATGGATAATCCTTAATCTCCCGATTTCAACGGCTAGCTTCCCGCAAACAGCTAGACTCGAACCTATCACGATGAGACATCTATATGGCGCCAGCTCGCATTCGTCTGCTTCTCTCGGCCCTGCTGCTGACATCCCTTTCAGTACCGGCAGCCTACGCCGATTCGCTTGCCGCCGCCCTCGTCAAAGCGGCTCCAGATGCCAACGCCGCCGTTATAAACCTGGCAGTACGCGCTTCACAATGTACGCAGGCCCAGGGTTCAGCTCCAGCCCAACGCCTGGCAGTCATCGATTACTCCCTGCCTTCGACCGAACAACGCCTGTGGGTGTTCGATCTGAAAAAGAGAAAGTTGCTGTTTCGTGAACTGGTCGCCCATGGCCGTAACAGCGGCGAGAACATGGCGGTCAACTTTTCCAACCAGAACGAGAGTTTCGCCACCAGTTTAGGGTTGTATCGCACACAAGCCAGTTACGTCGGGCAGAACGGTTATTCCCTGCGCATGCAAGGCCTGGAACCAGGCTTCAACGATAACGCGTTTGACCGGGCAATCGTCATTCACGGTGCACCATATGTCAGTCCGGTACTGGCACGCGCCAACGGCCGGATTGGTCGAAGCCTGGGCTGCCCGGCCGTGAGGCCTGCCGTTGCTCGCCCGTTGATTGACTCGATGAAAAATGGGCAGTTGTTGTTTTCTTATTATCCGGACCAGCGCTGGTTGAAGTCATCGCCTTATATTAACTGCAGTGGCGCAACGGTTGCTTCGGTGGGTAAGGCTACGTCTCGGAAGTAGGTGGGGCGCCCTCCCGAGCTCGTTGCAAAAGTGTAATCAGCGCTCGCGAAGCGTGACCTGCCGGCCCTGACTATTTAAACTCCCGGGGCGCCATTACTTTCTTTGGCCTGCCCGGGAATCAAGCATGGACCTTCAGCATCGCAACAACGTAACTGTGCTGGGTGACGGTCCGTCGACATTGATCCTGTCCCACGGCTTCGGCTGCGACCAGAGCATGTGGAACTACCTGTATCCTCACTTTACCGGGCGTTTTCGTGTGGTGATGCTTGACCTGGTCGGTGCCGGCCGGTCGGATCTAAGCGCCTACGATCCACAAAAATACAGCTCGCTGGCGGGTTATGCCCATGACCTCAACGAAATCATCGACGAGTATGCCCAAGGCCCGGTGATCCTGGTCGGCCACTCCGTCAGCGCCATGATCGGCGTCATCGCTGATCGCCAATTGCCTGATCGAATCGCCGCCCACGTCATGATTGGCCCATCGCCCTGCTACATCGATTCCGATGACTACGTGGGCGGCTTCAAGCTCGAAGACATCCATTCGTTGCTCGACACCCTCGACAGCAACTACCTTGGCTGGTCGAGCACCATGGCGCCGGTCATCATGGGCGCACCGGGGCAGCCGGACCTGAGCGAAGAACTGACCAACAGCTTTTGCCGCACCGAACCGGAAATCGCCAAGCAGTTCGCCCGCACCACCTTCATGTCCGACAACCGCAAGGACGTCGCAGGGCTGACCACGCCCACCTTGATCCTGCAGTCCACCGACGACCTGATCGCGCCTGTTGCCGTGGGCGAATACCTGCGCGCCGTAATCCCCAACAGCCGCTATTGCCTGGTGGACAACGTCGGCCACTGCCCGCACATGAGCGCACCGGGAGCCTGCTCCATCGCCATGGACGATTTCCTGCAGCCCTGGGCCGGAACCGATGACTGAAGAGTCGTACCTGCCGGATGCCCACTCGCTGTTCGAAGGCGCCCCTTGCGCCCTCGTGGTCACCCGTGAAGATGGCAGCATCCTGCGAGCCAACCTGACCTTCTGCACCTGGATCGGTTTCAGCCAGGAGGAGCTGTGCGGGCGCCGCTTCCAGGAACTGCTGACGATGGGCGGGCGGATCTTTCACCAGACCCACTGGGCACCGCTGATGCGCATGCAGGGCTCGGTCGCGGAAGTGAAGCTCGACCTGGTTCACCGCGACCGGCACATCATCACCATGCTGCTCAACGGCGTCCGGCGCGAGCACGCCAGCGGCGCCTT
Source organism: Pseudomonas sp. ES3-33 (assembly GCF_000952175.1). Taxonomy (NCBI): domain Bacteria; kingdom Pseudomonadati; phylum Pseudomonadota; class Gammaproteobacteria; order Pseudomonadales; family Pseudomonadaceae; genus Pseudomonas; species Pseudomonas sp. ES3-33. The sequence continues at coordinate 5,455 of NZ_JZRI01000022.1, read as the reverse complement.
CTACGAACTTGCATTGTTCGGCACCACTGACCGCGACAAATACGAGCGCGAACTGCTCAACGCCCGCAAGCTCGCCGAGGCCCTGCTGAAAGAAAAGACCGCCACCGAAACGGCTTTACAGCAAGCACAGGACGAACTCAGCGACGCCTACGAAAAGGCCCAGCGACGCGCCCAATTTGCTGAACAGATGGTCGCCATCGTCAGCCACGACCTGAAAAACCCGCTCACCGCAATCAAAATGGCCTCGGACATCCTCGCCCGCAGCGAGCGCACCGCCCGGGAAACCACCCTGCTCGGCCACATCAGCCAATCCTCCGAACGCGCCCAACGGATGATCGCCGACCTGCTGGACTTCGCCCTCGCCCGGGTCGGCCAAGGCCTGAGCATCGCCGTCGCCCCTTCGGACCTGCACGGCGTCACCCGCCTAAACGTCGACGAACTAAGGGTGGCCTTTCCGGCCGCGAACCTCCTCCACCAGGAAAGCGGCAGCGGCAGCGCCCTGCTCGACGCTGACCGAGTGCAGCAGATCATCGGCAACCTGGTCGCCAACAGCGTGGCCTATGGCGATTCGCTACAGCCGGTCATCATCACCTCACGCATCGAACAACATACTGCCATCCTGTCAGTGCACAACCAGGGCCCCGCCATCCCGCCCTCCCTGATAGACGTCCTGTTCGAACCCATGACCCGCGGCACCGAGAGCGACAGTGAAGTGCGCAGCGTCGGCCTGGGATTGTATATCGTCCGGGAAATTGCCAAGGCGCATGGGGGCGACGTCGGCGTGCAATCCAGTGAGGAAGGCGGGACTGAGTTCAGCGTCTATTTCCCACACTCCCTTTAGCGGCTGGTGGCGTCCTGAGGACTGGTGACGGTGGCGCCCGAGGTGAATGATTCGGCAGGCAGCCTAACCCTGATAAACTCCCCATCTCCCAGCCCTGTCGATTCCAGATTCCTCCAATGCCTTCAGCCATTGCCACACCTGCACCGCTCTCCCGCCGCTTCTCCGTCGCGCCGATGATGGATTGGATCGATTAATGACAAGGGTCTTTGAAATAAAGGCTTGCAGCAATGACGCATTTCCCGCGTACCAATTCTGTACCACCAAACCCTTTCTTATGACCTCTATGCCACAGATAAATGCCTTTACATCCGGCAAATAACGGCCAGAAGCTCCCATTTGATTTGGGGCGCTGTCACCCGCGATGGCCCCTCCACTCACGAGTTTTCATGGCTAGCTTGAGGGACCAGCATTCTCCGCCGCTGGAGCATCGGCAGGATTATTGCGTCCATTTCATTTCAAATCCGCCCCCCAAGTCGACAACTCGCCTATTGTTGCAAGACGACATTCTGTTCGGCAGGATCGGGTCTCAATACCGTTACTGCTTGCAACCAATCGCAAATGCCCGTTTCAACCCAAAGGAGAAATTATGCGATCGATAGGTCTTGATTCAGCAATAGCCATGAGTGAGCACAGCAAACGTACTTGGTGGCGCAGAGTGTCCGCCAATGTCGTAGGCCGTACCGGCAGCGACCGGGGAAGAACGATGGTTGCCCTGGATGACGTCCTTCCCTTCATTTCAGTCCAACTGACCGATGAGGACATTGATCTGATCATTTCGGCCGATGCGGGAAACGCCGATGCGCAAAACGATTTGGCTCAGATGTTCGATGAACATGGAAAGCATGAAGTTGCGTTGTATTGGTGGCGCGCTTCAGCCGATCAAGGGCACCCTGACGCCATGCAATATCTCGGCAACTGCTTCATATGCGGCAATGGCGTCTCCAAAGATGAGAACACTGGAATCATGTGGATCGCCAAGGCCGCTTCCTTCGGACATGTGGTGGCCGGAGGCCAAATAAACTCTCTTTTACGGTTTGCCAACACTAGAGCACGCTGAATTTCCTGACATTCTTTGGCACGACCTTAGCTGTGCCAATGCCCGATATGGCGTAATCAGTCCTATGCCAAATTGACTTCGTTCGGACGCGGATTTGGTTTCTGCAGGGATAATGCTGCTCGCTGAGACTGGCATAGCCCTTGCTTCAAACCAACCAGCAGCACTGTTTCTGCCGTTAAATTGACCTAAGGGATGTCCTAAATGAAATCTGCACAACAGGGTTTTACGCTCATCGAACTCCTAATCGTCGTTGCGATCATTGGGATTCTCGCCACATTCGCTATTCCGGCTTATTCGGATTATGTGGCCAAAGCCAAGGTCGGTGCGGCAATTGCCGAGATTTCCCCTGGGAAAACCGGGTACGAGGTGATGGTAAATGAAGGGAATGTGGCCAACATTACGCCGGCTGCAATCGGCCTACAGGCGAGCACTCCTAACTGCACAATAACAACCACCCAGGCAGCAACCGGCATTGGCACCATCGCCTGCGCCATCAAGGACAACATTGCCGCAGCAGGTAACGTTATTTGGTCGCGAGATGCCGCCGGTGCGTGGACCTGTACATACAGTGGCGTTGCGAAATATGCCAGCAAGGGTTGCCCTAAAGTATAACGTGCCAAGTAGTGGCGACGGTGCACGCTGAACAGCAATATCTGGTCAAGCCGGTCCGCATAGGACCAATGACGCTCCTCTCGAAACCATCCTGGTGTCGAGAGGAGCTTTCGCTGCAGCAGTGGGCTAGCCGCTCGCGATAAACAATGAATTAGATGTTTAGTACAGCCCGCCTGATGCCTGCAGCTAGCCCCTTGATGGATTGGGCGTAGCAATACGCCGACGTCCCGGCCGGCCTAGCGCACCCTGCCTTATCTCTTCGCCTTTGTAGCAATTTTAAGCAGCGTTCCACACAGGCCTGTGATGGAGGGAACACTGTGCTTGAGAGCCTCTAAAACCTAGGCCTGCCGCATCACCTAAGCGCACTAGTACCAATTTTTTACCACCACCCTCAATACATCATTATTTTGCAAGCAGAAGACGCCCCGCTTTCGTCGACGTACCCGTGGTGACACGGATCTGGTTAGAATGTCGGAATACGACCGCTTCCGCACCCTGCACAGCTGGTTTATCGAACTGAGCTGCATGTGATTTTTCAATCGATCTGCGTTCAATTTGTTGAGGTTTAAATTGCCAATAACTCGTTTTAGCATCCCTGAACTGGAAGCTGCGGAAGTAGGCCTTAAGAGCATAAATATGCCGAGGCTTGGCCGCATGGTGGCGCTTGCAGGCAAAAACGGATCAGGAAAATCCCGTATTTTAAGAAAACTGAGTGAGTACGTAACTCATCGCGTACAACACTTTGGGGAAACAGATAAAATTCGCGAAAGCATAGAGGCGAATCTAAGAGCAGCCGCCCAAAACCAACAAGATGGTGAATCAGATTTTTTAAGAACTGCGAAGATCCTCCAGACTAGGTTGGATCTTGCAACAGAGCGCGTCATTAGCAATAGCAAAGTCAACTTTAAGCCAGTAAAGTTTGTACCGAAACACATAGGATTATCCGACCCACGCCAACAAAATCCCGCCGAAGTTGAAATCCACTATTTCGAAGCCAAAACACCTGGAATCGACGGTCATCAGTCATTCTGCGTGCCCTACCTCCATTATGTACAGCACAAATGGTGGAATGCCACTCACCCTAGCCAAAAGTGCAGTGCGGAAGAAAAAGAATTTGCTATCGACGATTACGAAACTTTAAAAAAATTAGTATTGAAATTTCTTAACACCGAACTCAGCCTCAATCTTGCCGGTAACCCAACGCTTTATGGCAAACCAATCCCAGACGCAGGGCTTTCCGACGGCCAAATAGTATTATTACAACTTTGCGTCGCGATCCATGCGCAAAATAAGGATCTGGATGATTCGATCTTCATCCTAGATGAGCCGGAAAATCATCTTCATCCTTCTGCAGTTATCGACGTTCTACAATCGATTTATGATCTAGCCCCAAACTCCCAGATATGGGTAGCAACTCATTCAGTACCGCTCCTTGCATACATGGCAAGTGTAGACACCATGTCTATTTGGTACGTGGACGATGGAGCCGTCGCGAACTCCGGCCGTTACCCCGAACGGGTTTTAAAAACACTTTTGGGAGATCAAGAAAGATTAGATCAGTTAAATCAGTTCACAGGATTGCCATCTCAACTCGCGCTTATCACTTATGCAGCAGAAAGCTTGCTGCCACCTCAAACACTTACCTATGGTGAAAAAGACCCACAGATTTCACAGATCCGACGTTTTATCGTGCAAAAATCAGATGGCAAACCAATATCAATACTAGATATTGGCGCCGGCAAAGGACGACTATTAGCTGGATTAGCAGCTGAGTTAGTTGATCAGAAAACATCTGTGCCGGACGCAATTGATTACTTCGCATTCGACCCCTTCCCTGACGACAAAGCGACTTGTGAAGGTGTTATAAATTCGTTCTATCCAAATACCAACAAGCGATATTTCAATTCCCGCGACGAATTTTTCAGCAACAAAGAAGATGGCAGTGTCTCCATCGCTGTTTTATGCAACGTGTTACATGAGATTCCGCCTAAAGACTGGGCAGGACTGTTCTCTGAAAATGAGCTTATCAATCGTTCGCTATCGGAAGACGGGTATCTAATGATAGTTGAGGATCAACGAATCCCCGTTGGAGAAATGGCGCACGCATTAGGATTTTTGGTTCTAAATACTGCTCATTTGCGCACTCTCTTCTCCGTCACAGACCACGATGTGAGAGAAGGAAAATTTCTAGTTGACGACGCACGGGGCAACGGGAGACTTTTGGCTCACTTTATTTCCAAGTCACTTCTTAGCAGAGTTTCAGCAGCAACAGTGAAGCGAGCAATCGAACAATTGCTTTTAACAGCAAAAAGCGAAATTAAGCGTTTAAGGGCCGCGCCACCAAGTTATTCCAACGGGCAACTTCATGGCTTCTGGACCCAGCAATTTGCAAATGCTGCACTATATTTGGACGAGACATAAGCACCCAGCCATAGAGCGGAGAATTACAGCAGAGCTTTAACAGCTGCATGCTAGAAGCCCACGCCACCGGCGCTTCTAGCATAAAAGCTACTCCATCTGAATGGAAACGCTCGCTCAACGAGCGTAGTTGCCCAATCCCGGAAGAAAACCTATCCATTCGTGGTTAGGAGGTTCCCAAGCTGATAACGAGGGTTCGATTCCCTTCACCCTCGCCACTATTTCCGAGGCTTCCAGCGGTATCAAGGTGACGTTTCGTAGAACTAGTGACAGTTTCGGTGACAGTACTGGACTCTGGGAGTGTTTGCGCACCAACGTGAGTGCACAGCAACTGACGGACTTGAGCCAGCACCCTCCCCCTAGGTGTCTTCGGCTTTTCATGTTGACCCACGGGAAATAGGTTAGGAAGGTTAGTTTTTTGCTAATGGCCCTGACAGCCTTATCGTTCGCGGCGTTGCGGTCGATCTTATTGGTTAGTTTTAGGGTTACGAGAGGTAATTTCCTAACCCTGTCTCTTATACACATCT
>NZ_JZRI01000021.1:0-2575 GCF_000952175.1 Pseudomonas sp. ES3-33 | reverse complement strand
TGCGGATTCCACGGCCATCCGGCCACCTATTCCATAAACATCCGGCCACTGATTCCACGATGATCCGGCCACCCATTCCACGCTCATCCGGCCACCCTTAAGGCAGGCAGCAACGCAGGATTATTCACTACCATCGACCTCTTTTATCGAAGCAGAGAGGTCGTCGTGGAGCGTTTATCCATGCGTAAAATTCGAGAAGTGCTACGTCTCAAATTCGAGGTCGGCCTATCTGCCCGCCAGGTCGCTGGCAGCTTGCAAGTAGGCCGAGCCAGCGTCGGTGAGTACCTCAATCGCTTTGCTGCCAGCGGCCTGACCTGGCCCTCTGCGCTGACTGACGCCGAGTTACAACGGCATCTTTTTCCGCCGCCGCCCACCGTTCCCAGCGATCAAAGGCCGGTGCCAGACTGGGCTCATGTACACGGGGAGTTACGCCGCCCCGGCGTAACTCTGGCCCTGCTTTGGCAGGAATACCGACTCGCCCACCCGCAAGGCTTCCAATACAGCTGGTTCTGCGAGCACTACCGCCTCTGGGCCGCCAAGGTCGACGTGGTCATGCGCCAGGAGCACCGTGCCGGCGAAAAGCTGTTCGTCGATTACGCCGGCCAGACCGTACCGGTCATTGATCGGCGAACCGGCGAGATCCGCCAAACGCAGATCTTCGTCGCCGTTCTCGGCGCGTCCAGCTACACCTTTGCCGAGGCCACCTGGTCGCAGAAGCTGCCTGACTGGCTGGGCTCGCACGCCCGCTGTTTTGCTTTTTTCGGTGGCACATCGCAGATCCTGGTGCCCGATAATCTGCGCAGCGGCGTCACCAAGGCGCATCGCTACGAGCCCGACATCAACCCCAGTTACCGCGATCTCGCCGAGCATTACGGCATCGCCGTATTACCTGCTCGCTCGCGCAAACCCAAGGACAAAGCCAAGGTCGAAGTCGGCGTGCAAGTCGTCGAGCGCTGGATCCTCGCCGCGCTGCGCAACCGCCAGTTCTTCTCGCTGGGCGAACTCAACACGGCAATCAGCCTGCTGCTCGAACGCCTCAATCAAAAGCCCTTCAAGAAGCTGCCCGGCTCACGCCGCTCGGCCTTTGAGACCATCGACCAACCCGCACTGCAACCGCTACCAGAACATCCGTACATCTACGCCGAATGGAAAAAGGTGCGGGTGCACATCGACTACCACGTCGAGGTCGAGGGCCATTACTACTCGGTGCCGTACCAGTTGGTGAAGCACCAACTCGAAGTGCGGCTAACCGCTAAGACCGTCGAGTGCTTCCACGCCAACCAGCGGGTGGCCAGTCACCTGCGCTCGCTGCACAAAGGCCGCCACACCACCCAAACCGAGCACATGCCCAAGAGCCACCGGGAGCACGCCGAATGGACACCGCAACGGCTGATCCGCTGGGCCGAGCAGACCGGGCCTAACACCGCTGGCGTTATCGCCTACATCCTTGAGCGCCGAATCCATCCTCAGCACGGCTTCCGCGCCTGCCTGGGCATCCTGCGCCTGAGCAAGCAGCACGGCGAAGAGCGGCTGGAAGCCGCTTGCCAGCGAGCGCTGGCACTGGGCGCGTGCAGCTACAAAAGCCTTGAATCGATCCTGCGCCAAGGGCTGGAAAAGCTACCGCTGTCCCAGCAAAACCTGCCGCTACTGCCCGACGAACACATCAACCTGCGCGGCCCTGGCTACTACCACTGACCTGAAAAAGGAGCACCAAAATGCTGCCCAATCCGACACTCGACAAGCTGCAAACCCTGCGCCTGCACGGCATGATCAAGGCGCTGAGCGAGCAACACGCCACGCCCGATATCAATGATCTGAGCTTCGACGAACGCCTCGGCCTGATGATCGACCGCGAGCTGACCGAACGTGAAAACACGCGTCTGAGCAGCCGGCTGAAACTGGCACGACTGCGCCACAACGCTTGCCTGGAAGACATCGATTACCGCAGCCCACGCGGCCTGGACAAGTCCCTGATCCTGCAACTGGGCAGCGGCCAATGGCTGCGCGATGGCTTGAACCTGATCATCGGCGGCCCGACCGGTGTAGGCAAAACCTGGCTCGCCTGCGCGCTGGCCCACAAGGCCTGCCGTGACGGCTACAGCGTGCGCTACTTGCGTCTGCCGCGCCTGATGGAGGAACTGGGCCTGGCCCACGGAGACGGTCGATTCGCGAAACTGATGGCGGGCTATGCCAAGACCGACTTGCTGATCCTGGACGACTGGGGCCTGGCGCCGTTTACCGCACCGCAACGGCGCGACATGCTTGAGCTATTGGACGACCGCTACGGCAACCGCTCGACGCTGGTCACCAGCCAGATGCCCGTGGACAAATGGCATGCACTGATCGGCGATCCGACCTTGGGCGACGCGATCCTCGACCGGCTGGTGCACAACGCTTATCGGATCGAACTGAAGGGCGAATCGATGCGCAGACGCGCAACGAAATTGACGACGACAGGGACTTCAGACTAACAATGCAAACCTGCGTCGCTGCGCTCCGACTGCCTGGCCGGATGAGCGTGGAACGGGTGGCCGGATGTTGGTGGACTGGGTGGCCGGATGGCGTGGAATGCGCA
>NZ_JZRI01000020.1:0-28336 GCF_000952175.1 Pseudomonas sp. ES3-33 | reverse complement strand
AGATGTGTATAAGAGACAGATATATCTGTGTGATAGGAGGAACTTAACGCTGACGGCCATGCTCGAAAGGCCAGTAGATACTTTCCATAAGGAGAAACACCCCATGCAAAAGACTTTAGCTATTGCCTTGATGTTGACCGCTTCCCTTGGTCTCGCTGCTTGCGATAAAAAATCCGAGGACAAAGCTCAAGATGCTAACCAACATGCTGAGCAAGCTCAGCAAGACATGAACAAAGCACAGGATAAAGTGAACGACGCGGCCAAAGAAAACGCCGAAGCTGCCAAAGCTCAGGCCGAATCGAACGAAGCAGCAGCAAAAGAAGCAGCGCCTAAAAACTAAGACAGTTTTTAGCCTGCCAAAGAAAACCCGCCAAGTGCGGGTTTTCTTTTGCTTGTCATTTATGGCGCAAGCTGCAGTTAGAGCAAAATCGTTCTAAAAGTCGGACTAATCATCAACAGTAACGAACACACTAACCCGACGATCCACACCAGGCTGCGCTGCCAGGCCAGGTCTGCCCAGTAGCACAACAGGTAGATGACGCGGGCAATCACGAAGATGATCGCCAGCGAGTCAATCAGCCATCCCGCGGTTTGCGTGGTATGCGCCATCAAGACACCCACCGCAAAAAGAATGAAGGCCTCGATGCTGTTTTGATGCGCCGCCAATGCCCGTGCACCAAACCCGGTGAGTTGTGCCTGTTGCTGGCGTGGCAGGTGATTATTGTAGCCCCCCTGCTCTTTCATGGCCTTGGCCACCGGCATACGGGCCACGTAGATCAACAGCGCACTGATAAACACGCACCAGAACGGAATACTCATCAAACAGCCTCCTTGTTTGCGTCAGGCAACGGTGCCTCTGTAGGGGTATAGACCATCACATCAAGAACGTCGGAATGAAACTCCCGGCGATAGAGCACCAGCACCACGCCGGCACTCATCAACATGAACAGCCAGGGGCTGACAAACCAGGCCAGCATGGTCATGCCAAAGTAATAGGAACGCAGGCCGAAGTTGAACTGGTTGGCCGCCATGGAGATGACTCGTGCCGCCCGGGAGGCGAAAGCCTTGCGCTCCTGCTCGGAGACGTGACGCTCTCCCACCATTGGTGCCGAGCCAATCAGGATCGCCGCGAAGTTGTACTGGCGCATGCACCAGCTGAAGGTAAAGAACGCATAGACGAACACCAGTGCCAGGCACAGTAATTTGATCTCGGACATGCCCTGTGACGCCTGTTGCACCATGGGGATATCGGCCAGCAGCGAAACCGCCCGCTCCGACGCGCCGAGGACGGTCAGGATACCGGCGAGGATAATCAAGGTGCTGGAGGCAAAGAACGACGCGTTGCGCTCCAGGTTGCCGACCACACTGGCATCGGCGATACGGTTGTCGCGCAGCAGCATGCGGCGCATCCAGTCTTCCCGATACAGGTGCAGCACACTGGCCAGGCAGGCGGTGTCCCGGGCTTTCCACGAGGCGTATCGGGTGTAGCCGCCCCAGCAGATGACGAACCAGAGCGCGGCAAGAAGGTGGATCAGGTTGGCTTGGATGAACGACATGCGGGTCCTTGTGATGGAGTGGCCGGAACACCATACCTCTGTAGGAACGAGCTCGCTCGCGAAGAACCTGAGAGCAACGCGTTTATCCGGAAACACGCGCCATGGTTCGCGACCTTCGCCAGCAAGCTGGCTCCTGCAATGGGTATGCAATGGGTATGCAATGCTTCGACGTTAGCGCAGAAGAAAAGGCACCGCATCACCCCATAAAAAAATGCCCCGTATCGATTGATACGGGGCATTTCCATGTGGGCTCCAGCTCGCTTTTGACGGGCTGGCAAACCCGTTTAAGCCAGTGCTTCTTCGCGCTTGCCCAGCAGGCGGTCACACACCACCGCGACCACCAGGGTCATCACCGACGGCACCAGCCAGGCCAGGCCTTGCTCGCTCAGTGGCAGATGGGTCAGTTGGGTCGGCATCCAGTCCGCCAGGCCCGCACCCTTGAGGGCGTCGATCAGGCCGAAGATGAACGACACCAGCATCACCGGACCGACGATGCGGCCCTGCTCATGCCAGAAGTCCTTGCAGAAGCTCAGTGCGACCAAGGCGATGCACGGAGGATAGATCGCGGTCAGGACCGGGATCGAGAACGCGATCAGGTTGGTGAGGCCCAGGTTGGACACCAGCAGCGAGAACACGGCAAGGATGATCACCAGGGTCTTGTAGGACAGTGGCAACACGCGGCTGAAGTATTCAGCGCAGGCACAGGTCAGGCCGACCGCGGTCACCAGGCAGGCCAGCGAGATCAGCACCGCCAGGAAACCACTGCCCAGGGAGCCGAAGGTGTGCTGGACATAAGCGTGCAACACCGCCGCGCCATTGGTTGCGCCAGCGGCCACTTCATGGCTGCCGGAGCCCAGGCGGAACAGGCTGATATACACCAGCGCCAGGCCCACACCGGCAATGAGCCCGGCGATGATCGCATAGCGGGTGATCAAGGCAGGTGACTCGACACCACGGGAACGAATGGCATTGACGATGACGATGCCAAACACCAGTGCGCCCAGGGTATCCATGGTCAGGTAACCGTTGATGAAGCCTTGGGAGAACGGTGCCGCCACGTACTCAGGGGTGGCCACGCCGATATCACCGGCCGGCAGCGCGAACGCCGCTATACCGAGCGCCGCCAGGGCGATGATCTTCAGCGGTGCGAGGAAGCGGCCCACGGTGTCCAGCAGACGCCCCGGATACAGCGAGATGAAGAACACCAGCAGGAAGTACACCGAGCTGTAGAGGAACAGCGCCAGCGGGCTTTCGCCGGTCAACGGCGCCAGGCCAACTTCGAACGACACGGTGGCCGTGCGCGGCGTGGCGAACAGCGGACCCACGGCGAGGTAGCACGCGGCGGCCAGCAGGCCACCGGCAATTTTGCCGATCGGGCTGCTCAAGGCATCCATTGCGCCGCCGACCTTGGCCAGCGCGACCACAGTGATCACCGGCAGGCCGACCGCCGTGATCAGGAAACCCAACGCCGCCATCCAGACGTGCGGCCCGGACTGCAAACCGACGATAGGCGGGAAGATGATGTTGCCAGCCCCGACAAACAGGGCAAACGTCATAAAACCAAGTGCCAGAATGTCCTGGCCTTTCAACACTTTCATTAAGGAAATACCACACTACTGAATCGGAATTTAGAGAGGGATTTCCCTTGTGGGTGAGGGAAATGCTGTCGATCCGTATGGGACTGACCCGTTAAGCGCATGGCTGCCTTGTGGGCGGCGGACGCAAAATGGCGGCTAGACTAACGAATTTGTGCGGCAAACGCACTGTTAGGGGGCGAACTATCCGATACACGACATTTCCATGTCGCGTTTGCGTATGTAAAAGTCAAAGGATCGCAGCCTCGTTTCTCTCGGCAGCTCCTACAGTGGGAATGCAATCCCCTGTAGGAGGTGCCTAGGGAAACGAGGCTGCGATCCTCTGATCTTCACAAACGACAAAGGCCACCCGAAGGTGGCCTTTGCCTGTAGAGCGTCAGCTAAGCGCGAAGCTTACTTGACAGCCCAACCGGTCAGCTCGGACAGAGCCTTGCCGATGTCTGCCAGCGAACGCACGGTTTTCACGCCTGCGTCTTCCAGGGCAGCAAACTTCTCGTCTGCAGTGCCCTTGCCGCCAGAGATGATTGCGCCAGCATGGCCCATGCGCTTGCCCGCAGGGGCAGTCACACCAGCGATGTAGGAAACAACCGGCTTGGTCACGTGTGCCTTGATGTAGGCAGCCGCTTCTTCTTCAGCCGAACCGCCGATCTCACCGATCATGACGATCGCTTCGGTCTTCGGGTCTTCCTGGAACAGCTTCAGGATGTCGATGAAGTTCGAACCCGGGATCGGGTCACCACCGATGCCGACACAAGTCGACTGACCGAAACCGGCGTCAGTAGTCTGCTTGACCGCTTCGTAGGTCAGGGTGCCGGAACGGGAAACGATACCGACCTTGCCTGGCAAGTGAATGTGACCTGGCATGATGCCGATCTTGCATTCGCCTGGAGTGATCACGCCTGGGCAGTTAGGGCCGATCAGGGTAACACCCAGTTCGTCGCACTTAACTTTAGCGTCCAGCATGTCCAGGGTAGGAATGCCTTCGGTGATGCAGACGATCAGCTTGATGCCGCCGAAAGCAGCTTCCAGGATCGAGTCCTTGCAGAAAGGAGCTGGAACGTAGATCACGCTGGCGGTAGCGCCAGTGGCAGCTACAGCATCTTTCACGGTGTTGAACACTGGCAGACCCAGGTGCTCGGTGCCGCCTTTGCCCGGAGTTACGCCACCAACCATCTTGGTGCCGTATTCGATGGCTTGCTGGGTGTGGAAACTACCTTGCGAACCGGTAATACCCTGGCAGATAACTTTGGTGTCTTTATTGATCAGGACGCTCATTATTTGCCCTCCGCAGCTTTAACGACTTGTTGAGCAGCGTCGGTCAGGCTGGTAGCAGCGATGATGTTCAAACCGCTTTCTGCCAGTACTTTAGCGCCCAGCTCAGCGTTGTTGCCTTCAAGGCGAACAACAACCGGGATTTTCACGCCGACTTCTTTCACTGCACCGATGATGCCTTCGGCAATCATGTCGCAGCGAACGATGCCGCCGAAGATGTTGACCAGTACTGCAGCGACGTTAGTGTCGGACAGGATGATCTTGAACGCTTCGGTAACGCGTTCTTTGGTAGCACCGCCGCCCACGTCGAGGAAGTTGGCTGGTTTGCCGCCATGCAGGTTGACGATGTCCATGGTACCCATGGCCAGGCCAGCACCGTTGACCATGCAACCGATGTTGCCTTCCAGCGCTACGTAGTTCAGTTCGAACTTGGCAGCGTGCGCTTCGCGCGGATCGTCTTGCGACGGATCGTGGAAAGTCTTCAGCTTAGGCTGACGGTACATGGCGTTGGCGTCGATGTTGATCTTCGCGTCGAGGCAATGCAGATCGCCGTCAGCCTTGATCACCAGCGGGTTCACTTCCAGCAGGGCCAGATCGTGATCCTGGAACAGTTTGGCCAGACCAACGAAGATCTTGGCGAACTGGGCAACTTGCTTGCCTTCCAGACCCAGCTGGAAAGCCAGCTCACGACCCTGGAATGGCTGAGCGCCCACCAGTGGATCGATAGTGGCCTTGAGGATTTTCTCAGGAGTATCGTGAGCGATTTTCTCGATGTCCACGCCACCTTCGGTGGAAGCCATGAACACGATGCGACGGCTCGAACGGTCAACAACAGCGCCCAGGTACAGCTCTTTGGCGATGTCAGTGCACGATTCAACCAGGATCTTGGTGACTGGCTGACCGTTGGCATCAGTCTGGTAAGTCACCAGACGCTTGCCCAACCACTGTTGAGCGAATGCTTTGGCGTCTTCCTTGCTGCGAACCAGCTTTACGCCGCCCGCTTTACCGCGACCACCTGCGTGAACCTGGGCTTTGACAACCCATTCGGTCCCGCCGATCTTGTCGCACGCTTCTGCTGCTGCTTCCGGGGTGTCTACGGCGAAACCCTGGGATACTGGCAGGCCGTACTCAGCGAACAGCTGCTTACCCTGATACTCGTGAAGATTCATGCTTATTACCGTCTTCGTTAGGTACTGCGCATTCGGTGCTGCACTTGTTCAGTGCCGCACCACCTGTGACTGCTGCTTGCGTAGACGTTCCGGATAACCGGTGAGACTACGCAAGGCTGCGTCCGGCGGACATTCCGCGGTGAGTCTTGCACGCAAGGCTCACGACGGGCCCTCCGTCGTGGTTTCTTATTGTCTTGTCTTAACGCTTCTTGCGGTTGGCAATGTGGATGGCGCCGCCATTCACTGCCAGGGCTGCTTCGTGCAAGGCTTCGGACAGGGTCGGATGGGAGAAAACCATCATGCCCAGGTCTTCAGCGCTGGTGCCGAATTCCATACCGATCGCGCCTTGTTGAACCAGTTCTGCAGCGCTCGGGCCAATCACATGGACGCCCAACACGCGGTCAGTCTTGGCGTCGGCGATGACCTTGACGAAACCACCGGTATCGTTGGCTGCCATGGCACGGCCAGAGGCTGCAAACGGGAAGGTGCCGACGTTAACTTCAACGCCTTCAGCCTTCAAGACCTGCTCGGTTTTGCCAACCCACGCGATTTCCGGGTGAGTATAAATAACAGACGGGATCAGGTCATAGTTGATTTGGGCTTTGTGGCCCTTGATGCGCTCAACCACCATGATGCCTTCTTCGGACGCCTTGTGCGCCAGCATCATGCCGCGAACCACGTCGCCGATTGCGTAAACGCCCGGTACGCTGGTGGCGCACTGGTCGTCAACGAAAACGAAACCACGTTCGTCGATGTTCACACCGCTGTCAGCTGCCAGCAGCTCGGTGGTCACTGGACGGCGACCAACGGCAACGATCAGCTTGTCGAAGGTGATGTTCTGTTCGCCATTGGCATCGGTGTAGTTCACCACGACTTCGTCGCCGTTCACTTTCGAACCGGTGACGCGAGCGCCCAGCTTGATGTCCAGACCTTGTTTGGTCAGGGTCTTGAAGGCTTCCTTGGAAACGGCTTCGTCAGCCGCTGGCAGGAACTTCTCCAGTGCTTCCAGAACCACGACTTCGGAACCCAGACGCGACCAGACCGAACCCAGTTCCAGACCGATCACGCCAGCGCCGATAACGCCCAGACGTTTTGGAACCGATTGGAATTCCAGCGCGCCAGTCGAATCGACGATCACGTTCTGGTCAACCGGAGCCGGTGGAATGTCGATAGGACGCGAGCCGGATGCCAGGATCACGTTCTCGGCTTCGATGATTTCCACGGTGCCGTCTGGCTTGGTCAGCTCGACTTTCTTGCCGGCCAGCAGTTTGCCGTGGCCTTGCAGGGAAGTCACACCGTTGGCCTTGAACAGGGTGGCAACGCCAGAGGTCAGGCCTTTGACGATGTTGGCTTTACGGCCAACCATTGCTGCCACGTCCATGGTCACGCCAGCGTGATTGATACCGTGGATCGCGAAGCCTTCTTTGGCTTCCTTGTACTTCCAGGAGCTGTCCAGCAGCGCCTTGGATGGAATGCAGCCGACGTTCAGGCAAGTACCGCCCAGAGCCAGTTTGCCTTCCTTGTCGGTGTATTTCTCGATGCAGGCAGTCGAAAGACCCAGCTGCGCTGCCTTGATGGCAGCCACGTAGCCGCCAGGGCCCGCACCGATCACTACTACGTCAAATTTCTGCGACATTCAAAAAATCCTCTTTTGGCAACAAGCTTGAAGCCACAAGCCTCAAGCCAGGCTGCATATCCATGCAGCGCGTGGCTTGAGACCTGTGGCTGCTTCTATCAGATATCCAGCAGCAAACGAGCCGGGTCTTCCAGCAGGTTCTTGATGGTAACCAGGAAGGTCACAGCTTCTTTGCCATCGATCAGGCGGTGATCGTAGGACAGAGCCAGGTACATCATCGGACGGATAACGACCTGACCGTTGATCGCCATAGGACGCTGCAGAATGTTGTGCATGCCCAGGATGGCCGCTTGCGGCGGGTTGACGATCGGGGTCGACATCATCGAACCGAAGGTACCACCGTTGGTGATGGTGAAAGTGCCGCCGGTCATTTCGTCCATGGACAATTTGCCGTCACGCGCCTTCTTGCCGAAGGTGGCGATGCCGCCTTCGATTTCAGCCAGGCTCATCAGTTCGGCGTTACGCAGAACCGGAACCACCAGGCCGCGATCGCTGGAAACCGCTACACCAACGTCGGCATAGCCGTGGTAGACGATATCAGCACCGTCGATCGACGCGTTGACAGCCGGGAAGCGTTTCAGCGCTTCGGTGGCAGCCTTGACGAAGAACGACATGAAGCCCAGGCGTACGCCGTTGTGGCTCTTCTCGAACAGGTCCTTGTACTTCGAACGCAGGGCCATGACTTCAGTCATGTCGACTTCGTTGAAAGTGGTCAGCATCGCCATGTTCGACTGCGCTTCAACCAGGCGCTTGGCCACGGTAGCGCGAACGCGGGTCATCGGTACGCGTTTCTCGATGCGGTCGCCAGCGGCGAACACTGGCGCAGCGGCAGCAGGAGCTGCAGCCTTGGCAGGCGCGGCAGCCGGAGCGGATTTCTTGGCGGCAACAGCAGCCACCACGTCTTCCTTGGTCACACGACCGCCTTTGCCGGTGCCGGCAACGGAGGCGATGTTGATGCCGCTCTCTTCAGCCAGCTTGCGAGCAGCCGGTGCAGCAACAGGATCATCTTCGCCTTCGGCAGCAGGAGCAGCAGCGGCTTGGGCAGCGGCTGGAGCAGCAGCGGCAGCCGCTGGAGCGGCAGCGGCGCCACCTGCTTCGATCGAGCCCAGTACTTCGTCGGACAGAACGGTTTCGCCTTCGTTCTTGACGATTGCGCCCAGCACGCCGTCGGCAGTAGCCAACACTTCCAGCACAACCTTGTCGGTTTCGATGTCGACGATCAGGTCATCACGCTTTACAGCGTCGCCCGGTTGTTTGTGCCAGGTGGCAACGGTGCCATCGGCAACCGATTCCGGGAAAGTGGGGGCTTTGATTTCGATAGCCATTATCTGTGGGTCCTTAAATTCGGTTTCAGGTGCGCGAAGGCGTTAAACAGTAAAGGCGGCTTGCAGCAGTTTTTCCTGCTGCTCGGCGTGCATCGATGCATAACCACAAGCAGGTGCAGCGGAAGCATCACGACCGGCGTACTCGAGTACGAGTGCCTTGTTGTGATTGCCAACGATGCGGCGCATGTGGTGCTGGCTGCAGTACCAGGCACCCTGGTTCATCGGCTCTTCCTGACACCAAACGATATGTTTGAGGTTGGTGTACGGAGCCAGGACTTCGTTCAAGTCGTCCTCAGGGAATGGGTACAACTGCTCGATGCGCACGACGGCGATGTCGTCACGACCTTCGGCACGGCGTTTTTCCAGCAGGTCGTAGTAGACCTTGCCGCTACACAGAACAATGCGCTCGACCTTGGACGGGTCCAGTGCATCGATTTCCGGGATAACGGTCTGGAACGAACCTTCGGCCAGATCTTCCAGGGTCGATACGGCCAGTTTGTGACGCAGCAACGACTTTGGAGTCAGCACGATCAGCGGCTTGCGCAGCGGACGGATCACCTGGCGACGCAGCAAGTGGTAGATCTGGGCCGGCGTGGTCGGTACCGCAACCTGGATGTTGTGCTCGGCGCACAGCTGCAGGTAACGCTCCAGACGAGCCGAGGAGTGCTCCGGACCCTGACCTTCATAACCGTGCGGCAGCAACATGGTCAGACCGCAGAGACGGCCCCACTTGTGCTCGCCACTGGTGATGAACTGGTCGATAACCACCTGGGCACCGTTGGCGAAGTCGCCGAACTGGGCTTCCCAGATCACCAGCGCCTCAGGCGTGGTGGTCGAGTAACCGTATTCGAACGCCAGTACGGCTTCTTCGGACAGGAACGAATCGTACAGGTCGAAACGAGGCTGGCCCTTGTACAGGTTCTGCAGCGGGATGTAGGTGCCCGCGTCTTTCTGGTTGTGCAGCACAGCGTGACGGTGCGAGAACGTACCGCGACCGATGTCCTGACCCGTCATGCGAATCGGGTGACCTTCGAACGCCAGGGTCGCGTACGCCATGGTTTCGGCGTAACCCCAGTTGATCGGCAGGCCGCCGGCTTGCATTTTCTGACGGTCTTCGTAGATCTTCGAAACCTGGCGCTGAACCACAAAGCCTTCCGGAATTTCCAGCAGCTTGGCAGACAGTTCCTGCAAGGTCTTGAGGTCGAAACGAGTGTCGTGACGCGCGGTCCAGGCGTGGCCCAGATACGGACGCCAGTCCACGAACAACTCTTTGTTCGGCTCTTTGACCAGGCTTTTAACAACATGCAGGCCGTTGTCCAGCGCGTTGCGGTATTCGTCGACTTTCGCCTGAACACGCTCTGCGTCGAGCACACCGCCCTGGGTCAGGCGATCAGCGTACAGCTCACGGGTGGTGCGCTGCTTGGTGATCTGCTGATACATGATCGGCTGGGTGCCGCTAGGCTCGTCGGCCTCGTTGTGGCCGCGACGACGGTAGCAGACCAGGTCGATCACTACGTCACGCTTGAACTGCATGCGGTAGTCGATCGCCAGCTGGGTCACGAACAACACGGCTTCCGGATCATCGCCATTCACATGGAGGATCGGCGCCTGGATCATTTTCGCAACGTCGGTGGCGTACTCGGTGGAGCGCGAGTCCAGCGGGTTGCTGATGGTGAAACCAACCTGGTTGTTGATCACGATGTGCACGGTACCGCCGGTCTTGAAACCGCGGGTCTGCGACATCTGGAAGGTTTCCATCACCACGCCCTGACCGGCGAATGCCGCGTCACCGTGGATGGAGATCGGCAGCACTTTCTCGCCGGTAGGGTCGTTACGACGATCCTGACGGGCGCGCACCGAACCCTCGACCACTGGAGATACGATTTCCAGGTGGGACGGGTTGAATGCCATGGCCAGGTGAACTTCACCGCCGGTGGTCATGACGTTGGACGAGAAGCCCTGGTGATATTTAACGTCACCGGAACCCAGCTCGACCTTCTTCTTGCCTTCGAACTCGTCGAACAGCTCGCGCGGGTTCTTGCCGAAGGTGTTGACCAGCACGTTCAGACGGCCACGGTGGGCCATGCCGATAACGATTTCCTTGGTGCCGTAGGAACCGGAACGCTGGATCAGCTCGTCGAGCATCGGAATCAGGCTCTCGCCGCCTTCCAGGCCGAAACGCTTGGTACCCGGGTATTTGGTACCCAGGTATTTTTCCAGGCCTTCGCCGGCAGTGACACGCTCGAGCAGGTGGCTCTTGATGTCGGCGGAGTAAGTCGGACGGCCGCGTACGCTTTCCAGACGTTGCTGGAACCACTGGCGCTGCTCGGAATCGGTGATGTGCGTGAATTCAGCGCCGATGGTGCGGCAATATGTCTGCTGCAACGCTTCGTGAATTTCGCGTAGGCTCGCCTCCTCTTTGCCGATGAACAGGTCGCCGGCACGGAAGGTCGTATCAAGATCGGCATTGGTCAAGCCGTAATGATTGATCGACAGGTCTGCAGGTGCAGGACGCTGCCACAGCCCCAGCGGGTCAAGCTGGGCTGCCTGGTGGCCACGCATACGGTAGGCCTGGATCAATCGCAGCACTTCAACTTGCTTCTTCTCGTGCTCACTGCTCACGCTGCCGGCGGAAACCGGTTGGGCGCGGCGCTGGTTCTTTGCCAGCAAGACGAAATGATCGCGAATCGTGGAGTGCGAAACATCGGTGGCAGTGTTGCCATCAGCAGGCAACTTCTGGAAGTAGGTGCGCCACTCTTCTGGCACAGCGTTAGGGTCGTGCAGGTAGAGCTCGTAGAGCTCTTCCACATAGGCAGCGTTACTACCGGATAGGTAGGCGCTGTTCCACATGCGCTGCATCACGCTTTCTTGCATGCTTGGTCACCCTCGGTTAGGGGAACACCACCGGCGTCGACACCGAGCACGCTTGCAGAAGTCCGAATGCAGCGACTAAAACAAGCCACCTAGGATCACGCTGATAGTCCGGGTACCAGCCCGGATGCCCCTGCTTGTCTCATTTCTTCAAAATAAGAGCTGCAGCTTTTTGAGCTGCTGCTCAGGTTAAAACTACGGCGCCGGTTGAAGCCTGCGCCGTAGCATCTACGGGTACAGCGGTACTGCGCTTACAACAGCATCTGAATCACACGCCGCTTTGCAGCAGCATGTTACGGATGTGACCGATGGCCTTAGTCGGGTTCAGGCCTTTGGGACATACGTTGACGCAGTTCATGATCCCGCGGCAGCGGAATACGCTGAACGGGTCATCCAGCGAAGCCAGACGCTCGGACGTCTTGGTGTCACGGCTGTCTGCCAGGAAGCGGTACGCTTGCAGCAAAGCAGCTGGACCCAGGAACTTGTCCGGGTTCCACCAGAAGGACGGGCAAGAGGTCGAGCAGCAGGCGCACAGGATGCACTCGTACAGACCGTCGAGCTTTTCACGCTCTTCAGGGGACTGCAGACGCTCGATGGCCGGAGCCGGCGTGTCGTTCTGCAGGTAAGGCTTAACCTTCTCGTATTGCTTGTAGAAGATGCTCATATCGACGACCAGGTCACGGATAACCGGCAAACCTGGCAGCGGACGAACAACCAACTTGTTACCTTTTACGACAGCGGACAATGGCGTAACGCACGCCAGGCCGTTTTTGCCGTTGATGTTCATGCCGTCGGAACCGCAAACACCTTCACGGCAAGAGCGACGATAGGAGAAACCCTCGTCCTGCTCTTTGATCAGGGCCAGCACGTCCAGCACCATCAGGTCTTTACCACCGGTATCGACCTGGAATTCCTGCATGAACGGCGCGGCGTCCTGATCAGGGTTGTAACGATAAACGCTGACTTTCAACATGGCAGCCACCCTTAATAAGTCCGAATCTTAGGTTCAAAAGTCGGAACAGTTTTCGGCGAGAAGTTCACGGCACGCTTGGTTACGCGCTTGTCACCCGGGAAGTACAGGGTGTGGCACAGCCAGTTTTCGTCGTCGCGATCTTCGAAATCTTCACGGGCGTGAGCACCGCGGGACTCTTTACGCACTTCAGCAGCGATTGCAGTGGCTTCGGCCACTTCCAGCAGGTTCTGCAACTCCAGCGCTTCGATCCGCGCAGTATTGAACGCCTGCGACTTGTCGTTGATCTTGACGTTGGCGATGCGTGTACGCAGGTCGGCCAGCTGGGCAATCCCCTTCTGCATGTATTCGCCAGTACGGAATACACCGAAGTAGTTCTGCATGCAGCTTTGCAGCTCGCGACGCAGGGTTGCCACGTCTTCGCCATCGGTACGCTCGTTCAGGGCGGACAGACGCGACAGGGCTGCTTCGATATCGGCGTCGGTGGCGTCATCGTATTCGATGCCGTCGGTCAGCGCCTTTTCCAGGTGCAGGCCGGCCGCGCGACCGAATACCACCAGGTCGAGCAACGAGTTACCGCCCAGGCGGTTGGCACCGTGAACCGATACGCAAGCCACTTCGCCTACAGCGAACAGGCCATGAATGATCTCGTCCACGCCTTCAGCGTTCTGGGTGATCGCCTGACCATGAATGTTGGTCGGAACACCGCCCATCATATAGTGGCAAGTCGGAACAACCGGAACCGGGGCGACAACCGGATCAACGTGCGCGAAAGTCTTCGACAGTTCGCAGATGCCTGGCAGACGGCTGTGCAGCACTTCCTCGCCCAGGTGGTCGAGTTTGAGCATCACGTGGTCGCCATTCGGACCGCAACCGTTGCCGGCGATGATTTCTTTAACCATCGAACGGGCAACCACGTCACGACCGGCAAGGTCTTTCGCGTTCGGAGCATAACGCTCCATGAAACGCTCGCCGTGCTTGTTAATCAGGTATCCACCTTCACCACGGCAACCTTCGGTAACCAGTACACCGGCGCCGGCGATGCCGGTCGGGTGGAACTGCCACATTTCGATGTCTTGTACCGGAACGCCAGCACGCAGGGCCATGCCGACGCCGTCACCGGTGTTGATCAGGGCATTGGTGGTGGAGGCGTAGATACGACCGGCACCACCGGTCGCCAGGACGGTAGCCTTGGCACGGATGTAGCTGGTTTCGCCGGTTTCGATGCAGATGGCGATCACGCCGACGAATGCGCCGTCCTGGTTTTTAACCAGGTCAACCGCGTAGTACTCGTTCAGGAACGTGGTGCCGGCTTTCAGGTTGCCCTGATAAAGCGTGTGCAGCAGCGCGTGACCGGTACGGTCGGAAGCGGCGCACGTACGGGCAGCCTGCCCGCCTTTACCGTAATCCTTCGACTGACCGCCGAATGGACGCTGGTAGATACGGCCTTGCTCGGTACGGGAGAACGGCAGACCCATGTGGTCCAGCTCGAACACCGCGGCCGGGCCTTCCTGACACATGTATTCGATAGCGTCCTGGTCACCGATGTAGTCGGAACCCTTGACGGTATCGTACATGTGCCAGCGCCAGTCATCGTTTGGATCGGCAGAAGCGATGGCGCAAGTGATGCCACCCTGGGCCGAAACGGTGTGCGAACGGGTCGGGAACACCTTGGTGATCACGGCAGTCTTGTGACCGCCCTGGGCCAGTTGCAGCGCCGCGCGCATGCCGGCACCGCCACCACCAATAATGATGGCGTCGAATGAAATCGTTGGAATGTTAGCCATGGATCAGATACCCCAGAGAATCTGCACACCCCAGACGAAGTAAGCGAACATCGCAACGCCGCATACTGCCTGGAAAAGGAAACGTACTGCAGTCGCGGACTTGCCCAGCGCCATCGGCGTCAGGTAGTCGGTCGCGATGGTCCACATGCCGACCCAGGCGTGAGCGCCCAGGGCCACGAGGGCCAGCAGACTGAAGATACGCATCCCGTTGTGGGCGAACAGGCCATGCCACTGCTCGTAGCCAATGCCCGGATTCGCTGCGAGGTATCCGATCAGGAAAATGAAATAAGCCGCGAGAACGACCGCAGACACTCGTTGTGCCATCCAGTCGTAGAGGCCAGAACGCGAAAGGTTCGTAACGCTGGTTACCATATCCAAACTCCTGCCAGAACGATCAACACCACGGAAACCGCGATGATAATTTTCGAGCCCAGGCGGCCGCCTTCCAGCGTCTCACCGATGCCCATATCCATGATCAAGTGGCGCACGCCGGCTACCAGGTGATAAAGCAGAGCGGACAGGAGACCCCATGCTACGAACTTGGCCAGCGGGCTGGTCAAGGTTGCCTTCACCTCGGCAAAACCTTCCTCGGAGCCCAGGGATTTGCCCAATGCATAAAGCATGAAGCCAAGGCCCAGGAAGAGGATGATGCCGGAAACACGGTGCAGGAACGACGTAACGCCGGTGATGGGGAGTTTGATGGTCCTTAGGTCTAGGTTTACAGGTCGTTGGCTTTTCACGGCTTTTTTTCACACTGAAGAGCCCCTAACAATCAGGGCAAAGTTGTTGGGGAGTGCACTGGTCAGGTAACCACCACCCAGGGATGCGACCCCCAATAAAGCAGGCCCAAAAGCCCCTGGAGGTCGGTGGCCGAGTATAGACAGTTAGGCTACTAATGACAACGCGTTCACCTTCCCCTAATAGCGCATTGCACAAGTTGGATAAAAGGCGTAAACGGCAGACAATTTCGAGGAAAAAGTCCGGTTAAAGCCTTCTGGAGCAAGACTTTAGGCAAATTGACATTCGAATTTATCTCACTATAGTGGTGCGGGCCCTGCGTGGGGGGTCTGTCTGATGATTTCAAGCATAAATAGGAGGCCACATGGCTGACAAAAAAGCGCAGTTGATCATCGAGGGCGCAGCCCCCGTCGAGCTGCCCATTTTAACCGGCACCGTTGGTCCCGATGTTATCGACGTTCGGGGCCTGACGGCCACGGGCCGTTTCACCTTTGACCCTGGTTTCATGTCGACCGCCTCGTGCGAGTCGAAGATTACCTATATCGACGGCGACAACGGCATTTTGTTGCACCGCGGCTACCCGATCGAACAGCTCGCTGAAAAATCGGACTACCTGGAAACCTGCTATCTGCTGCTCAACGGCGAATTGCCGACTGCAGAACAGAAAGCCCAGTTCGTCAGCACCGTCAAGAACCACACCATGGTTCATGAGCAGCTGAAGACCTTTTTCAACGGTTTCCGTCGCGACGCCCACCCGATGGCCGTCATGTGCGGTGTAGTTGGCGCCCTCTCGGCCTTCTATCACGACTCCCTGGACATCAATAACCCGCAGCATCGCGAAATCTCCGCGATCCGCCTGGTTGCCAAGATGCCGACCCTGGCAGCGATGGTTTACAAGTACTCCATGGGTCAACCCATGATGTACCCGCGCAACGACCTGACGTACGCGGAAAACTTCCTGCACATGATGTTCAACACCCCGTGCGAGATCAAACCGATCAGCCCGGTACTCGCCAAGGCCATGGACCGGATCTTCATCCTCCATGCCGACCACGAGCAGAACGCATCGACCTCCACCGTACGCCTGGCCGGCTCTTCGGGTGCCAACCCGTTCGCCTGTATCGCCGCCGGCATCGCTGCACTGTGGGGCCCTGCCCACGGCGGCGCGAACGAGGCTGTCCTGACCATGCTCGACGAAATTGGCGATGTGTCGAACATCGACAAGTTCATTGCCAAGGCCAAGGACAAGAACGATCCGTTCAAACTGATGGGCTTCGGTCACCGGGTCTACAAGAACCGCGACCCACGCGCCACAGTGATGAAGCAGACCTGCGACGAAGTATTGAAAGAGCTGGGCATCAACAACGATCCGCAACTCGAACTGGCCATGCGCCTGGAAGAGATCGCCCTGACCGATCCGTACTTCATCGAGCGCTCGCTGTACCCGAACGTCGACTTCTACTCGGGCATCATCCTCAAGGCGATCGGCATTCCAACCAGCATGTTCACCGTGATCTTCGCCCTGGCGCGGACCGTCGGCTGGATCTCCCACTGGAAAGAAATGCTCTCCAGCCCTTACAAGATCGGCCGCCCGCGCCAGTTGTACACCGGCTACGAGTCGCGTGACATTACCAAGCTGGAAGATCGTAAATAAGACCTGTCTTGCGATAACGTCTTGACGCTGCACCGGGAACGGCCTCTATGTGAATAGAGGCCGTTTTTGTTTGCCTGGGCTTTACGCAATGACTGAACCACCGCTATCGCCAGCAGGCTGGCTCCCACAGGAAGCACACATTCCAATGTGGGAGCCAGCCTGGGCTTTACGCAATGACTGAACCACCGCTATCGCCAGCAGGCTGGCTCCCACAGGAAGCACACATTCCAATGTGGGAGCCAGGCTGGGCTTTAGGCAATGTCTGAACCACCACTATCGCTAGCAGGCTGGCTCCCACAGGAAGCTCATACTCCAATGTGGGAGCCAGCCTTGGTTTTAGGCAATGACTGAACCACCGCTGTCGCCAGCAGGCTGACTCCCACAGGAAGCTCACACTCCAATGTGGGAGCCAGCCTTGGTTTTAGGCAATGACTGAACCACCGCTGTCGCCAGCAGGCTGACTCCCACAGGAAGCTCACACTCCAATGTGGGAGCCAGCCTTGGTTTTAGGCAATGACTGAACCACCGCTGTCGCCAGCAGGCTGGCTCCCACAGGAAGCTCATACTCCAATGTGGGAGCCAGCCTTGGTTTTAGGCAATGACTGAACCACCGCTGTCGCCAGCAGGCTGGCTCCCACAGGAAGTACACATTCCAATGTGGGAGCCAGCCTGCTGGCGATGAGGCCGAACCTGACAACACACATTTTGGACAGGAACAAAAATGCCCCGGTCTCTCGACCGGGGCATTTGTTAACAGCCTACGATGCGCTTAGTGCGAAACCGCCCCACTCGCCCCCAAACCTGTCTGCGAACGGACAAACTGCGGGAAGAACAGCGCCCGCTCCCTGTCTGCAGCCGCCGACTTGTCGGTGATCGAGAAGAACCAGATACCCACGAACGCGATGATCATCGAGAACAGCGCCGGGTACTCGTACGGGAAGATCGCCTTCTCGTGATGCAGGATCTGCACCCAGATGGTCGGGCCCAGGACCATCAAGCCAACAGCGCTCACCAGACCCAGCCAACCACCGATCATTGCCCCACGGGTAGTCAGCTTCTTCCAGTACATGGAAAGCAGCAGTACCGGGAAGTTACAGCTCGCCGCGATGGAGAATGCCAGGCCCACCATGAACGCGATGTTCTGGCTTTCGAACAGGATACCCAGGCCAATCGCCAGTACCGCCAGGGCGATAGTGGTGATTTTCGACACGCGGATCTCGTCCTTCTCGTTCGCCTTGCCTTTCTTGATCACGCTGGCGTACAGGTCGTGAGACACCGCCGAAGCACCGGCCAGGGTCAGACCGGCAACCACTGCCAGGATGGTCGCGAACGCTACCGCCGAGATAAAGCCCAGGAAGATACTGCCGCCCACTGCGTTAGCCAGGTGCACCGCCGCCATGTTGTTGCCGCCCAACAGCGCGCCAGCAGCATCTTTGAACGCCGGGTTGGTGCTGACCAGCAGGATCGCGCCGAAGCCGATGATGAAGGTCAGGATATAGAAGTAGCCAATGAAGCCGGTTGCGTACAGCACGCTCTTGCGGGCTTCTTTCGCGTCACTCACGGTGAAGAAGCGCATCAGGATGTGCGGCAGGCCAGCGGTACCGAACATCAGCGCCAGGCCCAGGGAGAACGCGGAGACCGGATCTTTCACCAGACCGCCAGGGCTCATGATTGCTTCACCTTTAGGGTGAACCTTGATCGCCTCGGAGAACAGCGCGTTGAAGTCGAAGTTGACGTGCTTCATTACCATCAACGCCATGAACGAGGCGCCGGACAGCAACAGTACTGCCTTGATGATCTGCACCCAGGTAGTCGCCAGCATGCCGCCGAACAGCACGTACATGCACATCAGGATACCGACCAGGATAACCGCAACGTGGTAGTCGAGGCCGAACAGCAGCTGGATCAGCTTGCCGGCACCCACCATTTGCGCGATCAGGTAGAACGCCACCACCACCAGCGAGCCGCAGGCGGACAGCGAGCGGATCTGGGTTTGCCCAAGGCGGTAGGACGCCACGTCGGCAAAGGTGTATTTACCCAGGTTACGCAGGCGCTCGGCGATCAGGAACAGAATGATCGGCCAGCCCACCAGGAAGCCGATCGAATAGATCAGGCCGTCGTAGCCAGAGGTGAACACCAGGGCGGAAATACCCAGGAAGGACGCCGCGGACATATAGTCACCGGCAATCGCCAGACCGTTCTGGAAACCGGTGATCTTGCCGCCGGCCGCATAGTAGTCGGCCGCCGAGTTGTTTTTCTTCGAGGCCCAGTAGGTGATACACAAAGTAGCGCCGACAAACGCCACGAACATCAGGATCGCCGGGACATTCAGTGGCTGCTTGGTCACTGCGCCGGTCAAGGCATCCGCCGCCCAGGCACCCGGTGCAAATGCTGCAACGCTCAATAGAGCCAATAGACGCCGGATCATTGCTGAGCCTCCTTGAGAATCGCATTGTTCAGGTCGTCAAATTCGCCGTTGGCGCGTTTTACGTAGATGCCGGTCAGGATGAAGGCGGAGAGGATCAGCCCAACACCGATCGGAATGCCCCAGGTAATGGATGACCCAGGACTGATTTTCGCGCCCAGCAAATGCGGCCCGTAAGCGATCAGAAGAATGAATCCGGAGTAAAGCCCAAGCATGATCGCCGAAAGAATCCAGGCGAACTTTTCTCGCTTGCTAACCAGCTCCTTGAAACGCGGGCTGTTTTGAATCGAGAGGTAAATGCTGTCGTTCATTGTTTTTATCCTCGCAGCACAGATTATTGTTGGAACGTTATCCACTCTATGCGGCTGCGGGCCAGGTTCCAGACGACCTTAGTATTAGAACGACATGACAGACTCGCCATTTTCCAGCAGCAAACAATTTCCCTGCCTTAAACACGACTGTAGGAGCTGCCGCAGGCTGCGATCTTTTGATCTTGAAAAATCAAAATCAGAAGATCGCAGCCTGCGGCAGCTCCTACAGGGTATAGATGCCTGACCTCAGATTACTTGATCCAGTCAGCTACACGCTCAGGGTGTTTCGCAACCCAAGCCTTGGCCGCGGCATCCGGCTTGGCGCCATCCTGGATGGCCAGCATCACTTCGCCGATTTCGTCTTTCGACGCCCACTGGAAGTTCTTCAGGAACTTGGCCACTTCCGGTGCCTTGGTCGCCAGCTCTTTGCTGCCGATGCTGTTCACGGTTTCAGCCGCGCCATAGACGCCTTTCGGGTCGTCGAGGAAGCGCAGTTTCCACTTGGCGAACATCCAGTGTGGCACCCAGCCGGTAACGGCGATGGATTCGTTCTTTTTCTCGGCACGGGTCAGCTCGGCAATCATGCCGGCGCCGGAGCTTGCCTTGAGGGTGTAATTGCTCAAGCCGTAATCCTTGATCGCCTGATCGGTCTTGAGCATCACGCCCGAACCGGCGTCGATGCCAACGATGCGGCCCTTGAAGCTGTCGTCGGTTTTGAGGTCTTCAATCGACTTGGCTTTGACGTACTCCGGCACGATCAAGCCAATCTTGGCATCCTTGAAGTTCGGACCGTAGTCGACTACCTGGTCCTTGTTCTTGGCCCAGTAGTCGCCGTGGGTCACCGGCAGCCAGGCGGAGAGCATGGCGTCGAGCTTGCCGGTGGCCACGCCCTGCCACATGATCCCGGTCGCCACCGCTTGCAGCTTCACGTCATAACCGAGTTTCTGCTTGATCACTTCGGCCGCCACATGAGTGGTCGCGACGCTGTCGGACCAACCGTCGACATAACCGATGCTCAGGGTCTTGCTCTCGGCATTGGCCATTGTGGAGCCAATCGCAAGCACCAGAGCGGCACCCGCGCCTAAAAGTCGTCGCATCTTCATCGTTACTTCCCCGAAAGTGCTGCGCTCGACGGATGCCGAGTCGCGTCAACGTATTGTTCTGGTGCGCCGCGCCCCCATCACGCACACCGCAAGCTCGTTCGATCATCAGCTCGGTTTTTCCATGAGAGCACTGACGCCTCGATAATCAACCTGACGCCGCGGGCGACCTGCTCTGCCAGCGACCTCAAGCCATCGAGAAACGACATCAGAACGCCATTAATGATCGCCACTCCCCCGCACCCGGCCAATCCGCCCGAACATTGCATGTCAAAACCATGCGAGGCACCAAGCGCGCGGTAAATGCAGGTAACATGCCCCGCTTTGCTCCCAGACGGCCTGACCATGTCCGCGATCTCGCGCTTTCCTTTTTTTGCCTATCTGTTCGCCTGCCTGCTTGGGCTTTTTGCCTTGTGTGGTTTCTGGTACGGCCTTGGTAAACCGGTGATCCTGCCGGACGTCGCCAGCGCTACGCACAAGTTGCAGTGCGCTTCCTACACGCCGTTCGACAAGGACCAGTCGCCGTTCGACGTGCCGTTCAAATTACGCCCCGAGCGCATGGACGCCGATCTCGCGCTGCTCGCCACGCGCTTTGAATGCATCCGCACCTACTCAATGACCGGCCTCGAAGCCCTGCCCGATCTGGCGCGCAAGCATGGCTTGAAGTTGATGATCGGCGCCTGGGTCAACAGCAACCCGGTGGACACGGCCAAGGAAGTCGACCTGCTGATCGCTTCGGCCAATGCCAATGCCGACGTGGTGACGTCGGTGATCGTCGGCAACGAAGTGCTGTTGCGCAAGGAAATCACCGGCCCGCAACTGGCCGTGCTGATCAACAAGGTCAAGAGCAACGTAAAACAACCCGTGACCTATGCCGACGTCTGGGAATTCTGGCTCAAGCACCCGGAAATCGCCCCGGCGGTGGATTTCCTGACCATCCATTTGCTGCCGTACTGGGAAGACGATCCCTCCAACATTGATGCCGCACTGCAGCATGTGGCTGAAGTGCGCCAGGTGTTCGGCAACAAATTCGCCCCGAAGGACGTCATGATTGGCGAAACCGGCTGGCCGAGCGAAGGCCGCCAGCGCGAGACGGCCCTGCCCAGCCGGGTCAATGAAGCCAAGTTCATCCGCGGTTTTGTTGCCATGGCAGAACAACAGGGTTGGCACTACAACCTGATCGAAGCCTTCGACCAGCCATGGAAACGCGCCAGTGAAGGTGCGGTGGGCGGTTACTGGGGACTGTTCGATGCTGATCGCCAGGATAAGGGCGTGCTGGCCGGTCCCGTGTCGAACGTGCCGTACTGGGCGCAATGGCTGGTGGTCGGCGGTTTGATTTTCCTTGGCACCCTGGTGCTTGGCGGTCGCGTGCGCAGCACTCGAGCGGCCCTGGTGCTGCCTTTAATGGGCGCCTTGGCAGCGTGTTCCATCGGCGCCTGGGGCGACCTGGCGCGCGTCACCACCCGATTTGCCAGCGAATGGCTGTGGGTTGCGTTACTGACGGCATTAAATCTGTTGGTGCTGGCCCATGCCGCACTGACCTTGAGCGCTCGCACGGGCTGGCGTGGACGAGCATTCAATGTGCTGGAGCGCAGGGCCGGCTGGCTGGTCGCCGGCGCAGGCTTTGCCGGTGCGGTGATGATGCTGGAACTGGTGTTCGATGCGCGTTATCGCAGCTTCCCAAGCATGGCATTCATCCTGCCGGCGCTGATCTACCTGTGCCGCCCGGTGAGCGTTCCACGCCGGGAAATCGCCGTGCTGACTTTCATTATCGGCGCAGGCATTGCGCCGCAACTGTTTGTAGAAGGGTTGCAGAACCAGCAGGCCTGGGGCTGGGCGCTGGTGAGTGGGCTGATGGTGGCGGCGTTGTGGCGGTGCTTGCGGGTTCGTCAGCAGGGCTGATCCTTCAGCGAACCTTCGAGCCTCATCGCGGGCAAGCCTTGCCCGCGATGGCCGCTATCAGGCGCTACGAGCCGCCCGCACCAGCCGCAAAGCCGCAATCACCACTGCAAACACCGCCAACGTGGTGTTGTACAACGCCAATGCCGGAAACCCCAGCACCAGGGCCAACACCGCCAACCACCACCCTGCCCGGCCAGGGACAACAAAGCCCAGCACCGCTGCGGCGATCGCCGACCAGCCTAATACCTTGAAGTGAATCATCAAGCCCAGGCTCGAACGCGCCTGGCATTCCCAGCGACTGGCCTCATCCACGCAGATGCCCACCCACTGCGCGTCTTCCATGAAGCCATAACGCGCGCCGTAACTGGCGGCCAGCCACAACGGCAGCAAAACAAGCAGCAGAATCACGGGTAGACGGCGGGACATGGGGCACTCCAATAGGCGAAAACGGCCGCCAGCTTAATCTTCCTCACAATTTAATCAAACGCGCGCGACAGATAAGTAGTCATCAAATGGCTGCAAAGTGTATCGTCCAGCTACTATTACCCGAAATTACGCCTGTTTCGTGCCGATGCGTGGCACTTTGGCGGCAAAGCCGTGGTCATAGCCTGCGAACTTCATCCGGCACCTTCCTCTAAGGGATCTAGTCATGCTCCGTTCCTTGCGCTTCGCCGCCCTGTTTGGCGGCCTTATTTTGAGTGCGTCCGCACTGGCGGTCGACATCGACGCCGCCAGTTATGGCTACCCCTTGACCAACCCGTTTGAGGCCACCATTGCCACGACTCCACCGGACCTGCGTCCGGAGTTGCCGCTGGACGACGACATCAATCAGGAAGACCGCAGCGTCACCCTGCGGCCGGAGCGCGCATTCCAACTGCCGGACAACTTCTGGGCGGTCAAGAAGCTTACCTATCGCATCGCCACCCAGGACAAGGCCGCGCCGCTGATCTTCCTGATCGCCGGTACCGGCGCGCGCTATGACAGCAGCCTCAACGAATATTTGAAAAAGCTTTACTACAAGGCCGGCTACCACGTCGTGCAGTTGTCCTCGCCGACCAGCTTCGACTTCATCAGCGCCGCCTCGCGCTTCGCCACCCCGGGCATCACCAAGGAAGATGCCGAAGACATGTACCGGGTCATGCAGGCGGTGCGGGCGCAGAATCCGAAAGTACCGGTGACCGAGTACTACCTCACCGGCTACAGCCTGGGCGCCCTGGATGCGGCCTTTGTCGCGCACCTGGACGAGACCCGCCGCAGTTTCAACTTCAAGAAAGTGCTGCTGCTCAACCCACCGGTCAACCTTTACACCTCCATCACCAACCTGGACAAACTCGTCCAGACCGAGGTTAAAGGCATCAACAACAGCACCACCTTTTATGAACTGGTGCTGAACAAACTGACCCGCTACTTCCAGCAGAAAGGTTACGTCGACCTCAACGATGCGCTGCTCTACGACTTCCAGCAGTCCAAGCAGCACTTGAGCAACGAACAGATGGCGATGTTGATCGGCACCTCGTTCCGCTTCTCGGCAGCCGATATTTCGTTCACCTCGGACTTGATCAACCGTCGCGGCCTGATTACTCCACCGAAATACCCGATCACCGAAGGCACCAGCCTTACACCGTTCCTCAAGCGCGCGCTGCAGTGTGATTTCGACTGCTACATCACCGAACAGGTGATTCCGATGTGGCGTGCCCGCACGGACGGGGGCAGCCTGCTGCAGCTGATCGACCAGGTGAGCCTCTACGCGCTCGAGGATTACCTGCGCGACAGCCCGAAAATTTCCGTTATGCACAACGCCGACGATGTGATCCTGGGCCCCGGTGACCTGGGTTTCCTGCGCAAGACGTTCGGTGACCGCCTGACCGTTTATCCATTGGGCGGCCATTGCGGCAACCTCAATTACCGCGTCAACAGCGACGCCATGCTGGAGTTCTTCCGTGGCTAAATCTCTCCTGCTTATCGCAGCGTTACTCTGTGCAGGCGTCGCCCATGCCGACAACAGCAAAGCCAATGCGCCTATCGTCGTCGATAGCGATGGCTTCAAGGAACCGCTGAGCAAACTCAAGTTCAACCCGGGACTGGATCAGCGCGAGTTCGAGCGCTCGACGCTCAACGCGCTTAACGTCTATGACCCACTGGAAGAGTGGAACCGCCGGGTCTACCACTTCAACTACCGCTTCGACCAATGGGTGTTCCTGCCTGTGGTCGATGGTTACCGCTACATCACGCCGAGCTTCCTGCGCACCGGCGTGAGCAACTTTTTCAACAACCTCGGCGATGTGCCGAACCTGATGAACAGCCTGCTGCAGTTCAAGGGCAAGCGCTCGATGGAAACCACCGCGCGCCTGCTGCTGAACACCACGATCGGCATCGCCGGCCTCTGGGACCCGGCCACCGCCATGGGCCTGCCGCGCCAGAGCGAAGACTTCGGCCAGACCCTGGGCTTCTACGGCGTACCGGGCGGCGCCTACTTCGTGCTGCCAATCCTCGGCCCGTCCAACATCCGCGACACCGGCGGCCTGGCCGTGGACTTTACCGCCGAGTCGGCGATCAACTTCCTCAACGTTTCGGAAGTCAGCTCCAACCACCCGGAAGTCTGGATGCTGCGCGCAGTTGATCGGCGCTATCAGACCAGCTTCCGTTACGGCCAGCTGAACTCGCCGTTCGAGTACGAGAAGGTGCGCTACGTGTATACCGAATCGCGCAAGTTGCAGATCGCCGAGTAACAGCGGCAACATCAAAACCAATTGTGGGAGCGGGCTTGCCCGCGATGGGGCCACAACATTCACCCTCTACGTTGAATGTCGCGCCGCCATCGCGGGCAAGCCCGCTCCCACATTGGACAGTATTATCTTTGAAATGCGTGCAGCTTCAGCTCTTCAGCGCTTTCCAGATTTTGCTCACCAGCATCACCCCCGCCAACACCACCGCACCCGCCACAATCCCTGCCACGGCATTAAGCAACATCGGCACGATAAAGCCGGCCCCGCCAGCACCCGCGCTGACCTCCTCGATCCAGCGATGAACCACCGGCACGCCATGGGTCAGAATCCCGCCGC
This sequence comes from Pseudomonas sp. ES3-33, assembly GCF_000952175.1. Classification (NCBI taxonomy): domain Bacteria; kingdom Pseudomonadati; phylum Pseudomonadota; class Gammaproteobacteria; order Pseudomonadales; family Pseudomonadaceae; genus Pseudomonas; species Pseudomonas sp. ES3-33. Next base: position 2,963 of record NZ_JZRI01000020.1, on the reverse strand, counting down.
CGACCAGGAACATCGCCGCGGTACCAATCACCGAAAGGCTTTTCATCATGTAGGGCGCGGCCCGCAGGATTCCATTGCCGATACTCTTGGCCATCTGGCCTGGCTTCTGGGTCAGCCACAAGCCCAGATCATCGAGTTTGACGATGCCCGCGACCAGGCCGTAGACGCCCACGGTCATCACGATGGCGATCCCCGACAACACGATGACCTGCTGGGTCAGCGAAGCGCCCGCCACGGTTCCCAGGGTGATGGCGATGATTTCCGCCGACAGGATGAAATCAGTACGAATGGCACCCTTGATCTTGTCCTTCTCGAAAGCCACCAGGTCGGTCGCCGGGTCGGCTACCGCTTCGACCAGCTGGGCGTGTTCAGCCTCGTCCTCAGCCTTGCTGTGGAGGAATTTATGCGCCAGCTTCTCAAACCCTTCAAAGCACAGGTAAGCCCCACCGACCATCAACAATGGCGTGACCAGCCACGGGACGAATGCGCTGATCGCCAGCGCCGACGGCACCAGGATCAGCTTATTCAGGAACGAGCCCTTGGCAACGGCCCATACCACCGGTATTTCGCGCTCGGCACGTACTCCGGACACCTGCTGCGCATTGAGTGCCAGGTCATCACCCAGCACGCCTGCCGTCTTTTTCGCGGCCATCTTGGTCATCAGCGCTACATCGTCGAGCACTGCGGCGATGTCGTCGATCAGCAACAGCAAACTGCTTCCTGCCATGAATGAAATTTCCTGCAAAGAGTGAATGCTGCGCAGCATAGCCTGCCAGAGCCGTCGCGGGGCATTCTTGAGCGGTGCGCAAAGCCGGTGCTACCATGCGCCACCGCCAGTACAGGCAAGGAACCACCTGGTTTATGAGCACTATCCGCGAGCGCAACAAAGAACTGATCCTGCGTGCCGCCAGTGAAGAATTTGCCGACAAGGGCTTCGCTGCGACCAAAACCAGTGACATCGCAGCCAAGGCGGGTTTGCCCAAGCCTAACGTCTACTACTATTTCAAATCCAAGGAAAACCTCTACCGCGAGGTTCTGGAAAGCATCATCGAGCCCATCCTGCAGGCCTCGACGCCGTTCAACGCCGACGGTGTACCCAGTGAAGTGCTGAGCGGTTACATCCGCTCGAAAATCCGCATCTCCCGCGACCTGCCGTTCGCCTCCAAGGTGTTCGCCAGCGAAATCATGCACGGCGCCCCACACCTGAGCGCCGACCTGGTCGAACAACTGAACAGCCAGGCCAAGCACAACATCGACTGCATCCAGACCTGGATCGACCGCGGCCAGATCGCAACGATCGACCCTAATCACCTGATGTTCAGCATCTGGGCAGCGACTCAGACGTATGCAGACTTTGACTGGCAGATCACTGCAATTACCGGCAAGGCGAAGCTGGATGAAGAGGATTACGAAGCGGCGGCGCAGACGATTATCCGGTTGGTGTTGAAGGGGTGTGAGCCGGACTGATGTCATCGCCAGCAGGCTGGCTCCCACAGTTGAACTCTGACAATCAGATAACACCCTGTGGGAGCCCGGACTCATGTCATCGCCAGCAAGCTGGCTACCCCAGTTGAACTCTGACAATCACATAACACCCTGTGGGAGCCCGGACTCATGTCATCGCCAGCAAGCTGGCTACCCCAGTTGGACTCTGACAATCAGATAACACCCTGTGGGAGCCAGCCTGCTGGCGATGGGGACGACTCCGATTCGGGTCAAACCCAGATAGCATCCCACAACGGATAGTCGCCAAGCTTCTCTACCAGTCCAGCCCGCAGCGGGTTGGCTACAACATATCGAGCCATTTTCACTAAATCCTCTTCCCGCCGCAGCGCCCGGTCGTGAAACCCTCTCTGCCAGAGACTGGTGGTTCGACCGGTAGACTGCTTCACTGCCTTGGTGCTCAAGGATTTAGTCCTTTGCACCAGTCCACCCAACGACCCCTGCCGCAACTCAATCAACCAATGAAAGTGATCGGGCATGACAACCCATGCCAGTGAGTTGGCGAAGCCTTGATCCTGAGCGCAGCGAAATTGATTGACCACCCCTCTACCCAAGGAGAAGTCCTTGAATATGGGCTCTCGGTCGCGAGTATTGATAGTCAGCAGGTAAATGCGGCTGGATTCAGCATAGCGGCCGATTCGCAGGCGCTTTGAAGCGGGTAAATCAGGCATTCCTTTGCCCTTTGCATGATTGATTCAGGAACTAGGCTAGTCCTGATATTCCCCAAGGGCGGGGCAGACAGTTAGCTGGATGTGTCTGAATGTCCGTCATCGCCAGCAGGCTGGCTCCCACAGTTGATCTCTGACACTCCAGATAAACCCCTGTGGGAGCCAGCCTGCTGGCGATAGCGGTATCAATCACCCATAGATCAAGCCACTACTCCCGCATCCGCCCGCAACCCCGACGCCTCGATCGCACTGATTGCACACTGCTCATCGACATCCGAAAGATCGCCGCTGATCCCCACCGCTCCCAGTACATTCCCGTCCTGATCCCGGATCAACACACCACCCGGTGCCGGCACCACGCTGCCCTGCCCCAAACTGTTCAAGGCCGCGATGAATGCCGGGCGTTGTTGTGCGTCCAGTGCCAGCAGGCGCGACCCCTTACCCAGGGCGATTGCGCCCCAGGCCTTGCCGATGGCCACTTGCGGGCGCAGCAGGCTGGCGCCGTCCTCGCGTTGCAAGGTGATCAAGTGCCCGCCGGCATCCAGTACTGCAATGGTCAGTGGAGCCGCAGAGATTGCACGCCCTGCCGAAATGGCCTGATTGACCAGGTTGACTGCAACTTTCAAGGTTAAAGCGCTCATGGTGCCGTCCTCATTTTGTTATAGGGAAAGCCAGTGGCCTGCGCGCTAGTGCCGCAGCCCGATGCAACAAATAGAACACAATGAGCTATTTTTTTGTATACAATAATTATCGAAAAGCGCCACATGCGACGAAAAGCCACAGCACAAAGGG
>NZ_JZRI01000002.1:0-74655 GCF_000952175.1 Pseudomonas sp. ES3-33 | reverse complement strand
CGGCAGGGTTGGCTGCGACTGATCGGCGGCTGGTGCCTTATGGGGCGCTGACGGCGACTTTCCACACCGGGCTTGGGTGCCTGCTTGGGCCTTCGTTGCTGTACTTCATTGTTCGGGGGATTGTCGGTTAACCCGCTCTGACGCCATCGCGGGCAAGCCTTGCTCCCACAGAAGCAAAGTGCAATTCATGTGGGAGCAAAGCTTGCTCGCGATTGATTCACCCCGGTGTCAAGCATGCAGATTGGCATACATCCGACACTCCGCCAACAACGCCAGCAAATTCGGGTCGCGCTCCTTGGCCTTCAGGAACACCACCCCGATATGCTGCTGCAACCGATACCGCGCCTGCAACGGAATCAACTTCACCCGGTTCTCATACACCGCCGCAATCCTCCCCGGCAGCAACGCATAACCCACCCCCGAGCTGACCATGCTCAGCAGGGTGAAAATGTCGTTGACCTGCATGGCCACTTTCGGCTCGAATCCCGCTTGCTTAAATACTCGATTGCCGTCCTGATGGGTGGCGAAGCCCTGGGTGAGGGTGATGAACGTTTCATCGCGCACTTCCGCCAGGTCGACTTCTGCGCGCTGGGCGAATGTCGACTCGGCGGGCGTGGCCAGGAAGATATCGTCCGAGAACAGTGGGATTTGCTCGCAGTCCGGATCGTTGACACTGTCATCCAGCGACACCAGGATCGCGTCGACTTCCATGTTCTTGAGCTTGTACAAGAGGTCGAAATTGGAGCCCAGGATCAGGTCGATATTGAGTTCGCTGCGGCGAATCTTCAGGCCCATGATCAGCTGCGGTACGGTCTTCACAGTCAGTGAATACAGCGAGCCCAACTTGAAGCGTTCGGCGGAAAAGCCTGCCGCTTCACGGGTCAGGCGCACGCTCTCGACGACGTCCTGAATCAGCTTCTGCGCGCGCTCTTCCAGCACATAGGCGCTTTCCAGCGGCGTCAGGTTGCGGCCCTCATGCTTGAACAGCGGGCAGCGCAAGGCGCTTTCGAGCGAGTGAATGGCGCGGTGCACGCTGACGTTGCTGGTCTGTAACTCGGCGGCGGCCCGAGCCAGGTTGCCCGTGCGCATGAAAGCCAGGAACACCTCGAGTTTTTTCAGGGTTAGCTCTTCATCGATCAGCATGGGGGAGACTCTCGTTGGAAGAGATCGATTGTGCCGAATTTTCGGCAGGCCTGGATCAATAAATCCGGGCCTCATCGCGGGCAAGCCTTGCTCCCCAAGCTTATTATCGAATGGCCAGCCCTACCTGCCGGCCACTCCAGGTACGTCCATGTTGATCTTGCGCCATGCAGCTTCGGCAAAGCTGTAGACCGAGAATGCGATCAACCCCAGGGCCATCACCATCAACAGCACAGCGCCGGCCGGTAAGTTCTGCAAGGCATCGAGGGCGTCCTTCATCCCCGGTGGGTCCATGGCCTTGTAGTTGGAACCGCTGATCGCCAACAGAACAGCAATTTCGAGAAACACCACCCCCCGGGCGATCAAACCGAAGCGCGAGACGGGGCGGACGTAACGCATGACGTCTTCATCTGCTTCAAAGTACTTCTCGAACGTGGCCTTCCAGCCCTTGATCAGGTGAGCAATGCCCACGCCGAAAGGGATGAGGGCGATCAGGTAGATCAGCAGGTTCGAATGTTCCCAGGACAGAATTTGCGCCAACAGGTCCCTGGTTTGCGAACCGCCATCACCGCCAGAACTCTTGAGGCCACTGACCAGCAGGCCCAGGGCAAAAAAGGCCAACGCCCCGTTGACCAGGCCTCCTGCCAGCAAGCCGGCACGAATCACCAGCCCCTTCAAGTTGCTGCCGTGATGATCAACGTCGCGCACGGCTTGCAGCACCCGCCAGGCTGCAAAGGCAAGCAGTCCGGCCACCACCAGGCCGACCAATACATAACCGAATGGCTGACTCAGCAATGCCTCGAGGCTGCGGTGACTGTCCTTGGGTTTTGTCGAGTCCTGGGCGGCGAGCAGGGCGAAGATGCCGATGATCAAATAGATGACGCCTCGAGCGGCGTAACCGCCCCGTGCAAGGACGACGAGGCTCTGGTGAGCGGACATGGGTGTGATTCCAAAGGAGTGATAGAAGAGCAGACCTGTGGAGCGGGAAGGGGTTCGATCCAGCCCGCTGAAGCTGCCAGGCGGCAGCCCTATCGGGTTGTAACGCGGCAGGTACCTGGGGCAGCGGCCAGGGTATGTAGGAATGGCACAACGGGCAAGCCCAGCTGTTGGCCTAAAGCGCGGGCCAGAGTGGATTTGCCGCTACCGGCATTGCCTAGAGTCACAATCCTTTGCATGGGGGTTTCCTGTCGAGAAAAAAGCCGGTGATTGTGCAGGGTTTGGGCATTTAATTCTCAACTTCGGTCGTAACCGCTGCTGAAATGGACACCCCCAGCAAGTAGAGCATTCCCCCGGCTATCACGAACATCGCAAGCATGTAGAAAATGTAGTGCGCAGGTTGCATGGCCAGAACTATTCCGCAAAGGACCGGCCCGAGTGCTGCGCCGACGTTGCTCAGGTTCTGAGCTGCGTAGTACATGCCCCGCAGGTGATTCGGTGCGATGTTGTCGATGAACATGTATTCCGCCGGGAATACGATGATTTCACCGACGGTGAAAATGGCCATGGAAAGGACCCAGAGCAGCAAAGTGGTCGACAGTGCAAAACCTGCCAGCCCCAGGATGAACATGCCGAGTCCCCCTGCGAGCCACAGGTTCAGGTGTCGGTGGCTGATCCGTTTGCCGATGCTGTATTGCAGGCTGATCACCATCAAGGCGTTAGTCGCCACTACCGTACTGATAATCCGGTACGTCTCTTGGGGTGTGGTGGTGACCACGAGGTACTGCGAGAGATACGCGGTGAATTGGCCGAAAACCACGGCACTGAGCAACCCGCCCAAGGTGAAGCACACCAGCCGGTAGTCACGCAGCAACAACCTGCCGACTGCCAGGAATGGCGTCGGCTGCAGGCCCGGGCCGGCACTCGTCAGGCGCCTGTCACCCCACACGAAGTAGACCAAGGAAAACCCGACGCCCAGTCCCGCCGACAGCAAAAAGGGCAGGCTCATGTCCAGGGCCGCCACCCCGGCTCCCAGAAATGGCCCGACGGCGTAGCCGATATTGGTCAGTGTGTACTTGATGGAAAACGCTTCGCTGCGGCGGTCCATGGGGAGCAGGCTGCCAAATCCGGATTTCACTGCGATGTCGATAACGGCATACGCCAGGTTGATCAGCACCAGGCATAGGTAGAACAGCCACAGGACGGGTGCCAGATACGCACCGAGAAATCCGCCGCTGAACACGCCGCAGCCTATGAGGATGAGCTGGTAACTGGACATCCTGTCCACCAGGAAGCCGCCATACAGGCTCAGCAGCGAGCCGATGATCAGCGTGCTGCCGATCGCCAGGCCGATATCGGCGACGCTCAAGCCAAAGTGGCCCGACAAGTAAATGACCAGATAGGGCAAGGTGATCGCGCGGGCGAGGGTCAACACCAGTGACGCGCCCAGCAGCAGGTTAATGGAGGAGGGATAGCGTTTAAGCGTGGCCAGCATTCGAGAACCATCATCAATGTGTTGATTCCCAGTTTACTGTTGCCCTGGGTTCTGATTTAGGATGCTTTTTATCGAAGCACATGAACTGAATTCATGAATACAGGGTGCATATGTTTTCCTCCGAACGCTTGAAAGGTATCGATGTATTTGTGTGCGTCGCACAGTTCGGCAGTTTCACGGCGGCTGCGGAGAAAATGAACCTGACGGCCTCGGCCATCAGCAAAGGCATCGCCCGGCTGGAAAAACGCCTGGGGGTGCAACTGTTCCACCGTACAACGAGGCGGCTGTCGCTGACCGACGCCGGGGTCGCATTCCTGCGTACGTGCAAGGGCGTGCTTGCCGATCTCGAAGAGGCTGAGCTGTCACTCCAGAGCGAAAACACCGAGCCTCGCGGCCGTGTGCGCCTTGACCTGCCGGGTGCATTTGGGCGCACCCGGGTGCTGCCGATCCTCTTGCAGTTTGCGAAGGATCATCCCTTGCTGATGCCGCACATATCCTTCAGCGATGGTTTTATCGATCCGCTGCAGGAAGGCGCGGACATTGTGCTGCGCATCGGGGGCGCGAACACCTGGCCGGAATCGGTCGGGCATCGCCTGCTGGGGCGCGAGTGGCATATTTTTTGTGCATCCCCCGACTATCTGGCCCGTCATGGCACTCCGCTGTACGAACACGATCTTGAGCAGCATCAGTGCATTGCCTATGGCTGGGTGGATGGAAGCATCCATCCCTGGAGCTTTGCGGGCGAACAGGGCGCAACGCACAGGAGCCAGGTAAACCCGCCTCTGGTGGTGGGCAATGGCGAGGGCTTGAGGATGGCTGCGTTGGCTGGCTGCGGCATCGCGCAGTTGCCACGGTGGCTGGTGGAGCAGCAGCTCAAAGACGGGACCTTGGTCGAGGTGCTTGCGCAATTGGCCTGCGACGGGATGGAGATCCACCTGACCTGGAGCAAAAGTCGCGAGGCGCTGCCCAAGGTTCGGGTGTTGGTTGATGCGCTGGTTGTTGGGCTGAGGGTGCTGGGTGAGGGGCACTGTGACTGATCCTTGTATCGCGTTTTCCTGTCGGTAAATGCTCAGAAGTTTAAAATTATGCCCTTCAGCATGATCCAGTAGAGCGGCGAATCTCAACGTCCTTGTTGCCAAGAGGCCAATGACAAGCACATCGTAATTTCTTGATCGATAGTCAGATTTACTCGGAGAGTGGCAGGTATTTTAAGGATTCTGAAATGGCCAGCGATGACCTCTGCTCAGTTCCGTCCGGTACAAATGGCTGTTTAGCGCCTGTTGCGACTAAGCACAAGCCAGGTAGACCGCTCCCACTCATTATTCAACTTTTAATCGAGTCATAATTGTGGGTGTGTAGGTATGTTTGGAGGTTGTAGAAACCCTTGCCACTCGAGTTTTCTGCTTCGTGCATAATCAAAAGTATTTTCTTCGGCTTCTTGCAGGTCACACTTCCACAACGTATTTTGAAATTTTCTATATGTTGGGTCATAGGACTTCCGTGCACCTTTGTCAATTAACTAAGATTCTAAGGATCTGTTTGTGTAGGTAGGTTTATAGATGCAGTTCAGTGAAGCTGCACCTACAAAATCTGGTAGTTAAACTTGGCATGGCTTGTGCTTTTGCCATAAGCAAGCATTGACGTTTGGTTGGAATTGTCTATTTTCGCCTGACGGTACGGGTCTACAGTAAATTCTATTTTGATTCTGAGTTCCAGTCCTGTTATAACTACGGCTGAGTCTCTAAAGCGAGGTGAAGATGGCCTTTTTCGCTGATAATCTTAACGCTCTACCTGTTGCTCATTCATTTGGCGCTGTGCGTGATACTTGTGCGCCTGCGGGACTTTTCTATTGCGCTCAGAAACATGGTGCTGTCGTAATTGAAGTAGGTGAGGAGGAGACAGCGGGTACCATTGCAGGTGACGCAGTGTTCACACGCACGGGGCGGCCTATCGGCATTGTGACGGCAGATTGTTTGCCCATTCTTATAGCTTCTCAAACGGATGAGTTCGTTGCAGCAATACATGGTGGTTGGCAAGGACTGGCGGCTGGAATTATCGAGAATTCCTTCAGTACTTTCCGACTCGCCGGCGTCTCCTTAGGCGGCCTGCGGGTTGCGTTTGGTCCTTCCATACAATCATGTTGCTATGAGGTCGGGGCACAACTTGTTGATAAAATTGAGCAGATACATGGGCATCTGTGGTGTGGCAGGTCAGCACCTTGGTCACGTGAACCTCAAAGGTCAAAATTGGTTGACAGCGGGCTTCGAGCACCGGTCAGCCATGGCGAGGCATGGTTGGATCTCCCGATGTATTGTTTTTATTTGCTGGAAGCCGAAGGATTGGATGGTATGCAAATTCAAACAACAGGGATATGCACTTACTGTTCCGGCCAGGACTGGGGTAGTTACAGGCGTCGAACCCACAGGGTTGAACAGAAAACTTACCAATACTCTTGGATCTATCGAAAGGACTAAAATTTGGAATGTCTATAGTGTCCTCGCGGCATGCGATCATAAGTATCCTTTGATTATTGCATGAGCAATTGCTTGCGCCCTATTGGAGGTGCCAAGTTTTTTCTGAATTGTCTTGTGGTGAAAGTTTACTGAGTTCTGCGAAACTCCTAAAATCATTGCGATTTCTTCTGAGGTTTTTCCATCTGCTCCCCAGAGTAATATTTCCTTCTCTCTCGGCGTTAAAACCACGGCTTTTGTGTTTTGGCCGTCAATCGCAAGAAACTTGTTGTATATTTCAGTCGTAATGCTGTTAATTAGTGCTCGAACGGCTACTAGTTCTGGTTGTGTGATCTTACGGCCGGTCCTTGCTATAATGGTTTGCTCGTGTATGCCGTCGTTTTTCTGTGCGGATTGAGTAAAAAAGTATATTTTACTGTGTGACTCTATTTTACGCGATGTGATTGGCGTCGAGTTAAACGATTTCAGTTGTTCTGAATCTATTTTCAGATGACCCGTAGTCCTGTGGTTGGTTGCTTTGGGCGTAGGTTTTCCAAGGGGATAGTTTCCCAATATTTTGATTCGAGGGTTTGTGAAAGGAGTTGGATATTGAATGCGATACAGAAAATAGTCAAAGTTCATCTGCTTTGTCACTTCAATACATTTTTCGTTTAAATCTTCAACTGATTTGCATGCAGCAATTGCTGCGCATATTTCATGCTCTAGTGAAGTTGCTTCTTTAATATTCATGCAGGCGTCCTTTTAATTTATAACATCCTTTCAGTGCGAGATTATTATTCATTATTTGAGATGGTTGTTAAGTAGGATTGGTCCGGAATTTGCTGTCCGTTTTCCTTTTTCTGTGAGGGATATTTCCTACGACAACTCTCACAGAGTAACGTCTACGCAGTCGTTGTGTTGCCCTACTGCTGGGGCTTGTAATCTCAGTTGAGTAGCAGCTAATTGATGCGGGTTGCCGATACAACGCTCAGACTCGCCCAGACTTCTGCGTGTCTGTGATTGCGATCTTCAATGCGCGCCTGGTGATTTATGATCGAATGCCGGTCGATTCTCATCGAGTCCCCAGGCTTGGTTTGCAACCCTTGCTGACGCTTGCGCATGATCGCCTGCCACTTCCCGTAGACTGATACAAGATCCGCCAGACCTCGCCAGAATGGTTCGCTCAAGATTTTTCGGTTTTCACCGTTTTTCGCCCCGAAAAGTTGCTGCCCCACTGGTTCGTTGTAGCCGGCATTCGGTATCTGCCGCCGACTTGACGGGCGCTAGATCCAGCCGATGGATCAGTGTGGTTTCCCATTGATTTCCTATCCGAAATCTAACGTACCCGTGCACTCAAAATGGGCATAAAGAAAAAGGCGCATAAGTTGACCACGCATCGACAAGCCAACATTGAGCCCGCCACCCGGGCCGACATTCCCGAGCTCGACACTTTCCTCATGCAGGCTCGCGCCGAGCTGTTCCCAAAGCTCAGTGGCACCGGCACTCCTGCGGATCTATTGAATTTCGAAGAGGTGTATCTCAACGGCGAGGGGCAGTTTCTGCTGGTCCGTGATGAAGGCCGGATCGTCGCCTCCATTGGTTATCTGCCCTACGACCACCGTTTTCAACAACTCGAGTACCGCGGCCTCAAGGTGGTGGAAGTGGTGCGGCTGTTCGTGCAGCCAGGGTTGCGCCGTTCGGGGCTGGCCAGCCAGCTGTACAGTGCGTTGAAGGCATTGGCGGTGCAGGCCGGCGTCGAGGTGATCTACCTGCACACGCATCCCTTCCTACCGGGAGCCATCGACTTCTGGCGCAAGCGTGATTTTCGGTTGATCGCCGTGGACCCCGACCCGCAGTGGCAAACCACCCATATGGAGTGGTGCTGAGGGTCAGTGTTGTCGAACCCGCGCAGTGCTCTCGCGCAAGGTCAATTCAAAGGGCAGCACCACGTGCCGTTCGGCCAGCGGTTTTTTCTCGATCAGCGCAATCAGCATCTCGACGGCGCGCTGGCCGAAGGCTTCGGCCGGCTGCGAGATGGTCGTCAGCGGTGGATCGCAGTACGCCGCAAACGGGATGTCGTCAAAGCCCACCAGGGAAATGTCCTCGGGGACCCGCAGGCCCGATTGCCTGATGCGTTTTAATGCGCCGATGGCCATTTCATCGTTCTCGCAAAACAGCGCTGTGGGGCGGTCGGGCAGTGCCAGCATAGCTGCTGCTCCGTCATCACCGGCCTTGAGGGTGAAATCACCATGGCAGACAAGCGCGGGATCGGCCTCGATGCCGGCCTGGTTTAATGCATCCTGATACCCGGCGACCCGATCACGAGTCAGCGGGCTGCTTTTCGGGCCCTTGATCAGGCCGATGCGGCGATGACCCAGTTCGATCAGATGCTCGGTCATGGCCTTGGCCGCCGCTCGATTATCGAGGCTGATGCTGGGGTGACGACCGTTGTGGATCACCTCGCAGGCATTGACGATCGGCGGCAGTTCGGCGCCGGGGAAGGGCGCTGCAAAAGGGTCATAGGCGCGCAACTGGATCACGCCGTCGGCCTGGTGGGCGTACACCAGCTCGGCAAACTCGCGCTCGATGGCTTCGCGGCCTTGGGTATCGCACAGCAACAGCCGGTAGCCCGCGAGCTGGGCGGCCTGTTGCGCACCGCTGATGACCTTGGCGAAAAAGCTGTTGGCGATGGTGGGCACCAGGATCACCAGGTTGCCGGTACGTCGGGAGCGAAACTGCACGGCCATCAGGTTGGGTCGGTAACCGGCTTGTTCCACGGCGGCGTTTCATCCAGCGCTTCGGCATCAAGATCGCCCTGCTGGTGGGCATGCTCGCCTGGGCGTTGCGCTACCTGTTGTTCGCCTACGGCGACAACGGCGACCTGGCGTTCATGCTGTTCACCGGCATTGCGTTGCACGGCATCTGCTACGACTTCTTCTTCGTCTCCGGACAGATCTACACCGACGCCAAGGCCTCCGAGCGTTACAGGAGTTCGGCCCAGGGGCTGATCACGCTGGCCACTTACGGTGTGGGCATGCTGATTGGCTTCTGGGTGGCGGGGCAGGTGACGGATCACTTTGCGCTGACCGGCGGCCATGACCGGACGAGCATCTGGCTGTTTCCGGCCGGGTTTTCGCTGGCGATATTCTTTTGCTTCGGGCTGGCGTTCAAAGCGCGTTCGGCCAAGGCCCTGCAGTCAACGGTGTAACTCGCAAGTGGAGTGCGCGCAGCCAAAGGTTGCGCGCCGACCGCTCGTCGTCGACGTTTAAAATAGGCTTTGACAGCAATGGGGCTTTGCGTGACTATAACTACATCGCATGCGATCAAGTCGGCAGCGATTGAAAATAACCCAATCGCTGGAGACCCGGGCATGAACACCAAAAGTACCTGCTACAGCCCCATCTGCACTGACCCTGCTGTTCGTGGCCACAACGGCAATAACTGGATCATCGGATCCGCCGTTTAAGTTCTGTTATATGCATCGCATGCGATTAGATCGTACAAATACATAAAGTCCTGAGGATTCAATCATGAGCAAGATCGAAAAAGTACTGGTCACCGGCAAAACCCACACCACCTATAACGGTAACAAGGGCAACCTCGACATCGAATTGTCGTCCCCCTCGAACGCCACCCCTGAGCACGTGTTCACCGGCGTCCAGCCGCACCCGAAGGCCGAGCAACTGTTCGCCGGCGCCTGGTCGGCCTGCTACATCGCAGCGGTAGGCCTGGCCGCCCAGCAAATGAAAGTGACCCTGCCAGCCGATACGGCCGTCGACCTCGAAGTGGACTTGGGCCAGACCGGCGCAGCCTACTTCCTGCAAGCCCGACTGACCCTGCGGGTACCCGGCTTGACGCACGAGGTGGCCACCGAACTGGCGCATAACGCGGATGCCATCTGCCCGTACTCCAAGGCCACCCGCGGCAACATTGAGGTCGCTATCAACGTGCGCACTGAGTAACCCAACGCAGCGCCGGCTTGCCAGGATCGATTCTGGTGGGCCGGTGTTGGCGCATTTCGCTGAGACCTGGGAGGAGGGGAGCACTACCGACACCATCGCATGCGATGTATAGTCCGGCCATGCGCCCATCCGTCGCTGACCACCGAGAATGCTGATGAAATCCGATGAAAAGACCGCCGCCCTTGATCTGAAGCTTTCCGACTTCCTGTGCTTTGCCGTGTATTCCTCCAACCTCGCCTTCGGTAAAGCCTACAAGCCAATGCTTGAACGGCTAGGGCTGACCTACACGCAATACATCACGCTTGTTGCGCTGTGGGAGGAGGATAACCAGACCGTTGGCAGCCTTGGCGAGAAACTGTTTCTGGAATCCAATACGCTGACCCCCATCCTGAAGAAGCTCGAAGCCATGGGTTATCTGCGCCGTCAACGCGACCCGGAAGATGAACGCCAGGTGCGCATCAATCTGACCAGTGAAGGCCGCAAGTTGCGTGAAGGGCTCTCGAAAGATGGCTTCCCGCAGACGGGGCTTGATCCGGAGGATTTCGTGAACATGCAGAAAGCGATAGTGAAGCTGCGAAATAACCTGATCCGCACAACGAAGGATCGGGGTTGAGTTGCAAGGGTCAGTAGCAATCGCTGATTCGCCAACGAATCTCAGGTGCGGGCAGCGTCGAGACCCGCTTCCTGCCCCAACCACTGCAGAAACTCCGAAACCCCACTCGAATGCTTGACCCGCCGCGGATACACCAGCGTGTACCGCCCCCCGGTCACGATGCGGCCCGAATGCACTCGCACCAGCTGCCCACTGCGCAATTCGTCATCGGTCAGCACCGCATCAACCAGCGCAATCCCCTGGCCGCATTTCACCGCGACGATGGCCGACTCCAGCGTATCAAAGGTCAAATGAGCGTTATCGATGCCGGTTGAGTCCGGGTAGTACTCAGCCCAGCGCCGCCAGTCCAGACGGTCCATGCTCGAGTCTACCAGCCGCGCACTCTTGAGCAGTTTTTGCGGTGTGGTCCCGGCGAGCAAGGTCGGGGAGCACACCGGGATCAGTTCTTCTTCCCACAATTGCAGTGCTTCGAAGTCCGGCCAGGTGGCGGTGCCGTAGGCGACCATGGCGTCTATGGATTCGAACGCGAAGTCAGGGAAGCGGTGATACACCGTATCCACGCTTACGGTGACTTGCGGGTGCATACCATAAAACGTCGTGAGCCGCGGGATCAGCCAACGCGCTGCCATGGTCGGGTGAGCACGCAGGCTGACACTACGGCCGACGGTGGCGAGCATGTGCGAGGCATCGCAGAGCAGGCCGATGACCTGTTCGGCCACCGGCACCAGCGAGCGGCCCTCGGCGGTGAGGACGATCCTGCGGGTGTGGCGTTCGAACAGGCGGCTGTCCAGGCGCGCCTCCAGTTGCGCAACCTGGCGGCTTACCGCGCTCTGACTGAGGTTGAGCTGCTCGCCAGCCTTGCCGAAATTGCCGGTCTTCGCCACCGTCAGGAAGGCCTGCAGAAGCTCGATGGATGGCAGTTGGCGGCTCATGTTCTATGCGCTCCTCACATGGGATTAATGCAGATACATCACTGTTATTTCGCCAGTACGGGGCACATTCTTGATTGAAACAACGACGCGGCGCTACGCGTCTTTTTTCCAGCGGACGGTGGCCCTCATGAACACTCCAGCAATGGCATTCGATAGCCGCTCGGCGCCCCAGGACCAACGCCTGCCGGAAGCAGTCGACGTGGCGATCATCGGCGGCGGTCTGATGGGGTGTGCCTGTGCGTACTACCTTAGCAAAGCGGGGGCCAGGGTTCTGCTGATTGATAAAAGCATCATTGCCGGGCAGCAATCTTCGCGGGCCTGGGGCTTCGTTCGCCAGCAGTCCCGTGACGAAGCCGAAGTGCCGTTGATGCAGGCCAGTATCGGGCTTTGGCGTTCGCTGGAGCACGACCTGCAGACCGACCTGGGCTGGCGCAATGACGGCTGCCTGTTCGTCGCCGGCAACGAGGTTGAGCGCGAGGGTTATGCCTCCTGGCTGTCAGTGGCACGCAGTTTCGCGGTCGATACGGTGATGCTTTCGCCTCGGGAGGTGCAAAAAAAACTGCCGGGTTACGCAATGCCGCAGCTTGGCGGCCTGTATACCGCCAGCGACGGTCAGGCCGAACCCACACGTGTGGCCCGCGCCTTCGCAATGCGCGCCCGGGATCTCGGCGCGCAGATCATTGAACAGTGCGGTGCCAAAGGCATCGACGTCGCTGCCGGCCAGGTGGTGGGAGTGGAAACCGAGCGTGGCTACGTCAAGGCGAAAACCGTGGTGTGCGCGGCAGGTGTCAGCACTTTTCGACTGCTGAAGATGCTGGGTATTTCCCTGCCGCAGCAATTGGTACGGGGCACGGTGGCGCGTACCAGCGTTGGGCCGACCCTGAGCGGTATTTCCACGATTGCCAACGGTGTGGGCTTCCGCCAGCGGCTGGACGGCAGCTTCAACGTGGCCGACGACGCTCATGTCGACGTCGACATGACGCTTGGCCATCTGCGGGCTTTGCATTGGTATGCGCCTTCGCTGTGGGCACACCGCAAATCGTTTCGCTTCAACCTCAACGGCGCCTGCCTGAGCGATCTGCACCAGCGCATGCCGTGGTCCGAGGCATCGCGGCTGGGCGCCGGGATTCACCAGCGCAATCCATTGCTGCAGCCCAATGAAAAGGGCCTGGGAAGCGCGATGCGTGCGCTCAAGGCGGCGTTTCCCGATCAGGTGAATACGCAGATCGTTGACCGCTGGGCCGGCGGCATCGATGTGTTGCCGGACGGTATTCCGGTGATCGACGCGCACACCTCGCCCCGCGGCCTGGCAGTGGCCACCGGCTTCTGCGGCCACGGGTTTGCCATGGGCCCCATCGTCGGCAAGATCCTGGCGGACTGGATCGACTCGGGCAATCCGGGCCTGGACATGCGCCAGCTGCGCCTGTCGCGATTTGCCGAGGGCGATGTCAAGCCGCCTTCTTCGCTGTTCTAGTCAATTACTGTGCACGTCCTTGCGAGGGTACAACGATGACAAAACCTCTCGATCCAGACACCTATTACGATCCCGCTTCGGTGGCTGGCAAGGCTCCGCCGGTCAGCGACGAGACCGATATCCTCATCGTGGGCGCCGGGCCCGCGGGGCTCGCTGCCGCCCTGGCTGCTGCCGGGCATGGCCTGCGCGTGACGCTGGTGGACGAAAATCCACTGCCTTTGGAGACCATGGGAGAAGAAGTGCCGTTGCATTTCGGAGGCCGTATGGGCGCCGCAGTCGCCAATCGCAATAGCGTGCTGCAGACCCTGCTTGATGCGCGTCCGCAGATCGCCGAGGCGCTCGACGCCGGGGTCGATGTGCGACTGGGCACAGCGGTGTGGGGGTTGTTCCCGCAACAGCGCACCACCGCCTGGATCGAGGGCTCGATTGCCGGCCTGGCCGACGAAGACAAGGCCAGTTTGCTGCGCTTCAGGCAAGTGATAGTCGCCGCCGGACGACGGGACATGGGCCTGGCGTTTGACGGCTGGCATCACCCCGGCGTAATGGGGGTCAGCGCTGCGCATCGTCTGGCCACTGTCTATGACGCGCTGGAGTGCAAACGTGCAGTGTTACTCGGCAGCGACACCCAGGCGCTGGTCTCGGCCCATGCGCTGATCGCCAAGGGTGTGCAGATCGTGGCCATCGTCGAGCAGGCTGACCGGGTCAGCGCTGACCCTGCGCTACTCGACCTGTTGGTGGCGCAAGGCGCCCAGGTGTTGAGCGGGCATGTGATTGGCGAGGCGCGCGCAGATGCGCGCGGCGTGCAGGGGATCACTGCTGTTGCGATCGATGGGGCGGGGCGTCCACTGCCCGGGGTTGCAACAGAGATTGAATGTGACACGGTACTGCTCGGCTTGGCCGCTATTGCGGCGATCGAACTGGTCGAAGCAGCCGGCTGCCGCACCTCCTTCCAGGCCGGACGCGGCGGGCATGTCCCCGACATTGATCGGGCGCAGCGCTCGTCGTTGCCGTTTATCCTGGTGGCCGGGGACTGCGCTGGAACCTGGACGGCGAAAAGCCTCGACGATGCCATCGCAAGGCACGAAGGCCGGGTGGCTGCGCACACCGCGCTGGCGGCCCTGGGCGTAGTCACGCCGCCGCCCGAACCCGCGCCATTGCCGGACGGCCCCGTCTTCGATGTCGCCGCAATTCGTGCGGCGTGGGTCCGCGCATCCACTGTGCATGCCCGCAATGAGCCCTACGTATGCCTGTGCGAAGAGGTCACAGCCAGTGAAATCATAGGCCAGCAACCGCCGCGCTATCTGCAATGGACACCGGCCGATGCTGCCGTGCAGAGTGCGATGACTTCGTCGCTGCCGAATCCGGACGTGACCAAGCGCCTGACCCGCGCCTGCATGGGCCCGTGCCAGGGGCGGCGCTGCCGCGAACAGGTGGCGACCTTGCTGGGGATCAGTGCCGGCTTGAGTGTCGACGGTATCGCACTGGCCTCGTTTCGCCCGCCCGTGCGGCCGCTGTCGATGCGACAGTTGGGTCAGGTCGAGGAAACGCCGCAGATGTTCGGTCATTGGGATGCCTGGTTCGACATGCCGTCCCAGTGGACGCCGTTCTGGCTGTGCACCGGGCAACAAACGGTGGCCCGGCGCCCGACGGGCACCACCCATACGCCACCTGTCGAGGGCTGACACCATGCGCGCAGTGAAGAAATCGTGCATCCGTGCATCCGTGATCGTCGTCGGCGCAGGAGTGACTGGCCTGAGTGCCGCCTGGTGGCTGGCCCGCGATGGCGTTGACGTGCTGGTACTTGAAGCGGGCCTGATCGGTTGGGGCGCCTCGGGCCGTAATGGCGGCGGCTGTTCCCACCACCACAGTCCGCTGTTCGTCGAAGAGCAACGGCTGTGGCCACTGATGGACGAACTGCTCGGTTATCCCACCGAATATCGTCCGGATCGCATCAGTATCGATCTGACCGAGCATCAGGTCTCGATCGATGAAAAGGTTGTCGACGAAGCCGCCTGGTACGGGTTGCGCGTCGACCGGCTCGACCCCCAACAGGTGCGTGACGTGGTGCCCATTGCCGGCGACAACGTATTGGCCGGCTACTACTACCATTTTGGCGGCCACGCCAACCCGCATCGCACCTTGCAGGCCTATGCCTGGGCACTGAAGAATCTTGGTGGCCGTTTGCTCGAGCACTCGCCGGTTCTTTCCATCGAGCGTCAGGGTGACCGTGTCACCGGCGTGCGCACTGCGCAGGGGCTGATTTCGTGCGACCAGTTGGTGATCGCCGCAGGCCCGCATACCGGTGAACTGGCCGCTCAGCTCGGCGTCGAGATTCCGTTGGTGACTGCACGCGCCGAGATGATCGTTACCGAGCCACTGCCGCTACTGGAGGTGGGCGGGGTGGATGGCAATGGCCTGTACGGTCGTCAGACCCTGCGCGGCAACCTGGCGTATGGCGGCGGGCCGCATGAGTGGGTCGACCTGCGCGACGTCAGCCGCAACCGTGCGCAGTCCACTCCGCTGCAATGCAATATTGCCCGACGGCTCGCCGAACTGTTTCCCAAGGTGGCGCACAAGCGGGTGATCCGCAGTTGGGCCGGGTTCATCGAAAATACCCCCGACGGGCGCCCGGTGATCGACCGGCCCGCCGCGCTGGATAATGTGACGGTGGCCACCCTGTCGGGGGTCGGGTTCGGCCTGTCGCCGGCGAGCGGTCATGCGATTCGCGATCTGGTGGTCGACGGCCGTTGCAGTTTTGCCGACATCTCCAGCTTCTCGCTGTCACGTTTTGCCGCCCTCGAAGCGGACTGGCAAAACATCCAGGGCTGGCTGCCATTGCCGTCACCCGGGGTGTAGCAAGCCGCGCTATCGAACCATTTTCCTGAGAAAAAAGGACTGACCATGAAATCAATGCTGCGCAATTTGACGTTGTTGGCTGCCGTCGGCATGACGTTATGTTCCTTCGCGGCTCCCGCCAGTGCAGCCGAGGACAAGCTGCGCTTTGGTGTGGCCGCCGAGCCTTACCCGCCATTCCTGGTGAAGACGCCCACCGGGCAATTCACCGGCTTTGAACCCGACCTGATCCGGGCACTGTGCGAGCAGATGAAAGCCGAGTGCGAGATCAAGGAGGTGGCGTGGGACGGCATTATTCCGGCGTTGCTCGCCAACAAGTTCGACGTGTTGTTCAACTCCATGGGCATCAGCCCGGAACGGCAGAAAGTGATTGCCTTTTCCCGTCCGTACTACGAAACCACAGGGATTTTCGTCGCGGCCAAGGACACCCGGCTGACGCTGACCCCACAAGGCCTGGCAGGCAAGTCCATCGGCGTGCAGGGTTCCACCACCAACGCCGAGTTCATCCGCAGCGCCTACGGCAAGGACTCCGAGATTCGCATCTATGCCACCCAGGATGATTGCAACGCGGACCTGCTGGCCGGGCGTATCGACGTCATGTTTCTCGACAAGCTCGGCGATATTGCTTTCCTGAGCTCCGCAGATGGCGCGGCATATGAAGAGAAAGGCACCGGCAGCGTGAAGATGGACCCCTTGCTGTACGGCCTGGGCGTCGGCGCCGGGCTGCGCAAAAGCGATACCGCGCTAAAGGAGCGCATCGACCAGGCACTCACGCAATTGCATGAGACGGGCAAGTACACGCAAATCTCGCAGAAATATTTTCCGGTCGATCTGTGGCCACAATGAGCTGCACTGGCAAAGAACAACATGAACGACCTTGAGCACAGCCCTTGAGCCGGGCGGTCGTGGAGGGTGCCCAGGTTAAACGCCCGGGAGACGCTGTTCAGCCACCATCAGCAACGACTGCGGCAACGGACTTTGCGGGTGCTGCGGCTCTTGCAGGCCCACCAGTTGAAAGCCCGCCATGTCCAGCGCGTTGAACCAGCTGGACAAGGTGCGCAGGTACCAGGGCATGGGTTGCCAGTGCCCGGTAAACCCGGCGAAGGTCTCTGATCGCCAGCCATCCTGATAGTCGCCTGCTGCCGCAGCCCAGGGATGCAGCGTCTGGATCACCAGCGCGCCGCCGGGGGCGAGCAGGGCGTTCATGGCGCTGAGCAGCGGGATGATGTCCTGGTGCAGCAGGGCAAAGTTGGCGCAGATCAGGTCGTAGTCGCGGCCGATGTCGACCTTCGCATCGACCAGGGTTTCATAGCTCGCCAGGTAGACCTGTGGGCTGCCCGCCGTCCGCGCGGCCTCGACCAGTGTCGTATCGCCGTCCACTCCAACTGCGGTGATCCCGCGTTCAGCCAGCACCCGCAATAACCAGCCTTCGCCACAGCCCAGGTCCAGCACTCGCTCAGGCTGGCGGCCCATGATTGCCAATAAAATGGCCTGGTCGGTGACCTGGCGGCGGCTTTCGATCGAGCCACTGCGGACAGCGTCGATCCAGGCGCGGGCGTTATGGTGCCAGCTTTGCAGCAGGGCGGACTCAGGGGTGGTCATGACGCTACTCGCAGTGATCAATTGAGTGGAAGGATAGGCCATGACCCCGCGCTGCTAGACTCAATCGGCTAATCCTTTGTTGGAGAACCTTCTTCCAAATTCTGCAACTCCCACAGTAATCCCTGCCAGCCACAATGGATTCCTGTTGCCAGTCTCCCTGCGCATGACACAGATCCGCCGCGTCAACCATCCACACCATCGCGCAGCAGCTGTAGACTATGCCCGCTCAAGGCGTACCCCAGCCGATCACTTTATGAAAGAGACCCCCATGGCCAACCAAGACATCACCTTCGTCCCTGATCCCGACGCCGATTCCATCTCCTCCGACGTGGCCGGCTTCGGCGGTCTGCTGGTTTCCACGCAGATCCCGACCCACGCCGATGGCAGCCTGGAGCTGGGCGATATCACCCTGCAAAGCGAATGCACCCTGCAGGCACTCAAGGTTGCGCTGGAGCGCGCCGGCAGTTCCATGGATCGTGTCCTGCACCTGACCATCTACCTCACCGACATGGCCGATCGCGCCGCCTTCAACGAAGTCTACAAGCGCTTTTTCGCCAAGCCATGGCCCGTACGCGCCGCTGTCGGCGTGGCCTCGCTGGCGGTGGAAGGGATGCGCGTGGAAGTCACGGCGATGGCGGCCAAGGGCTGAATCCGATCTGTCCGGCGGCCAGGTCAAATGAGCCAAGTCGCCGGTGCAAACCTGCGAATACGATAAGCAGCTGTTTTAAAACAAAATTATTTCCACTTTTTGCTTCCAACATGGCGCAGAAGTTGGTAAATTTGCGCCCATTCCTGCACAGGGCCTCAGCGGACTGGCAGCGAACGTAGCAACGCTCGCCGTTGCTCACCCGCTTCACCATCAAAAAAGACAGTGCCCAGCACTCGTCGCGATCGATACAGGGGCGTCGCCAAGCGGTAAGGCAGCAGGTTTTGATCCTGCCATGCGTTGGTTCGAATCCAGCCGCCCCTGCCATTTTTCTGATTCATATTCCACTGCACAGACGCACCCATCGACTGTAAGAGCTTGCTCGCGATGGGCGTTAACGCTGGCGCTGCGTACCTGAATTTCCACATCGCTCTTGCTCACATCGCGAGCAACCTCGCTTCTACATTGGGTTGTCGATCCTCTGCAACGCCTGAGCCAGATCCGCACGCAGATCCTCCACGTCCTCAACCCCCACCGACAAGCGCACCAGTCCATCGCCGATGCCCAGTTGTGCCCGGGTTTCGGGCGGGATGGTGGCGTGGGTCATGATGGCCGGGTGTTCGATCAGGCTTTCTACACCGCCCAGGCTCTCGGCCAGGGCGAAGATGTGAACGTTCTCCAGGAAGCGCCTGGCGCCGGCCAGGTCGGTGTTGAGGTCGATGGAGATCATGCCGCCGAAGCCGCGCATTTGGCGTTTGGCCAGCTCGTGCTGGGGATGTGAAGGCAGGCCGGGGTAGTAGACGCGGGCGACTTGCGGTTGGCGTTCCAGCCACTGCGCCAGGTCCAGTGCGTTGCTGCAGTGGCGCTCCATGCGCAGGGCCAGGGTTTTTATGCCGCGCAGGGTGAGGAACGCGTCGAATGGGCCGGCAATGGCGCCGACGGCGTTTTGCAGGAAACCCAGGCGCTCGGCAAGTTCAGGGTTCTGGCCGACCACGGCGATACCGCCGATGACGTCCGAGTGGCCGTTGAGGTATTTGGTGGTCGAGTGCAGCACGATGTCGAAGCCCAGCTCCAGCGGGCGCTGGATCCACGGACTGGCGAAAGTGTTGTCGGCCACGCAGATGATGCCTCGCGCGCGGCAGATGCGGGCAATCGCGGCGAGGTCGGTCAGGCTCAGCAGCGGGTTGGTCGGCGTCTCGACCATCACCATCCGCGTGTCGTCCTCCAGGGCTGCTTCGAAGGCGGCCAGGTCCGTCATGTCGACGAAGCTGAAACGGTGCCCGGCGCTGCGTTTGCGAACTTTGTCGAACAGGCGGAAGGTACCGCCGTACAGGTCATTGCCGGAGACGATGTGGGCGTTGGCGTCGAGCAGTTCGAGCACCGTGGAGATGGTCGCCAGCCCCGAGGCGAAGGCGAATGCCTGGGTGCCACCTTCGAGGTCTGCGACGCAACGCTCCAGGGCAAAGCGCGTCGGATTGTGGGAGCGGCCGTAATCCAGGCCCTTGTGCACGCCGGGGCTCTGTTGCAGGTAAGTGGAGTTGGCATAGATCGGCGGCATCAACGCCCCGGTGGATGGGTCCGGCGTCTGCCCCGCGTGAATCACGCGAGTGGCGAAGGCGTGGGCCGGGGCGTTTTCGTCATGCTGGCTCATGCAAGGGATCTCCGTAGGTGGTTGAGCAGGTCGAAGCGGGTGATCAGGCCGTGGAAGCCCGAGGCGTCAGCGATGATCGCCACCAGCCCGCGGTCGAGCTCGGCTTGCAGTTCCGCCAGGCTGGCAGCGGGTGCGAGGGTCTGGACTTTGTCGGTCATGGCGCTGGCGACGCTGAGGCGAAAGTGCGAGGGGTCCTCCTGCATGCCGAACAGGATGTCGGATTCGTCGATGACGCCCACCAGTTGCTTGCCGTTCACCAGCACCGGCAGTTGTGAGACATCGGCCAGGCGCATGCGCTGGAAGGCGGTGAGCAAGGTATCGTCCGGGCCCACGCTGATCACCCGGCCGTCTTCGAAACGCCGCGCGATCAGGTCGCGCAGGTCGCCGTAGCGTTTGTACTGAAGCAGGCCCTGATCATTCATCCACTGGTCGTTGTAGACCTTGGACAGGTAGCGGGTGCCGGTGTCGCAGACGAAACTGACCACGCGCTTGGGCTGGGTTTGTTCGCGGCAGTAACGCAGCGCGGCAGCGAGCAGGGTGCCGGTGGACGATCCACCGAGAATGCCTTCGACCCGCAGCAGTTGGCGCGCGTGATCGAAGCTTTCCTCGTCGCTGATCGAGTAGGCCTTGCGCACGCTGGACAGGTCGCAAATGGAGGGGATGAAGTCTTCGCCGATGCCTTCCACCGCCCACGACCCGGGCGTGCCGAGCGTGCCGCTGCGGCTGTATTCGGCCATGACCGAGCCGACTGGGTCGGCCAGGACCATTTCCAGGTCCGGTTGCACCCGTTTGAAGAAGCGGGTCAGGCCGGTCAGGGTGCCGGCAGAACCGACGCCGACGACGATGGCGTCCAGGTCGTGCTGGGTTTGCGCCCAGATTTCCGGCGCGGTGCTGCATTCATGGGCGAGGGGGTTGGCCGGATTGTTGAATTGATCGGCGAAGAACGCGT
Source organism: Pseudomonas sp. ES3-33 (assembly GCF_000952175.1). Lineage (NCBI taxonomy): Bacteria > Pseudomonadati > Pseudomonadota > Gammaproteobacteria > Pseudomonadales > Pseudomonadaceae > Pseudomonas > Pseudomonas sp. ES3-33. The sequence goes on along the minus strand of NZ_JZRI01000002.1, from coordinate 53,952 downwards.
CGGGAATGTCCTGGGCCAGGCGTGCGGCCACGTCCTGGTAGTACTCCGGATGGCCCTTGCCGACATCGGAACGGGTGATGTGCACTTCGGCGCCCATGGCCTTGAGGTGCAGGACCTTCTCGGTGGACATCTTGTCCGGCACCACCAGTACCACCCGGTAACCCTTGGCGCGACCCACCAGTGCCAGGCCGAGCCCGGTGTTGCCGGCAGTCGCTTCGACGATGGTGCCGCCGGGTCTGAGGCGCCCGTCACGCTCGGCCGCGTCGATCATGGCCAGGCCGATGCGGTCCTTGATCGAGCCGCCGGGGTTCTGGGATTCGAGTTTGAGAAACAGGGTGCAGGGGCCGGTGTCGAATCGGCTGACACGCACCAGCGGCGTGTTACCGATCAGTTCGAGCACGGCAGGGCGGGAGTCGCTTGGCATGTCATCACCTCGCTTGTTTATCGGCAATGGAGGGTCAGTGATTGGATCGCGATAGGTATGGAAAGGACCATAGGTCGGGATGGCGTGGTTGGCAACCACGGGGCGCACGGACGGGTTGTGGCAATAGCCGCGCTGGCATGCAGGGATACCGGCGGTCAGGCCGGTTGAATCTTGCACGATGCCCGCACTCGATGTTTCACAGGGCTTGGCTCTGCAATGGCGGTGCTATCCGCCCGGGGTTCACTCAATGACATCGGTCGAAGACTTCAGAATACAATCGCACTCGCTCCTGATCGAACTGGACGCCGCAACAATGGGCATGATGCTGCTGGTATCTGCCCGATGCGTTTCCGGGCCTGCGTGGGATGAAGCGACCCAAAGGCACCACGATGCGTATGCGCTGTGGAATGCCTTTCTCAATGTTCCGGATTCGGGTCTCGACGCGGCGAATCAGTGAAAAAGCGGACCGCTGTCGGCGGTCCGCCGTGGCAGTGTCAGGCCTGGCAAAACCGGATGCGGTTGCCGAACGGGTCATGGACTTCAAGGATCTTGCCCCAGCCTTGCTCGACGATATCGGGCCGGCCATAGCCGTAGCGCTTGGCCTGGAGTTCGTCACGGAACATTTCAATATTGTCCATCTGGACAAAGGTCGTCGCGCCCGGGCTCGCATCGCCGTGATGCTCCGAGAGATGCAGTTGCAGGCTACCGCGCTGGATCCCCAGATACAGGGGCAGATCCGCTTCAAAACGATGCTCGAACTCCACGCTGAAGCCGAGGAAGTCGAGGTAGAACTCCCGCGCCTTGGTTTCGTCAAACATTCGCAGGATCGGAATGGCTTTAGTGAAGGTGACCGCCGTTTGCCGGACTTGCGCAGGTAGCAGCGCCGCAGCGGTGTTCCAGTCCTTGTAGCCCAACTGGTGGGCAACCAGTTCCAGCGCCATGGAATGGGACGCTTGCTGGTCGTGCGCTTGCAGTGAGGCGCGCAGGCGCTTGGCCATTTGCTTGGCTTGTTCGATAGAAATCATCACAGCTCCTTTGATCAAGGCATGTTGGTGCTCGCGTTGCCAAACCTCGACCGTCAAGAGTTGCGACTGGATTTGGGTAATGAATACATGCTTTCACCCTTCCTTGCGGAAGCGAGCGGCGGGCAGCATCGGCCCGCGCTGATAGTACACAGCCGCTGGCGTGTGGGGAAGAACCTGCCCACTTACGTAAGCTGGACCTCGCGTCGTGAGTCGTGGTTGCCCGCCTTTGCGCTGGACAGGCACTATGAACAGGATCGGGAGTCTTCTGGACGCTTTGAGCAATAGCAACTGCGGCGCCTCAGGGGAGCGGTAGTCTGGCGTAATCAGGAGGACGGTAATGCTGTTTGTGGTGATGCTGGGAGGCAAACATCCCAGGGCGCGGATTGAGGTTCATGATGTTGTGTTTGCCGTTGCGGATGACCTTCAGGGTACCTATGGGCAATTGCGAGAAGGCTGGTTTGGCCATCCAGCCGGCGTGCACATCGACTCGTGGATGCGCGTCGATGGTGTGGAAGGATGGAAAGTCGAGTTGAGTCCGATGGCACCGGCAGCGGATTCACCGCGCCTGTACTTCATCAACCTGGGTGGTTATGAAACATCGGTGTTTGGTGAAGCTCACCATTACCTGTTGGTGGTCGCCCGGAACAGGAAAGAAGCCGCTGCCAAGGGCAAGCGCCAAATGCCGGCACACTGGAGTCAGTCGCATACTGATGCGCTGATGGACGTGGATGATTGCCTGCCGATCGACCTGGTGGGGGGGCGGTATATCCATCTGGTCGAGGGTGAGCACAGCGGGATCATCCAGGGGAACGACTACATCGTTCTCCCACAGGGGCATGCGTAACCTAGTGTGGCGCATAACCCTGTGGGAGCAAGGCTTGCCCGCGATGAGGCCGCCTCGGTCACCTGATTCCAGCGTTGTGAATACTCAGGATTTGCCCTTTGCGCGCTCGGGATAGTTCAGCACGAACTGCACGTGCGCCTTCACCCCGGTCGCGAAGGTGGCTTCATCGACGGTGAAGTACGGGCTGTGGTTGTTGGGCGCTTTGGACATGTCCTGGCCTTCAGGGGTGGCGCCCAGGAATACGAACAGGCCGGGTACCTTCTGGGCGTAGTAGGAAAAGTCTTCGCTGGGCGACAACGATGACTCAAGCCGCTGGACCTTGCCCGACGCGGCCAGCTCCAGTGCCGGCACCATGTCTTCGGTCAGGGTCGGGTCGTTGATGGTCACCGGGGCATTGTTCACCAGCAGCAACTTGGCTTCGGTTCCATAAGCGCTGGCGATGCCACTGACCAGCGGCGGCATTTTCTGCAGGATGCTGTCGCGTATGTCGGCGTTGTTGGTGCGGATAGTCCCGGTCATTTCCAGGGTTTCGGGAATGATGTTCGCCGCCGAACCGGCATTGATCGTGCCGACACTGATGACCCCCATTCCCTTGGTCAGATCGATGCGTCGGCTGACCAGCGTCTGCATCGCGGCAATGATGCCCTGGCTGGTGACAATTGGATCGTTGCCGCTCCAGGGAGCTGAGCCATGGGTCTGCTGCCCCTTGAGCTGGATGCGGAATGAATCGCTGCTGTTGAGCACCGTACCGGCCTTGTAGAAGAGGTGCCCGCTCGGGTAGCCCGCCATTACGTGCAGGGCAAATATCGCCTCGACTTTGGGCGAGTCCATGGCGCCATCGCGAATCATTGCCTGGGCGCCGATCAAGGTATCGGTCTGGAACTCGTCCACATCGGCCGCGCCTTCTTCGGCTGGCTGGAACAGGAAAACGACAGTGCCGCGCAGTTGATCGCGATGCTCGGCCAATACCTTGGCTGCACCCAACAGCATGGCGGTGTGTGTGTCATGGCCACAAGCGTGCATCACCGGCACGGTCTTGCCCAGCCGCACACCGGTTGCCTGGCTGGCGAAGGGCAGGTTGGTCGCCTCCTTGACCGGCAGCGCATCCATGTCGGCGCGCAGGGCCACCACGGGCCCAGGCAGTGCGCCTTTGAGCACGCCGACCACGCCCGTCTTGCCGACCTGGGTGCGCACTTCGATGTTCGAGGCCTTGAGCTGAGCGGCGACCAGGGCAGCCGTCTTGACCTCCTGGTTGCCCAGCTCTGGATGCTGGTGAATGGTGCGGCGCAGATCAATGACTTGCTGGTTGACCGAGCTGACTGCGGAATCCACCCAGTCCAGGTCAGTCGCCTGGCTCGAAGGGGCGCCAAGTGCAGTCAACAATGCCAGGTACAGGGGAGCTAGGATCGGACGCTTCAAGGTGAGGTTCTCGCTGTGTTTTTATTATCCGGCAGACATTGCCGCACCCAAGGGTATGGGCTCGCACGCGCAGCGGCAAAGGCCAATGACCGGTAATCGCACGGCTTTTGCTGTTTTTTCCCGAGGTTCGCTTGGGGTGAGAAAAGTGTGCAGATTGTGGACAGTGCTCAGCATTTTCCGGATAGCGTCGACCGGCTTTTTAACGAGCGGGATGCAAGTATCGACCTGTCAGTGCTCAGGCCTCGTGTATCTGGTTGACCCCGGTGATCTGCCCGTTCCAGATCATCTCGTAATGGGCGCTCTGGATGATCGACAACACGGGCCTCGGGGTCATCAGTGCCCAGCAGTGGTTGCCCTGCAAGCGCACCGACCGGTAGCGCAAGCCGGGGCAACCTGCCAGCTTCAAGGCCTTGCCCAGGCGCTGGGATGACGCGTAATCGTCGGGCGCGTAAATCGCATCGTTCATCGCCACGGTGGTGGCATCTTTCATCGCCGCATCGACGAACGAACAGGACAACCCACGGAACACAAAACGTTCATAGTTCAAACCACGGACGTTCGACCAGTACAGGCTCTGGTGATGTTGCACTTCCGCCAGGGCAGTTTCCATCGAGGCTGCCAGGTACAACACGCCAAAGCTGCCATCGCTGAAGCGCGAGCCGCCCGGGTTGACGTGGGTGAAGGGCGCGGTGGCGTAGGAACAGCCGGGAATGCCGAAGGGGATTTCGCTACCCGCAATCATCTCCAGCTGACCGAGTTCGTTCCTGAGCCTGGGGTTGGTCAGTGCCTGGATCTGATAGAGCGCTTCGAACTCCCGGGCGTCGGCCACGTCATCGAACAAGTCGATGGGCGGGAACTTCGAATTGACCAGGCGATAAGCCTGTACCGGCTCCCCAGCGAGGGTCGGCAACTGCTCCAGGGTCACCATTGTGCACCCCGCAGGACGTCGATCCGGCGGAAGGTCTCATAGAGCGAGACCATGTCCCCCTGGGACATGATCTCCAGGGGCGAGCGGCCGTTGAAGAACTCGTTGTGATTGGCCATGGCGGGGAAGCCATAAACATTGTCCGGGTTATCAAACACCAGGCGTAGCGCGGCGTGGATGTTGAGGACAAAACTGATACGTTGCATCTGATCGGCATCCAGCGCCACCGACCAGTCAGGGTCACGTTGTTTGGCGCGGGTGTGGGTGCTGCGGGAAATACGCAGGATCCGGCAGGCCTGCTCGCTGGACGCTGCCCATTTCTCAATGATCCCGACCGCCGCCCGCAGGCCGGCCACGCATTGATCCTTGGAAAATGCCTGTGCAGGAAGGGCGTTGGCCATGAAATATACCTCACTTGATAATCTATGGATCAAGTTATAGGCTTTTTGCGTCTACAGATCAAGGCGCTGCTCGACTGGGCAGTGATCATCGCCAATGGCTGCGGCGTCCCCCGCCAGCCTCGTGGTTAATTGACTCCCGACGCGTCCATAGGGTGTACCATCAAGGTCTGTTCACCAGATATCAGTTTGCCATGACCACGCAAAGCCAAGAGAGCCGCCGGATCGTAGCTTCTCTGGCGCACCGTGTTGGCCCCAACGCCGACTCCGCAAGGATTGCCCAGGCGCTGGCCACCACTTTGCAGGATATGGACGCAGCCCTCGCGCCGATCATCGGCAATCAGGGGGTTGTCGCGCTTTACCGCCGCAGCCTGCATCTTTGCACCGCCCGGCACCCGCAATTCGCCGCCACGTGTGCCAGTGTTCCGGCGTCGATGGATGTGCTTGCCCTCGGGTCGGTGCTCGTCGAGCAGAGCGATGCCGATGCGTTGCTCTTCAGCGAAGTCATGCTGACCATCTTCTACGAGCTGTTGACCACGCTGATCGGGCCCTCGCTCACCGCACGTTTGCTTCGTGACGTGTGGGGACCTTCCCTGAGCGACACCCCTTCGCAGGAAATTTCGCCATGAGCACCAAAGTAACTATCAACCGTCTGGCCACGGGCGTGCCAGGACTGGACGAGGTGCTGGGCGGAGGATTACCGGAATTTTCGTTCAACCTGATCGCCGGCCCTCCGGGCTGCGGCAAGACCACCCTGGCGCATCAGATGATGTTTGCCCTGGCAACCCCTGAACGCCCGGCGCTGTTCTTCACCGTGCTTGGCGAACCACCGCTGAAGATGCTGCGCTATCAACAGCAGTTCGACTTCTTCGACAGTGAAGCCATCAACCACTCGGTGCGCTATATCAACCTGGCCGACGATACCCTGGCCGGTGATCTGGACGAAGTGCTGCGGCGCATCGTCAGCGAGGTGCAAACCCACTCGCCGGCCCTGGTCTTTGTAGACTCGTTCCGCTCGGTGGTACTGGCCAGCCAGACCCAGGACAACCCGAACAACAATCTGCCGCAGTTCGTCCAGCAACTGGGCATGTTGATGACCACCTGGCAGGCGACGACCTTCCTGATTGGTGAGTATTTCACCGAAACCGACACCAACCCCATCTTTACCGTGGCCGACGGCCTGATCTGGCTGCGCCAGAGCGTGCAGCGCAACTCCATGGTGCGCAAGATGGAAATCATGAAGATGCGTGGCCAGCCGACGATGCCTGGACTGCACACCTTCCGCATCGCCACATCGGGAATAAAGGTCTTCGCACCGGTTGCAACCGAACACTTCGAAGTACCTCGGGCACCTGTCGGCGAGCGCCTGAAAATGGGTGTGCCGCAACTTGATGAGATGCTCGGCGGTGGCCTGCCGCGGGGCTATTCGCTGCTGGTGGCCGGGCCTTCGGGTTCGGGCAAGAGCATCCTCGCCGCGACCTTCCTGGCCGAAGGTGCGCGCAATGGCGAAACCGGCGTGATTGCCGTCTTTGAACAGCGTCCCAATCATTCGCAGAACGCCACCCTGGCGAGCCTGATCGAGGCCGGCAAGGTCGGCCTGGTGGATAGCCGCGCGCCCGACCTGTCCATCGATGAGATCGTGCATTTGCTGCTTAGCGAAATCCGTCGCCTGAAGGCGACCCGGGTGGTTATCGATTCATTGTCAGGTTTCGAGCTGGCGCTGGCGCCGACCTTTCGCGAGGATTTCCGCGAGTCGCTGTCGCGGATGGTCACTGCGTTGACCGGTGCCGGGGTGAGCGTGCTGATGACTTCCGAGCTGGAAGACCGCTACACCGACCTGCGATTCAGCCCTTACGGCACGGCATTTCTCACCGACGCGATCATCGTGCAACGCTACATCGAAGTGCAGAGCCGCCTGTTGCGCATCATGGCGGTGGTCAAGGTGCGCTCAAGCGCGCACTCTGACGAGCTGCGCCTGTACCGCATAGACAAAAACGGACTGCAGATTGGCGACCGCTTGCCGGATCAGGAAGGTTTGCTCGGCGGCCGCCCAACCCAGCGCCACACCGACCTCGACAATGGATGAGGAATATCATGGACGAGGCTGATGGCCGGAACGAAAAAGCGCTGGCGACTGCCGCTCGTGAATTGTTCCTGCTGGGGCAGAAAACCGTTGAAGCACGGGCAGTGCTGGTGGCCCTGCAAAAGGAACTGAGCGAGGCCAACGCCCAGCGCCTGGACAATCAGCAGGTCGAGCAATTGATCGAGGCCAATCAACAGCTGGTGCTGGCGATCCTGTCGGCGCAGTCCGATGCCGACAAAAACCGGCGTACCGATAGCGAGCAGCAGCTGTTCCTGGAAATGCGCGAAGCCAACGAGCAGTTGGTCATTGCAGCCCTCAGTGCGCAACAACTGCAAGCCTCGGCCGAACACACGCTTTTGTTGCAACGCAACACCCTGGCGGTGGTGGCCCACGAGTTGCGCAATCCGCTGACGCCGATCAGCATGATCGCCGGTCGCCTGGTACGCGTGCCCAGCGCAGAGCTGCCGCGCATGCAGCTACTGATTGAGGGGCAGGTCAGGCATATGTCGCGTCTGGTGGAGGACTTGCTCGATGTGTCCCGTGTCAGTACCGGCAAGTTGCGACTGGATTGCTGCCTGGTCGATATGGTCTCGATCATCGACGACGCCGTCGAAGTGTGCCGGCCGGTGATGCGCGCTCACCGGCTGCAGTTCACGGCCGATGTGCCGCAGCAACCCCTCAGCGTCAATGGCGATGCCGTGCGCCTGACGCAAATTCTCGGCAACCTGCTGGGCAACGCCGTCAAATACACCCCGGCGGGCGGCGTCGTCACGTTAAGGGTCACAGTCCAGGGCCGCGAGCTGCGGATGTGTGTTGGTGATAACGGCATCGGTATTTCCGCCCAGGCGCTGCCCCATATTTTCGAGCCGTTCGTGCAGGACATTACTGCCGTCGGCTTCAACGGCGCCGGGCTGGGCATCGGCCTGACCGTGGTGCGTGAGCTGGTCGAAGCGCACGGTGGCCGCGTGACCGGGCACAGCACAGGCGATGGCCAGGGCAGCGAGTTCGTGGTGACCTTGCCACTGGTTTAAGACCTCACTGATGAAAAACTCGCTTGTTTTGCGGTATCGTCCTGCTTCCAGGGATCTGATTGCTGACAAGGAGTTCGCCATGGTACTGACACCCGATCGTCTGATGGAAATCGCCCGGACCAACCCGGCCAACGTCGAGATCCTCGACCGTCTGCCGGCCCTTGGCCTGAAGCAGTGCATGCTCACTGCCGGCTGCCTGTTCCAGGCCGTATGGAACCATCACGACGCAAAACCCGCCGCGTGGGGCATCAAGGATTACGACGTTTTCTACTTTGACCAGGACTTGTCCTGGGAGGCGGAGAACGACGTCATCCTGGCGGCCAAGGCGCTGTTTCAAGACCTCGACCTCAACATTGAAATCAAGAACCAGGCCCGCGTCCACCTGTGGTACGGCGAGCGCTTCGGCGGGGCGTACCCACAGCTCAATTCGGCGAAGGAGGGCATTGATCGCTACCTGATCGAGGGCACCTGCATTGGCGTGGATGTGCTGAGCGGCGAGGTGTATGCGCCTTATGGCCTGGATGATATCGAGAAGGGACTGTTGCGGATCAATCCGGTGAACCACCAATTTGATCTGTTCGAAAAGAAAGCGCTCAGCTATCAGGCGCGCTGGCCTTGGCTGGAAATTGTCTATCCGGGTGTTTGAGGCCCTCATAGGCTGCGCCGGCGGCGTTTCTCCTTGGGCAATACCTTGACCTTGCGATCGTTGCTGGCTCAACCGGGGAGCCAAACGCTCGTTTGCAAATAGCCTTCAATTAGCGCTTCACGCAGTCGATAACCTGATCAGAACAGCCATCTGCAGCATGGCTGCACCCAACTGATCGGGGATGCACAGAGTGTCGATAAAAATACGTTTGATACTGCTGATTGGTACCGGTTTGCTGACGGCATTGATCATGAGCCTGGTCAGTTATGTGGGAAACACGCAGATGGCGGAGGCGGTGAGCGATAGCGAAGTCAGCATGGCCGCGCTGCGCAATCACCTCGAAGCCGACATGATGCATGACGCCCTGCGCGCCGACGTGTTGTCGGCGATGCTGGTTGGCCTGGGAAAGAGCAACAGCAGCCAGGCCGAGGTGCGCAACTCCATCGATGAGCACGCGGGCCATTTCCGTGAAGTGCTGGGCAACAACCTCAAGCTGCCGGTCAACACCACCATCCAGGCTGGCCTCAATCAGATCAAGCCGAGCCTCGATACCTACATCAGCGCCGCGGAGCGGATTGTCGGGCTGGCGCTGGAAAATCCTTTGGCTGCGCAACAGGAACTCGGCACGTTTAATGCCGCGTTCAGCCAGCTCGAAGACCAGATGGCTGCGCTCAGCGAACTGATCGAAACCGATACCCAGCAAACCAGCGTCGGTACGCAACAGGCCATCAGCAACGCCAATATTGCCCTCGGTGGTGTGCTGATCGCCAGCCTGTTGTTGCTGCTGGTGCAGGGGCGCTGGGTGCTGCGCAGTATCATGGGCCCGCTGCAAACCGCCAGTCGCATCGCCGACAGCATCGCCCACGGCCACCTGAGCGAGGCAATTGCCGAACCTGCCGGCAAAGATGAAGCCAGCGCCCTGATTCGCAGCCTGGCGACCATGCAGCGCGACTTGCGCGGTATGATCGAGGTCGTGCGCAGCAACGCCCACGGCGTGAGCGGCATGAGCGAACGGTTAAGCAATGGCTGCCATGAGGTAGCTGACAGCAGTCAACAGCAAAGCAGTGCCGCCAGCACCATGGCCGCAGCCGCGAGCGAAATGACCGCCAGCATCGAAGAGATCACCCGGCATGCCGAGCGTGCGCTGAACATGGCGAACCAGGCGGAAAACCTGGCCAAGGAAGGCGGCCGGGTGATCCATCAAGTGGTCAGCGACATGGATGGCATCGCTCGCTCGGCGCAGCAGTCGGCGCAGGTCATCCGCACCCTGGACAAAGAGTCCGAAGGGATTTTCAGCATCATCCAGGTCATCAAGGGCATTGCCGACCAGACCAACCTGCTGGCACTGAACGCCGCGATTGAAGCCGCCCGCGCCGGAGAGCAGGGCCGTGGTTTTGCGGTGGTAGCTGACGAAGTGCGCAGCCTGGCGGGGCGTACCAGTGCGTCGACCCAGGAAATCGCCGGCATGGTTGCGCGCATCCAGCAAAGCACCCGCGAAGCGGTCAGCAGCATGGAAGCGGGGGTGGCTCAGGTCGACAAGGGGATGGCGGTGACCGCCGAGGTCGAGCGGGCGATCCGGGAAATTCTCGATGCCACGCTCAATACCACCCAACTGGTCAACGACATCACTCGCACCATTGGCGAACAAAGCCTGGCCAGCAACGAAATCGCCCATCAGGTGGAAATGATTGCCGGGATGTCAGAGGGCAACAGCCGTGTGATTGGCGAGACGGCCAACACTACTGATGAGCTGGCGAGCCTGGCAGGGCAGTTGTCGCAGTCGGTGAACAGGTTCCGGCTTTGAAGCCGTGACCGGCCCTGGCACAGCCTGCGATCCTTTGATACTGCTGTGTCCTCTGCCCAAAAATGCATCGGAGGTTTTTTCACGCCTGCAACGAACTCGCTGGAGGCGCAAAACCCTTGTCCGCTGCGACTCCCTGTGGGAGCGAGCCTGCTCGCGATTGCGATCATGCAACCAGTCCGGAATCGGCTCAGAGATATTTATCCGTCACAGCGCCTTCCGAGGCGCTGGACACGGTCTTCGCATATTTGGCCAGCACCCCGCGTTTGTACTTGGCCTCCGGGCGCACCCAAGTCGTCTTGCGCCTGGCCAATTCAGCCGCCGCAACTTCCACGGTGATCTGCCGGGTTTCGGCATCGATAACGATTCGGTCGCCATCCTCGATCAACGCAATCGGCCCGCCCTCGAATGCCTCCGGGGTGATATGGCCCACCACGAATCCATGGGAGCCGCCAGAGAAGCGGCCATCGGTGATCAGCGCTACTTCCTTGCCCAGCCCCTTGCCCATGACCGCCGAAGTCGGCGAGAGCATTTCGCGCATGCCGGGTCCGCCCTTGGGTCCTTCGTAGCGAATCACGATCACATCGCCTGCCTGCACCTCGCCGTTGAGAATGCCCGCCAGCGCGCCTTCTTCACCGCGATAGACCCGGGCAGTGCCTTCAAATCGCAGGCCCTCCTTGCCGGTGATTTTGGCCACCGCGCCATCGGGGGCCAGGTTGCCGCGCAGCACGACCAGGTGGGAGTCCTTCTTGATCGGCTGGTCGAAGGGCAGGATCACGTCCTGGCCGGCCACGTAATCGGCAACATCGCGCAGGTTCTCGGCCAGTGTCTTGCCGGTCACGGTCATGACATCGCCATGCAGCATGCCGGCGTCCAGCATACGTTTCATCAGCGGCTGGATGCCGCCGATGGCTACCAGTTCGCTCATCATGTACTGGCCGCTGGGCCGCAGGTCGGCCACCACCGGCGACACTTTGCCCAGCTCGACGAAATCATCCAGCGTCAGCTCGACGTCCACGGCGTGGGCCATGGCCAGCAGGTGCAACACGGCGTTGGTCGAGCCGGCAAGGGCGATCACCACGCGAATCGCGTTTTCAAAGGCCTTGCGGGTCATGATGTCCCGCGGCTTGAGGTCGAGCTTGAGCAACTCCATGACCTGTTGCCCGGCGCGGAAGCTGTCTGACGTCTTGTCGGTACCCACCGCATCCTGGGAGCTGGAACCGGGAAGGCTCATGCCCAGGGCCTCAATGGCCGCAGCCATGGTGTTGGCCGTGTACATCCCGCCGCAGGAGCCAGGGCCGGGAATGGCCACTGCCTCGATCTGCTTGACCTGGATCTCGTTGATATCGCCACGCGCATGCTGGCCCACGGCTTCGAACACGGAAATGATGTCGGTATGGCCCGCACCCGGGCGAATGGTGCCGCCATACACAAAGATCGAGGGGCGGTTCAGGCGTGCCATGCCGATCAGGCAGCCGGGCATGTTTTTGTCACAGCCACCCACCGTGACCAGTCCGTCGAAGCCTTCGCAACCGGCCACCGTTTCGATCGAGTCAGCGATGACCTCCCGCGACACCAGTGAGTACTTCATGCCTTCGGTGCCGTTGGCGATGCCGTCGGAGATGGTGATGGTGTTGAAGATCACCCCTTTGGCACCCGCCGCATTCGCTCCGCGTTCGGCCTCCCGCGCGAGCTTGTCGATGTGCATGTTGCAAGGGGTGACCATGGCCCAGGTCGAGGCAATGCCGATCTGCGGCTTGGCGAAATCCTCGTCGGTAAAACCCACGGCCCGCAGCATGGCGCGCCCCGGCGAGCGCTCCACGCCGTCGACTACCTGAGAGGAGTATTTGCGCAAATCGGGTTTGTCGCTCATTTAGATGCCTCGCCGGCTTGGGTGAAAAAACACCTTGAGTATAGTGGCCCGGACGTCTGCAGCCGGACCAGCGAGTCGGGAACAGACGCGCGGGTTTGTCCTGACGTGATATTCTTTGCAGTAACTTGGTTCGATCCATTCAGTTTGCGTGTCCATGCGACGCGCCAACGGAATCACTGTCGCTCAAGCAGCTGAAGCCAATAAAGATAAAAAGTCAGTTCAGTAGGGACATATAAACTGAGGTCGATGCACTCAATCGGCCTTGTGTGCCCACCCTCCAATCCAGCGGCGCGAGCACCCACGACATCCTGCCTGAATGTCGTGAAATACGGGGCCCGAGACTGCGGATGGCAGGGCGGATGGCGTTTTATCATAGGTGCTACAGATGTTTAAGAAAATGAACACGGCCCTGCTTGGGCTGGCTTTGTCGATGGGGATCACGTCCGCTCAAGCGGAAGAGGCAAAGAAAGTCGATGTGCTGCTGATCGGCGGCGGCATCATGAGCGCGACCCTGGGTGTCTGGCTCAACGAGCTGGAACCCGGCACCTCGATGGAAATGATCGAGCGTCTGGACGGCGTGGCCCTGGAAAGCTCCAACGGCTGGAACAACGCCGGTACCGGTCACTCTGCCCTGGCCGAGTTGAACTACACCCCGGAAGACGACAAGGGCAATGTGTCGATTCCCAAGGCCGTTGAAATCAACGAGGCGTTTCAGATCTCCCGTCAGTTCTGGGCCTGGCAGGTTCAGCAAGGCGTGCTGAAGAACCCGCGTTCGTTCATCAATTCCACGCCACACATGAGCTTTGTGTGGGGCGACGACAACATCAGTTTCCTCAAAAAGCGTTACGAAGCCCTGCAGGCGAGCCCGCTGTTTGCCGGCATGCAGTATTCCGAAGACCCGGCTGTGATCAGCAAGTGGGTGCCGCTGATGATGGAAGGGCGTGACCCGAAACAGAAAGTTGCCGCCACCTGGTCGCCAATCGGTACCGACGTCAACTTCGGCGAAATCACTCGCCAGTTCGTCGCGCACCTGCAGACCACCCCGAAGTTCGACTTGAAGCTGTCCAGCGAAGTGCAGGACATCACCAGGAACGAAGACGGTACCTGGCGCGTCAGCTACAAAAACCTGAAAGACGGCAGCAAGTTCGAAACCGACGCCAAGTTCGTCTTCATCGGCGCTGGCGGCGGTGCCCTGCACCTGCTGCAGAAGTCCGGTATTCCTGAAGCCAAGGAGTATGCAGGCTTCCCGGTTGGCGGCTCGTTCCTAGTGACCGAGAACCCGACCATCGCCGAGCAACACCTGGCCAAGGCCTACGGTAAAGCCTCCGTTGGCGCACCACCGATGTCGGTTCCGCACCTGGACACCCGTGTCCTGGACGGCAAGCGTGTCATCCTGTTTGGCCCATTCGCGACCTTCAGCACCAAGTTCCTGAAAGAAGGTTCGTACCTGGACCTGCTGACCACCACGACCACGCATAACGTGTGGCCAATGACCAAGGTCGGCATCAAGGAATATCCGCTGGTCGAGTACCTCGCCGGCCAGCTGATGCTGTCGGACGAAGACCGCCTCAACGCCCTGAAGGAATACTTCCCGAACGCCAAGGCTGAAGACTGGCGCCTGTGGCAAGCCGGCCAGCGCGTGCAAATCATCAAGCGTGACGAAGCCGCCGGTGGCGTGCTGAAGCTGGGCACCGAGATCGTGGCTTCGCAAGACGGCTCCATCGCCGGCCTGCTGGGCGCCTCCCCAGGTGCATCGACCGCCGCGCCGATCATGCTGACTGTGCTGCAGAAGGTGTTCAAGGACAAGGTCGCTTCCCCGGCCTGGCAGGAAAAACTGCACCAGATCGTGCCGAGCTACGGCACCCAGTTGAACGGCAGCCCTGAGAAAGTGGCTGAAGAGTGGGCCTATACCGCCAAGGTACTGCAACTGACTCCGCCGCCGGCGATGGGTCAGGTAGCGGCTCCGGTGGCTGCTCCGGCTGATGCCGAGAAGGCTGCTCCGAAGGCTAACGCTGCAAGTGACATGGCTTTGTAAGTAGAAGCGCTGTTGAAGAGCCCGCTGAACCGGTGACGGTCAGCGGGCTTTTTTGTGGGTGTTGTTATGGGAGGATCGCCAGCATGGAGGGTTCCAACCACGGCGCTTGCACTTCGCAAGCCTCATCGCTAACCTTGCCTTGCCGCTGCAAATTCAGCGGACGGGTGTGGTAGCCCGGTTATTTCATAGACCCAGAACGCCTCAGGGCGTTTTTTTTGCTGGCTGCTTTGTGGCGGCTGTGCATGGGAGGCTTCGGCCTGCCGGGTTCCTATGACCGGTCTACCACCCTGTGTACAGTCGCCTCCTCACTTTGCGTGGTAGCGGGTGAAGAGGAACTCATGTCATAGGAGTTCCACATGATCAAAGAAACCCCGAATCCTCCGAAAACGGATGGTCACACAGAAATCGATTCAACGTTTGAATCCCGTAAACCAGCCATGGCAAAACGCTGTGCTCCTCCAATGTTTATCATCGCCCCTGATGTAAACGCTGAAACGTTACTAACCCACGCTTGCGAAACCCTTGCCTCGGCCGGCGTCATGGCCAGTGAGTTGGCTTTTCTCCTCAGCGGTCCGAAATGCAATTTGGCATTGGGTATTCTACAGATGATTTCGTTGGCAGAATTGTCGGTGGATCGGTTGTTGGATGAACTTGAACTTGAGAAATAGCCGAAGGTCTTGGAAGGCCTAGCGAAAATAAGCCTGCCAGTAGAAGCACTGTTGAAGAACCCGCTGAACTGGTGACGGTCAGCGGGCTTTTTTGCGGGTGTTTATTATAGGAAGTAGGAAGGTTCTGACGGGTAGTCGGAAGTTGGGATATGAAACTTCATTGATTGATGATCGGGGCCGGGAGTTGTCTGGCATCAAGTTGGTTGAATAAATCTGCCTGATTTAGGGTGAGCTATTAGAAGTCGCGATGAACTTCTTGAGTACTGTTTTCCCTGGTCAGGAAGACCCACAATGGCGTTATGGAACATCGTGCCCTCGTGGTTCGAAATCGAAGACCGGACAACTCACAATATGGGCTATCAGGCGGACGTGCACGAATACAGCTCAATGACTTCGCAAGCTGCTACAGTAAGGCGTATTGCCACTATTTGATGCAGTCGCCGACTGAAAAGGATTTTCTCGATGTATAAGCTGATTTTGCTGGTCATGCTGGCCGTAACAATCACTGGCTGCTCCACCCGCAAGGATTTTTACGCCACAGGAGGCAGTCGGGCAGATGGCTCGATTGATATGGCTTACGATTTCAGACCCTTTGAAACGCCTATTGTCGACATCAACCAGGCTGAATCGATCGCGACCAACAAATGCGCTGTCTGGGGTTATCAGCGGGCGGAGCCATTTGGAGGGAAAACCCAGATTTGCCAGACTCGTGATGGATGGGGAAATTGCACCGCTGGCCAGATAGTCGTCAAATATCAGTGCATCGGCAACATCACGCCGTCAACTCAGGCAGCAGCGCCCGCAGTCACACCCGTTCCGGCAGGAATCATGTCGGCTGCCCAGTACAAGGAAACTAGGTTGAAGGCATTGATGGAAAAGAACCTGCCTTATAGCGAGTACCAGAAGCAGTATCACGCGATCATGGCGGAGTAGTTTTTGTGGATATAGCAGCGGATAATCTGCCTCCGCGCCCCGGCTGGTAGTCTTTAGTGCAGCTGCCGAAGGCAGACAGCGACTACCTGCAGGAGCGGCAGAAGGTCGTAGGGGACGAGGGACGATTCAACTATGATGCGACGCGGTCGGCATCTGATCCGTATTTTTCATCGCCATCTGCATCTGTAACGCAAACAGTCTGCGGCTCACAATAACTGCATATTGAACAGGCAGGAGCACCCTCATGGGCAAGATGGCGATTTTCCTCGGTGGTTTTCTCGTACTGACGGTGCTGATCGGCGCTCTGGCCACGATCTCGCCGGTGTAGCCTTCGCGCCTCAAAGCAAAACGCCTCCAGCAGGAGGCGTTTGCGTTTCAGGGCTCAGGCTTATTTCACATCGAACCGATCCAGATTCATCACCTTGGTCCACGCCGCAACGAAGTCCTTGACGAATTTTTCCTGGCTGTCGCTGCTCGCATAGACTTCGGCAAGCGCCCGCAACTGCGCATTCGATCCAAACACCAGGTCCACACGTGTCCCGGTCCATTTTACCTGGCCCGTCTTGCGGTCACGTCCCTCAAACTCCTGCGCGTCGTCCGAGGTGGGTTTCCATTCCACGCCCATGTCCAGCAGGTTGGTGAAGAAGTCGTTGGTCAAGGCTTCCGGCCGTTGGGTGAACACGCCGTGCCGGGTCTGGCCGGCGTTGGTGTTCAGCACCCGCAGGCCGCCAATCAGCGCGGTCATTTCCGGGGCCGTGAGGGTCAGCAGTTGGGCCTTGTCGATCAGCAGTGCTTCGGCCGGTACGGTGTAGCGGGTCTTGAGGAAGTTGCGAAAGCCATCGGCGACAGGTTCGAGGAAGGCGAAGGACTCAACGTCGGTCTGTTCCTGGGTTGCATCGGTCCTGCCCGGAGTGAAGGGCACGGTGAGGGTGACCCCGGCATTCTTGGCCGCCTGTTCGACGCCGGCGTTGCCCGCCAAGACGATCAGGTCCGCCAGCGAGACTTTCTTGCCCCCGTTGCTGAACTCGTTCCGGATGCTTTCAAGTTTGGCCAGCACGCTGCCCAGTTGCTCCGGCTGGTTGGCGTGCCAGGATTTCTGCGGCTCCAGGCGCAGGCGTGCGCCGTTGGCACCGCCGCGTTTGTCGGAGCCGCGGAATGTCGAAGCCGCCGCCCACGCGGTTGAAACCAGTTGCGAGACGGACAGGCCGCTGGCCAGGAGCTTGCCCTTGAGTGCGGTGACATCGCTGTCATTGATCAGCTCGTGGTCGACTTCGGGGATCGGGTCCTGCCACAGCAGTTCTTCGCTGGGCATCTCCGGCCCGAGGTAGCGCGATAGCGGGCCCATGTCGCGATGGATCAACTTGAACCAGGCGCGAGCGAAGGCGTCGGCGAGTTGGTCGGGGTTCTCCAGGAACCGCCGGGAGATGGGTTCGTAGATCGGATCGAAACGCAGCGCCAGGTCCGAGGTGAGCATGGTTGGGTTGCGGCGTTTGTTCGGGTCGTGGGCATCAGGAATGATGCCGGCGCCGGCGCCGTTTTTTGGCGTCCATTGGTGCGCGCCGGCCGGGCTTTTGGTCAGTTCCCAGTCGAAGCCGAAGAGGTTTTCCAGGTAGTTGTTGCTCCATTGGGTGGGCGTGGTGGTCCAGGTCACTTCCAGGCCGCTGGTGATGGTGTCCGGGCCTTTGCCGGTACCGAAGCTGTTTTTCCAGCCGAAACCTTGTTCCTCAAGGCCCGCCGCTTCCGGCTCCGCGCCAACATTGTCCGCAGGGCCGGCGCCGTGGGTTTTGCCGAAGGCGTGGCCACCGGCGATCAGCGCGACGGTCTCTTCGTCGTTCATGGCCATGCGGCCGAAGGTTTCGCGAATATCCAGGGCCGACTTGACCGGGTCTGGCTCGCCTTCCGGGCCTTCGGGGTTGACGTAGATGAGGCCCATTTGTACGGCGGCCAGGGGTGTTTCCAGGTGCCGACCGGGTTCGACCCTGCTGTCTTCATTTTCTCCGGGCTCGGCAACCAGTGGGCCTTCGCCGGGCTTTTGCATGGGTTCTTTGTGACCTTGATCGTAGCGACTGTCACCCGCCAGCCACTTGTTCTCCGAGCCCCAGTAGACGTCTTCATCCGGCTCCCAGACATCCGGACGGCCGCCGGAGAAACCAAAGGTCTTGAAGCCCATGGATTCCAGCGCAACGTTGCCGGTGAGGACGATCAGGTCAGCCCAGGAAATGTTGCGCCCGTACTTTTGCTTGATCGGCCACAGCAGGCGGCGGGCCTTGTCCAGGCTGACGTTGTCCGGCCAGCTGTTGAGGGGGGCAAAACGTTGCTGCCCGGAGCCCGCTCCGCCACGACCATCAGCGGTGCGATAGGTGCCCGCGCTGTGCCAGGCCATGCGGATGAACAGCGGCCCGTAGTGCCCGAAGTCCGCCGGCCACCAGTCTTGCGAGTCGGTCATTAACGCGTTCAGGTCTTGCTTGAGCGCCTGGAAGTCCAGGCTCTTGAATGCCTGGGCATAGTCAAAGCCTTCGTCCAGCGGATCGGACAGGGACGAATGCTGGTGCAGGATCTTCAGGTTCAGTTGGTTAGGCCACCAGTCGCGGTTCGTCGTGCCACCGCCAGCGGCGTGATTGAACGGGCATTTCGATTCATTTGCCATGTGTGAGCTACCTTTGGGTGATCATCCGGGCTATTCGCGCCTTGTGGGAACGGCCAGCTTGTGGCGCCAGAGCAGCCCTAAGGGTAGACCCGAGTTGGGCACTCAGCTAATAGGTGGAGTGTTAGGGGACGATAGGGAAAGTCTCTTACACAGGGTGTCGGGCGGTTGCGAGGATGCGCGCGCCGCAGAGGGGCATGCCCGGCGTGGTGCGCCGGGCGCGGGCAGTGGTCAGTTAACGACGAAACCTGCACCGACCGGGTCGTTACGCTCAATGACCCAACGCGAGGTCCCCAGGATACTCGCGGTGCCCTTGACGGTCGGGCGCACCGCACGGGTACCGTTGAGGTCGACTTCACCCAACAGGCAGCCTTCAAACGTGCCGCTGCCCAGCAAGCCTTCAGACAGGATCGGCTGGTTCAGCCCGAGTTTGCCCCGGGCTTCGAACATCGCCATCATCGCGCTGGTGCCCGTGCCGCCTGGGGAGCGGTCGAGCTGGCCAGCGCTGAACACGTGGACGTTCTTGTAGAACGCTCCGTCGATGGTTGCCGGATGCCAGAACGTGATGAAGTTGAGGTCGTTGATGTGCGCCTCGGTGGGGTGCTGGATCTTCAGTTGTTTCTGGATCTGATCCCGCGCCAGCAGACCGAGGCGCGACAGTTCGCTGCCGTTCTCCGGGCTGATGCGCAGGTCACAATTGGTCAGGTCGACGATGCCGAAGTAATTGCCGCCCCAGACCAGGTCTGCCTTGAGGTCGCCATAGCCTGGCAGGTGCACCGGAATGTCCTGGGCCGCCACGTAGGCCGGGACGTTTTCGAAACGGGTCCAGAGGACTTTGTCGCCTTCAGATGCGACTTCCGCGACCACCAGCCCTGCGGTGGTTTCAAAGCGAATTTTGGTGATGCCATCAGCACCACGCGGGACCAGGCCCAGGGCAACCATGGCCATGCTGACGGCGATCGTGCCGTGGCCGCACATGTGGGAATACACACTGCCGTCCATGTAGATCAGGCCTGCGTCGAATTCACTGCTCGAAGGCGGGGTGAGGAAGACGCCGAACATGTCCTTGTGGCCGCGAGGTTCCCGCATCAGCGCCTTACGCAGCCAGTCGTAGTTCTGCTCAAGAAAGGCACGCTTGGCCAGAATGGTCGAACCTGTGGGGTAGGGGATGCCGCTGTGCACGATGCACAGTGGTTCACCTTCGGTATGGGTATAGATGACATCGAACGTGTCTTGCATACGCATGACTGAACTCCTGGCTTGCGGGATTTAGGGGTGGGATTTATTTGCGTTCTGACAAAAGATCGAGACCGATACACAGGTCCAGAATGATGACGGCAATGACGACCACGACGATGGTCGCCCCTGAGGCGGCAGCAATGGTTGGGTCGACGGTGTACTGCACATAGTTGAAAAGCTTCACCGGTATGGTGTTCAGGTCCGGGGTTGTGTTGAAGATCGACAGCTCAACGTTGATCCACGACGAGATGAAGGCAAAGATAGAACCGGTGACGATCCCGGGCCGGATCTGTGGCAGCACCACCAGAAAGAAGGTTGCCCAGGGGGTACCGCCCAGGTCACTGGACGCTTCCTCCAGCGCACGTTGCTCTGGCGTCAGCATCGACAGCACCGAGCGCAACACGAAGGGCGAGATGATGATGGTGTGGCCGATCAGCAGCGCGAGGAAGCTGCGGGTCAAGCCGAAGTAGCCACCAAACTGCAGCAGCGCTGCGCCGAGCACGATATGCGGGAACACCAGCGGGGACGTCAGGGCAGCCAGGATCGCCTGTTTTCCGGCGAACTCGTAACGCGCAATCGCCAGGGCCGCCGGCACGCTGAGCAGCACTGCAACACATGTCGCGACCAACGCCAGGACCGTGCTGGTGGCAAACGAGGCCACATAGCTTGGGTCGCTGAGCATCTTGGCGTACCAGTCCAGCGTCCAGCCTTGAGGCGGGAATGCGAGGAAAGAAGAGGCGGGGGAGGAGACGCCCATGATCACCACCAGGGGCAACAGCATGTAGCCGAGCACTGCCCAGGCCACCAGGCGAACCAGCATTCGAGTGATCATTGATTGCTCCCTCTGACACTGCCAACCCGACCGGCAAGGCCGACCATGACCAGGGTGAAGATCAGCAGCACCACGCTCAGGGCGCCGCCGTAGTTGAAGTCGAATACCGAGCTGTATTGCTGGAAAATCAACATCGACAGCACCGAGATCCTGCCGCCCGACAGCAGTGCCGGGGTGACATAGGCACTGGCTGCCAGGGTGAACACCATGATCGAGCCGGAGATGATGCCAGGCATAGTCAGTGGTAGCACCACGTGGAAAAACGTGGCCCGGGGACTGGCGCCGAGATCTTCGGAGGCTTGCTCGTAGGCCGGGTCGACCTGCGCCAGGGCATTGCCTGCCGCGAGCACGATGAATGGCAGGAGGATGTAGACCATGCCGATCAGGATGCCCAGCTCGGTGCCGAGAAACCGCACTGGAGTGTCGATCAGGCCAGTGTCCATCAGGCTCTGATTCACCAGGCCCTTGCGCCCCAGCAGCACCATCCAGCCGAACGAGCGGACGATGTTGCTGGTGAACATCGGCACCACCAGCAGGATCACACAGGCGCGCCGCCAGGCCCGCCACTTCACGACACGCACCAGGTACCAGGCCAGCGGGTAGCCCAGCAGCAAAGACACCAGGGTGGTCAGCGCGGCGATGCGGAAGGTCACCAGGATGACGTCCCAATGGTACTGATCGCCCAACACCCGAATATAGTGATCGACGGTAAAGGCCTGGTCCGCGCCCTGGGTGAAGCTGGCGAAGATCACCACGGCAAACGGCGCAAGAAAGAACGCCGCGAAAAATGCCAGGGCTGCAAAGAGCATCAGCAGCGGGGCGAGCGTCTTGCGTTTCATACCGACTCCCCGATCGGGTGCAGATGAGCGGGGTTGAAGCCCAGGCGCACCGTGCTGCCGGCAACCATGTCCGGCCCTGGAAAGCCCATGGTGCGCGCGATGATCATTTGCCCGTCAATCAGGGCATGGATCAGCGTATGGCTGCCGACGGTAACGACGTCGCTGACGGTACCGTGGATTTCGTGGCAGCCGGGCGTCTCGGCAGCAGCGGGTTCCAGCACCTGCAAATGTTCGGGGCGCAGCACGGCCACGCCTTGTGACGGGATGGCACTTGTGTTGCGCACCAGCGGTTGGTTGCGGATACCCAGGCGTATTTCATCGTTGCCGGTGACCTGGTAGTCGATGAGATTGGCTTCGCCGATAAAGTCAGCGACGAAACGCGAAGCCGGTGCGCTGTAGATGGCGCTGCTGGTACCGGTTTGTTCGATGCGGCCGGCATTCATCACCACGATACGATCGGCGATGGTCATCGCCTCTTCCTGGTCATGGGTGACGAAAATAAACGCAATCCCCAGCTTCGCTTGCAGATGCTTGAGCTCCAGCTGCATGCGTTTGCGCAGTTTCATGTCGAGCGCCGAGAGCGGTTCGTCGAGCAACAGCAATTTCGGTTTATTGACGATGGCCCGGGCCAATGCAACCCGCTGCTGCTGGCCGCCGGACATGCCGCTTGGGTAACGCTCGCCCAGCGCTTCGAGGCCCACCAGCGCCAGCGCTTCACGAGCCCGTTCGCGGGCTTCGCCACGGTTGACGCCCTGGCGTCGTGGGCCGTAGGCGACGTTTTCCAGCACCGTCATGTGCGGAAACAGCGCGTAGTTCTGAAAGACCGTGTTCAGTGGCCGACGGTAGGGTGGCAGGCGACTGACGTCCTGGCCGTCGATCGCAATGCTCCCGGAATCAGGCTGCATGAAACCGGCGATCGAGCGCAGCAGGGTGGTCTTGCCACAGCCGCTGGGACCCAGCAGGACGATGAACTCGCCCTGCTCGATGTCCAGGTTGATATTGTCCAATGCCTGGTAAGGCCCAAAGTTCTTGCAGACGCTGTCGATGCTCAATAAAACTGACATTGCAGACCTCTTGAGCTATTTGGCGGTGACTTTGCGGTTCCAATCGTTGGTGACACTGGCGCGCTGGGCGTTGATCTGCGCCCAGTCGAACAGGCGCAGGTCCTTGATCGATCCGCCTGCGCCCCATGGCAACTTGCGGGCGACCTCCTGCGAGACTTCCACGCCTTTCACCGCCGGGCCCAGGTACAGCTTGCCGGCCAGGCAGGACGCCGCTTCCTGGGTCAGTGCGGTATTGATGAATTGCTCAGCGGCCTTGGTGTTGCGCGCGCCCTTGATCAGGTGCAGGCGCGCGTCGGTCGCCCATGCTCCTTCCTTGGGAATGGTGAAGCCGATGGGGGCTCCCTTGTCGATCAAGTCCCAGGCACCGACGTTGAAGTGCGCGCCGATGATCGCTTCGCCACTCTGGAAAGCGTTGGTAGCGGCGCCCGAACTGTCGAAGAACAGCGCGGTGTCCAGTGCTCCCAGCTTGCTGTAAAGAGGTGCCAGATCGGCGCGATCGATACCCCAGACATCGGCCATGAAGAACACGAAGGGCACCCCGGAAGAATTGGCGGGCGAGGGCAACGCTATCGCAGCAGCGTACTCGGGCTTCCACAGGTCCTTCCAGCTGGTCGGTGCCTCTTTGATTTCCCGGGTGTTGTAGGTCAGGCCCAAAGAGTAGAAGCCGCTGCTGACAGCGAAGGTATGGCCCGCTTCGGCGTACAGCCCTTTTTCCTCGACGTTTTTCAGGTTGGGAATGGCTGCCGGGTCGAGGTCGGCGATCACGCCTGCCGCGTAAGCGAGTTCGCTGATGCCGCCATCCATCCACGCGACGTCGATGGCGGGGCTGGATTTTTGCTGTTGAAGCTTGGCGAGTGTCGTGGTCGAGGTGCCGACTTCCGCTGCCACGGCAATGCCGGTGGCTTTGGTGAAAGGTTCTGCAACACAATTGAGGAACGCGTCTCCCCAGTTGCCGCCGTACAACGCGACGGTCAGTTTTGGCTGATCCGCCATGGCGCCTTGCGAGGAGATGCAGCCCGCCAGCGATAGCGCGACTGTGATTTTAGTGCGGGTTGTTGTTCTCATCTCATGTCCTCTGGGGCGTAGTCGAGCTGTTCCCCTTGTCTGCATCTTGCTCGTAACGTCGATACGAGCGCTTGCACACCGGGGTCTTAAAGTTGAATAGTTGGGTCATGCCCAAAATGACTCAGAATCTCCACGATTGCCATGTATCGAGCGGCACCGACGCGCAGGCGAACACTCGCCCGCAGTTGTCGGTGGGACTGGTGTTGCTCGACCAGTTCACCCTGGCGGCGTTTTCCGGATTTGTGGATGTGCTGCGGTTGTCTGCAGATATCGGCGGCGCCAGTCGGCAGATCCATACTGCCTGGCGTGTGATGAGCGTTGACGGGTTGCCCCGAACCTCCAGCGCCGGGATCACGCTGGAGGTTACAGGCGCATTGGAGCAGGACCTGGAGCAGTTCGACTACATCGCCATCTGCGGTGGCAACGATTACCCCAATACCCATTTGCCGGGGTATTTGCGGGACTGGTTGCAGCGCGCAGCAAACAGCCGCACCCGATTACTGGGCATCTGCACCGGCACCTTCGCACTCGCCCAGGCAGGTGTGGTAGGAAACCGCTCGGTCTGTGTGCACTGGAACGTGCTGGACGCGTTTCGCGCGCGGTTTCCGAAAACGCCAGCAGCGGTGGACCATCTATTCATCGACGAGGGAGATTTGATTACCTGTGCCGGTTCAACGGCGGCAATCGACCTGGGCTTGTACCTGGTGGCGCGCCACTGCGGGCGCGAAAAAGCCCAGCAGGCCGTGCGGCATATGATGTTGCAGGGGATTCGCCAGGGGCGTCAGCCCCAGGCGCATTTCTATGCGAACCTGGCGGACATCAAGGATGAGCGGGTGCGCCAGGCCGCGCACTACATCGAGCAGCGCATGGACAGCCTGCCCACGCTGGACGCCATTGCGCGCTATGTCGGCCTTGGGCGTCGGCAACTGACTCGCGCGTTCCAACAGTCGCTGGGCATTTCGCCCATGGAATTCCAGCGCTCGTTGCGGGTGGAATACGGCAGCTGGTTACTGCTCAACAGTCACAGCAGCATCACGCAAATTGCCATGGACTGCGGGTTCGCCGATGGCGCGCATTTTTCACGGGAGTTTCGCACGCGCTTTGGTTTGTCACCGCGTCAGTTCCAGCGTCAGGGACAAGCCGGTTGATGCACTACAATATTGAACGTTGAACCTGTAGGAGCGAGCTAGCTGCCGAAGAACTCCAGCGCGCCGTGGGGTATCAAGTTCTCCGCGTTATCGTTGACGATCCCCGCGAGCAAGCTAGCTCCCGTAACGAATTTTCGTCGCAAATGAGTGTTATTCAATAGCGGGCACTAGTGGCGGGCTGCCACAATCGCGTTTTTACCGGCAGCATGATCAGGCGGATCACATGGATCGAATTGGGCCTCGGTACGACCAGCAAACGCAGATCGCCGATCAGGTGCGCTCGGACCGGTTGCACCAGTTGTTTCACCAATCGGTTTCTGCGGTATTTGGCAGTTACCTGGCCGCTCTCATGCTGTGCTGGCTATGCTGGGACAACCTGGATCACAACGTGGTGTTTTCCTGGATCGCCTTGTTGTCGGTGTCGTCGTTATTGCGTCTGGGAATGTTTATTGCCTATTTCCGCAGCCCCGACCTGGAGCGTACCCCGCAACGCTGGGAGCTCATATACTGGCTGACGCTGGTCCTGTCGGCAGGCATCTGGGGGGGCGGGGCACTGGCGGTGATGCCCACGAACGACCTGTTATCCCAGGCGCTGGTCATGTTGTTCGCGGTGGGGATGTCGGTCAGCGCCGTGTCCTGCTATTCGTCCTATAGCCACATGACCCTGGCGTCGATAGCCCTGGTGTTGCTGCCCTGTACTGTCTGGCTGTTGTTCCAGTCGTCAACGATTCAGGTGGGCATGGCCCTGGCGGTGCTGGTGTTCGCTTCTTTTGTGGCCGGCGCGACCCGCAAGTTGTCCCAGGCGCTGGAAACTGCCTTTCGCCTGACCCGGGAAATGGAACAGGCGCACAGCATTTCCACCCGCGCCGCGCAGACCGACGAGCTCACCGGATTGAACAATCGGCGTGCGTTCTTCGAGCAAGCGCAGCAGTTGTACAGCCACTGCATGAATCACCGATTGCCACTGTGCGTGGTAATGCTGGACATGGATCATTTCAAGCACATCAATGACACCTACGGCCATCAGGTCGGGGACCAGGTGTTGCGGCAGATGGGGGTGGTGATCAGCAAGTCGTTCCGGCCTACGGATGTGTATGGACGCTTAGGTGGCGAGGAGTTCGCGGTGTTGTTGCCCGACACTTGCATCGAGGTGGCGCTGGATATTGCAGAGCAGGTCACGCGCTCCATCGCAGGGTCGATGACCGGGCCGGTGCACTGCATCACGGCCAGCCTGGGGGTCGCGTCGATGGGGAGCGAGGATCATGATTTGCACAGCCTGATGAACAACGCGGACAAGGCGTTGTACCGTGCCAAGGCGCGAGGGCGTAACCAGGTAGCGGTGTCGGAATAACGCAAGGCTGCTCAGACCGCGCACCCGTTACTCAGCTCGACTCCGCCGTATCATCATCAAGGGTTTCGCCAACCGGTTCTTCCTGTCCCGGCAATTCGGTAATCACGCTGAAGTCACTGACCTCGACGGCGCCTGTACCGTATCCCAGCAAGTGGAAAGAAAAAGCCTTGCGCGACTCGGGATTGTCGAAGCTGAAGTCCATCTCCAGCGGCTGGTCGGCGGTGACCAGCATTTCAGCCGGCAACCCTACTTGAACGTCCCGTTCGAATTCCTTGGTCTTGAGCAGGATGTAGGCATTGTCCTGGCTGTCGACCGAGCGCACGGTCAGGCGCACCCGGGTGTGCGAGCCCTTGGGCATTTCCAGGTATTGCGCGCCGATGAGGTTGTCGGCCCAGTCATCCTTGATTTGCGCCTGCAGCGGAATGCTTGCCGGGCTGCCGAACTGATAACGCTGGTTCAGGGGCGTCTGCATCAGGGTTTGATCCAGGGCCGTGGCGCGCGCCGCAATCTGCCGGGCACGCTGGCCGCCGTATTGGCCGAGCAGCTTCGCCCGCTCTGCGATGAAGCCTTCACTGGCGTAGTACCGGCAGCGTTGCTGGAAATCGCACTCGGTGAAGGTGCCCTGGCCATCGTGATAGCGCAGGTTGCCGTTGGTGTAGGACATGATCTCGCGCCCGGTGGCGTAGTCGCGAAACAGGGAGCGGCCGCTCAGGGTGGCCGGCACGGGCAGGGCGAAGTAGTCGAGGATCGACGTACTCAAGTCCACGTGGCCGTACACCCCGGGTTTGATGTGTGGCAACTGCGCCTGATCCGGTGCGAGGGTCAGGTTGAACCCCCATGATGAAGCGAGGCGCACGCCATCGATGCCATGGGACTCGTCGGAGGTGATCACCACCAGGGTGTCCTTGAGCACGCCCTGGCGCTCCAGGTCGCTGAGGAACTGGTCGAGGGCATCATCCAGGTAACCGACCGCTGCCTGCTTGGGGGTGTCGTAGCGTTGCAGGTAGTCTTCGGGGGCGGAATAGGGCTGGTGGGTGCCGACGGTGAGCAGGGTCAGCATCCACGGTTGTTTTTGTTTCTTGAGCTGGCCGACATAGTCCAGCGCACCTTCGAAGAAGGCCTTGTCGTCCTTGCCCCACGGGAAGTCCAGATACGATGCGTTGGTGAACCATTCAAGGCCCAGGGTCGTGTCGAAGCCGATGTGCGGCATGATCTTGTCTTTGGCCATGAAGCGCAGGCCGGCACCCTGGAGGTAATGCGTGGCAAAGCCGTTCTTGCGCAGCTGTGCCGGCAGGCAGTCCTGGTTGCGCGCGCTTTGGGTGAGCATCTCCACGCCTTTGGGAGTGCCGTTGTCGAGTTTGTCGTAGTCACCGCACAGCATGGCGTACAGGCCGCGGATGGTCTGGTGGCTGTGCAGCACGTAGTCAGGGGTATTCATGCCGCGTTGCGCCCAGCGACTGAGTCGCGGCATCAGGTCCTCCTGATAGCTGCTGTGCAACGCTTCGCGGTTGGCCCCGATGTAGGCACCGGGAATGCCTTCCAGGGCGATGACCAGCACATTGCGCGCCTGTCCGCGACCGGCCAGCAGCCGCTGGCCGTCCAGGTCGAGTTGGACCAGGCCAGCCATCTGCGGCGGCACGTCGACGACGTCGCCCTCCAGCCATTCCTCCACCGCCATCTGCACGTTGCCCGTGCCAGCGGCCATCAATTGATGGGGCAGGTTGTAGACCCGCCACTGATCGGCATCAGTAGGCTGCAAGTGCTGCGCTCCCCAGTGGGCAATGAGCAGCAGCAGCGGAGCGCTCCAGGCATGACGGGGCAGGGACGGCGAGGGGGGCGAGGGCGCAAGCCAATGGCTGAGCAACCATACGCCCAGTGCGACCAGCAACGAGGCTGCCAGCCAGGGCTGGGCGAAGCCGCCACCGGTGGAGTTTTCCAGGAACTGCGGGTCGATCAGGTAATGCACATCCGACACGTTGGGCAGTCGGCCGACGGCACTGACCAGCTCGGCGCTGGCCACCGTCAGGAAGCCCCATGCCAGCAACACCGGCAGTGCCAGCCACCAGGGGCGACGATGCAACAGCACCAGCAGCAGGCTGCCGATGGCCAGGTCCGACAAATATCCGTGAGGATTTGACCAGCCCAGTGCTGCGCGCAGGCACAGGGGCACGACCAGTACCAGGCCGAGCAGGGCAATAAGACGCGCGTAGGGTTGCTGCAACCCGAGACGGAGTTTGTTCACAAAATACATTCCAGCCACTAAATCGTCACACAAGTGTGCTGGATGGTATCAAGTGCCGGCAAAACTGGCCCGGATATATAAGGTCACATTTGTCCGCCAGCACTTGTCAGGCCGTTACTTGCGCACGTTCTGGTAGAGCATCAGCCTCGAAGTTTCGTGCATGCCACGGGTCAATTGCACGAGGCGCTTGAACTCCTCGGGGTTCTGCCGGGCCACGTCATCCGTCGGGGTCATCGACGCCAGGTCGTGCAAGGTCGGCGAGCTGCCGTCGTGTTCCATCTGCACCATGAAATGCTGGGTCACGCCGGCAATCAGCGGGAAGGTGCCCTCACGCAAGACCAGCGGCACCACGCGTTCGCCTTCGGGGGCGGGTTGCTGGATATCCCGGCCCATGCCGCTGTTGCGAAACTCCAGGCCCGCCATGCCGGCCACGGTGGGCAGCAAATCCACCAGGCCCACGGCTTCCTCGACGGTGCGCGAGCCCAGCAGCGCAGGGGCATGGATGATCATCGGCACGGCATTGCTTTCCAGGCCCAGCTGTTCGTAGGCCGGGGCCAGAAACGGGATCTGCGCGATGCGGGTGTTGTGATCGCCAAACAGCACGAAAATGGTGTTCTCGTACCAGCCGCCTGCCTTGGCGATTTCCATCAGGCGACCGATGTTGAAGTCCAGCAGGCGCACGGCGTTGTACTGCTCGACACTGCGCGAGCCGGCAGCCTGAACTTCGGCCAGGGTCGGGTGCTTGACCTCGAAGCCGTCATTGAGCGCGGGGATGGTAAAAGGGCGATGATTGCCGGCGGTTTGCACATAGGCAAAGAACGGTTTGTCCTTGGGCAGCGCCTGCAGGATCGTGTCGGTTTCCTTGAACAGGTCCAGGTCGGAAATCCCCCAGACATCGACGACCGGCGCTTTCCAGTCGCGCTCCTCGTACAACCGCACGCCATCGATGCTCTGGCGAATCAGGGCGTTCATGTTGGCCCAGCCGGAGTTGCCGCCGATGGTGTAGATCTTCTCGTAGCCGGTGAAGGCGTTGATCAGGGTGTTCTGCTGGGTGATCAGCGGGTTGCGCGTCGCGGTTTCCTGGCGGGTGACATCGGGCACCCCGGAAATGCTCGCCCACACGGTTTTTGCGGTGCCGGTGACTGGCACGTAGAAATGCTCGAAGAACCAGCTCTGCTTGGCGAGCCGGTCAATGTTCGGCGTCGGATCGATCGGGTTGCCGTAGGCCCCGACAGCGCTGGTACCCAGGGATTCGAGCATCACGAACATCACGTTCGGTGGGCGCGAGCCGGGAATCTTGTAGGGTTGCGGCGCCTGGTGCCTAACAAAATTGAGGGTTTGCGCGTCCGGCTGGTCGACGCCCAGGTAGCGGGACATGACTGCGTAGTGCTCGCGCACCTGCTGTTCGTCGTACCGGGACTGGCCAACCTTGACCGTGTCGTAGAGGAAAATCACCGGGTTCAGGCCCAATGCCGCGATCTGGTTGTTGCTGGAGAAAAACGCATCGCTCCAGCGCAGGGGAACCGGATTTTCCAGGTTCATGTTTTCTACTCGGCCGAGGATGCCCAGCAGCACCAGCACCACCATCAACGCACTGCCCCAGGTGGCGGAGAGTGGGTGAATGACCTTGCGCGGGCGATCCAGCGTGACCCGTTCCAGGCGCATCAAGGCAAGGGTCACCAGCGCTACCGTGGCCAGCCAGCCGAGGCTGATCCAGATCACCGGGTACGTCTGCCAGACCATGTCGCGGGAGATCTGCGCGTCCTCGATGAAGCGCAGCACGGTGGCATTGATGCGCACACCAAGGTAGGCGTAGTGACCAAAATCGATGATGTAGATCAGCAGCAGAACACTCAGGGCCGCCACCAGATAGACCCTGGCGACAAGGCGCAGCACGCGGCTGGTGGTCAGGTTCCAGCGCGGAATCCACGCCAGCAACGCCAGGGGCAACACGGTGAGGATGGCCAGGCGCAAGTCGAAACGAAAGCCGATGCCCAGGGTTTCCACAATGGCGGGTTGGGCGCTCAGGGCGCTAGAGTCAAACCCTGAAAAGCCGAAGAAGAACACCACTCGCAATACCGCGAACAGCGCAAACACGATCGCGGTCGCGCCCACCCAGTAATGCAAGCGTCTCGATTGCAACCAACCCATCCCTGTTCCCCTGTTTAAAGTCGTTAAATCTAAATGGACCTGTGGCTAGCCGATCCACGCCGGCTGAGGAACCAGCGATAGGCCTGGCGGGTGCCGAGCACCAGCAGCGCAACGCAGCAATACAGCCCCAGCAGTGGATCCACCAGGTAATCCCAATAGTTGTGCGAAGGTTTGAGCCCCACCATAAAGGCCAGGGTCGCGCCCGCCAGCATGGCCACTGCCAGGCCGTTGCGCAGGTAGTACAGGCCGAGCGTGAGCAAGGCAATCAAGGTCAGCAGCACGCGCGGGCTGAAACCCAGCCGGTATGGATCGACGTACGTCCAGCCCAGCGTCGCCGGATACAACAGCACGGCCATGGCGGCGAAGATCACCAGCACGCCGACATATCCACGTGGCGCAGGCGCGAGGATTTCCAGGCGGCGCAGGCACGCCCACGCCATCAGGATCATCGTGGTAATCGCCAGGTCATCGATGTGACTGCGCAGATAAGCCGCCACCGTCAAACCGTCCAGAGGAATGAAACTGGCGGCGAGCAAGGCCAGCAGCAGCCCCCCGCGCCAGAGCCGGCCGAGGCCAAAGCCGGGCAGCAGGAGGAATATGATCATTGCGAAACTGAGATGGGCTTGCCACAGGTTGATCATTTCAGGCGCTCGGACAGCCAGGCTTCGTTGAAGGTGACGTGCTTGATGAAGGTGTTGTTCCAGGAATAAACCAGGTGATACATGCCGTCTGGGCTGCGGATGAAGTAGGGGTACTCGTACTCGAACTCACACCCGCGACTGGTGCAGACCCTGGTGTCCAGGTTGCTCAGGAACTGCGCTTCCAGTGGCTGGCGCAGCGCTCCGCTGGAGTCGCGAAATTTCTGGCCGATGATGTCCTTGTAGGCTTGCGGGGAAAACGGCTCGCCTTCCGGGTCAGGTGATTTATCCAGGTCGCGCAGGGCGCGCCAGTCGTCCATTTTAGCATCGGTGCCGTACAGGCTCAGCTTGAAACGGCCTTCGCGCAGGTCATTGAGTGCCACCAGCAAGCCATGTTTCGGCGTGGCGACCGCTGCCAGCGAAGAGTTTGGGTTGGACGGGTCCAGCGGATAGGGTTCGCTCCAGGTTTGCCCGGCGTCTTCGGTGCGCGTTGCCAGCACTCGGTGGTGGGTCTCGCCGGCATAGCGCAGCAGGGCCACGCCGCGCTGGCCATCCAGCGGCACCACCGTCGGCTGCAAAGAATTGGTGCCACGACTGATACGGAATTTGTCGATGACATCGCCGTCCGGGCTCAGGTACAGGTACTCGGCAAACTTGCCGAGAAACTCGTGATACACCGGAAGGCCGATCGAACCATCGGCATGAAACACGGGTGCCGAACGCACCAGGGTACTGATATTCAGAAAGGGCGAGGTGATCAACTGGCGCGGCGCAGACCAGTTATCGCCTAAGTCATCGGAGACCATCACATTGACTGCACTGCCGGCCCAACCACCCATCGACACCGAGACATAGAAGAGCCACAGGCGATTGTCCGGCGCCAGCGCCACGACCGGGTTGCCAAGCTTGCGAATGTATTTTCGAGTGCCTTGCTGGGTCGACTGCCGAGTCGCCAACACCTGCTCCGCGCCCCATTCACCGGTTTTCGCGTTGAACCGGGCGGAACGCACCTGCACGTCTGCAGCGCCTTCGCGGGTGCCGGCGAACCAGACCGACATCAGGCTGCCGTCAGGCAGTGCGGTAACCGCCGAGGAATGCACAAAGTCCACCAGGCCAGAGGACGCGAAGCGACTGGTGTAGACGGGCTTGGCCACTTTGTCGGCCACCGCCATCACCGGGCTCATCAGGGCGAAGGAGGAATGGACAGCGGCAGGGTGGGTAAACCAGGCGCCCGCGAACAGGCACACCAACACAACGTAAACGGCAAGGCGGGGAGGATTGATGCGCATCATACGGCTCGGCATCTCAAGGGGCCTGATCGAGCGGCGTAACCTATCACTAGTAGTTCTATATTCGGAGTTAAGCCAGGAGTGTATTTGTAAGGGGATGTTTGTATCTGCTGGGACTTTCGGCGAGCGCATGTACTCAGTAGGGCTGAAAGTCCCGTCTCAGAGACGTCGATGCGTGAATGGAAAAACTCCTGAACTGGAAGTTCGCGCTATTAGCTTTAGATGTTTGGTACGAAACCCATCAACCGAAAGGATGAATAACGTCGGCCTTGGTAGATGTGTGTCGCCGGCCCTGCTCGTGATGCGGCCCGCACATTCACAGCAAAAGCGTACCTTGAAACGGCAGCACTGTCGTAAAAACGACCTCTTGACACTGAACACGAATCTGCAGGAATTATCTGTTGAACGACTGTTCAGCTTCGATTATGTTGAGACCCACTTCCCCGGCTGGTAGCGCGGGCTTGCGTTTCTTCTTATCGAACGAGGCACTTGCATGCGGTTTTCACCCTTTGTTCAGCGGATAACTGGTGACGGCGTTGCCGCCTGGGATATTCACTACGCAGCGTATGAAGCCCAGCGCCGGGGCGAGGATGTGATTATCCTCAGCGTCGGCGATCCGGACTTCCCCACCCCTGACTTCATCACTGACGCCGCCATTCATGCCCTGCGTGAGGGCGATACCCACTACACCGAAATCGCCGGTCGCCTGAAATTGCGCGAAGCGATTGCCGCCCGCCATAGCCCCCTGTTCCACCGTGAGCTGCACGCGTCCAACGTGATTTTGACGGCAGGGGCGCAGAATGCCCTGTTCGCCGCATCAATGTGCCTGCTGACAGCTGGCGACGAAGTGATCGCCCTGGACCCGATGTACGTCACCTACGAGGCTACCCTGAAGGCGTCCGGCGCGACGCTGGTGCGCGTACCGTGCGCTGCCGATGGCGGTTTTCGCCTGGATGCCGCAGTGCTGGCCAAGGCCATTACCCCGCGCACCAAAGCCCTGTTCCTGTCCAACCCGAACAACCCTACCGGCGTCGTGCTCAATCGCGAAGAATTGCAGGCGATCGCCGAGCTGGCCGTTGTCCATGACTTGTGGGTGGTAGTGGATGAAGTCTATGAAAGCCTGACGTTCGAGCGTGAGCACCTGAGCCTGGCAGCGATGCCGGGCATGGCCGAACGTTGCGTGGTGATCGGCAGCCTGTCGAAATCCCACGCCATGACCGGCTGGCGCATCGGCTGGATCATCGCCAACGAAACCCTGGTGGCCCACGTCGAAAACCTGGTGCTGAGCATGCTCTATGGCCTGCCGGGTTTTGTCATGGAGGCGGCACTCAAGGCCGTGCAGTCCCATGCGGACGTCACCCACGGCATGCGTGACATTTACCGCCGTCGCCGCGACCTGGTGGTGAAGAGCCTGGCGGATTGTCGCGGGATATCGGTACTCAACCCGGACGCGGGGATGTTTGTGCTGCTGGACGTGCGCAGCACCGGCCTGACGTCGCTGGAATTTGCCTGGCGGCTGCTGCGCGAGGCGCATGTTTCGGTATTGGATGCGGCTGCATTCGGTGAGCCGGCCCAGGGTTTTGTGCGGCTCTCGTTTACCCAAGGCGAAGAGCGATTGGCCCAGGCCTGCCAGCGCATTCGCAAATTTGTCCTGGTTTTGAGCGGTGAAGCGCCGCGCCCGGTGATCAATCGGGTGAGCAGCGAGGCGACGATCGAGGCGGTGGCCCGCAAGACCATGATCGAAGTCGATCGCCTGCACAAACGCTTTGGCAATATCGAGGTGCTCAAGGGTGTTTCGCTGACCGCCCGTGAAGGTGAAGTGATCTCCCTGATTGGCGCCAGCGGCTCGGGTAAAAGTACCTTGCTGCGTTGCATCAATATGCTCGAAATACCCGACCAGGGCCGCATCCTGGTGGATGGCGAAAGCATCCATCTGAACCAGAATCGGCCGGGGGCGCCATTGGTGTCCGACGCCAGACAACTGGTGCGGATCCGTTCGAGCCTGGGCATGGTGTTCCAGAACTTCAACCTCTGGCCCCATCGCACCGTGCTGGAAAACCTTATCGAAGCACCGACCCAGGTCCTGCGAGAAAGCCGCGCGGAGGCCACCGAACGGGCCGAAGCCTTGCTCGAACGCGTGGGACTGGCGGCCAAGCGCAACGAGTACCCGGCGTTTCTCTCCGGTGGCCAGCAGCAACGGGTCGCCATCGCCCGGGCCTTGGCCATGCGGCCCAAGGTCATGCTGTTCGATGAACCCACCTCCGCACTCGACCCGGAACTGGTCGGCGAAGTGCTGCGGGTGATCCGCTCTCTCGCCGAAGAAGGCCGGACCATGATCCTGGTGACCCATGAAATGGCCTTCGCACGCGATGTCTCCTCCAAGGTCGCCTTCCTGCACCAGGGGCTGATCGAAGAAACCGGTTCGCCGGACGATGTGTTCGTACACCCACGCAGCGAGCGTTGCCGACAATTCGTCAACGCTCATCAGACTCGCTGATCAATAAAAAGACGGGGAACAATCATGGGAAATCGACGTTTGGCAAACTGGATGACGGGCGTGGCATGCGTGCTGCTGGCCGGGATGAGCGCAGCCCAGGCGGCACCGATCAGGTTTGCAGTGGCGGCAGAACCTTATCCGCCGTACACCGAGAAGCAGGCGAACGGTGAGTGGAAAGGTTTCGAGGTTGACCTCATCCATAAGCTGTGCAGCGAGATGAAGGCCGAGTGCGAGATCAAGGAAGTGGCATGGGACGGCATCATTCCCTCCTTGCTGGCGAAGAAGATCGACGTGATTTTTTCCTCGATGTCGGTGACTGCCGAGCGCGAGAAACAGATCGCCTTCAGCAAGGCTTACTACGATTCGGCAATCGCGGTGGTCGGGCCCAAGGGCACCACCGTGAGCAAGTTCCCGGATGATCTCAAAGGCAAGATCATCGGCGTGCAGAACTCGACCGTCAGCGCCAGCTACCTGAAGGCCAACTACGAAAAGATCGCCGAGGTGAAGTACTACGACACCCAGGACTCGGCCAACGCCGACCTGATTTCCGGCCGTATCGACCTGATGATGGCGGACGGCACGGCCATGGCCTCTTTCGTCAAGACGGCCGATGCCAGCAACCTGGCCTACCTCGCCACCGTGCCTTACGACCCGATTTTCGGTAAAGGCGTCGGCGCTGGTTTGCGCAAGGATGACACTGAGCTCAAGGCCAAACTGGACCAGGCAATCTCTAGCCTGCTGGCAAGCAAAGACTATGACGAACTGTCCCAGAGCTACTTCGGTACGAGCGTGAAACCTGCGTTCTGACGCCGGGCTGCAAGATGACCTGTGGGAGCGGAGCTTTTGGTCCCGCAGGGGCTCCTCCCACACGAGGGAGTGGTGATGTCTGGTTCGCCGACTGGAGACCGAAATGCCAGCAATGTTCGATTTGATCAATTTCAGCGAAACAGGCTGGGGCAGCGCGTTGCTCAAGGGCCTGTTGATGACCCTGCAGATTTCTGCGGGCGCTTTCGTGGTCGGTTTGTTTATCGGCCTGGTGGTGGCCTGTCTCAAGTTGGGCGCGCCTAAACCCATCGCGGCGCTGATGCGCGGCTACACCACGTTGTTTCGGGCCATTCCGGAGTTGTTGCTGATCCTGCTGCTGTACTACGTCGGCTCCATGCTGCTCAATTCGCTGATGGCCAGGATGGGTTACGACGCGGTCAACGTCAGCGGCCCGCTGGCGGCAATCCTGGTGCTGGGACTGGTCCAGGGCGCCTATGCCTCGGAGATTTTTCGCGCGGCGATCCAGGCGATCCCCTATGGCCAGATCGAGGCGGCGAGGGCGTTCGGGCTCAGCGGGTTCGGCCTGTTCCGGCGAGTTACGCTGCCGATCATGGCGCCCTATGCCATGGCGGGGATGGCCAACCTGTGGATCAACCTGATCAAGGACAGTGCCCTGATCAGCGTGGTCGGCACCAATGAGCTGCTGTACACCGCCAAGCAAGGGGCGGGTTCGACGCGGCACTATCTGTTGTTCTACCTCACGGCTGCGGCGATGTATTACGCCGTGACGTTGGTGTCCAACTACCTCTCGGGACGGCTGGAGCGACGCATCCGTCGCTGGATGCCTTTGGCTGAGTGAATGAAATGATTCCAGCGTGGATAGTTGAATATGCGGCACTCCTGGGCCGTGGATTGCAAACGACCATCAGCATTCTGTTGATCTCGATGGTGTTCGGTTTCGCCCTGGCGGTGCTGGTGGCGTTGGCGCGGATCTCGAAAAACAAGTTCATCGCCAAGGCCAGCCTGTTCTACACCAGCGTGCTGCGGGGCACGCCGCTGCTGATCCAGATCTACATTTTCTACTACGGCCTGGGCAGCCTGTTTGCGCAGTTCCCGCTGATCCGTGGCAGCTTTTTCTGGCCTTATTTGCGTGACGGCTATTGGTATATCGTGTTCGCGCTGGTGCTGTCGGTGGGTGCCTACGTCGGCGAGGTGATTCGTGGTGGGCTGCTGGCGGTGCCCAAGGGTGAAATGGAAGCGGCCTCGGCGTTCGGCATGACTGCGCGCCAGTCCTTGTTGCGGGTGCGCCTGCCGCGGGCCATGCGCCTGCTGTTGCCGACCCTGGCCGGGGAGACGGTGATGCTGCTCAAGTCCACGGCCTTGGCCTCGACCATTGCGATCATCGACCTGCTGGGCGCGGCCAATGTGGTGCGCGCACAAACCCTGCAGGTGTATGAACCGTTGCTGCTGGTGGCCGGGGTGTATGTGTGCCTCACCTTCCTGATCGAGGCCCTGTTCTCGTTCTTCGAGCGGCGCGGGACACCTGTGCGCAGGTCGGTTTGATGAGTGCGCCACGGATGGTTGATCGGTCATTGCAGGGCATCGGCCTGTGCACCCTGGGGTACGCGTTCCTGGCCTTGCAGGACGCGGTGATCAAGGCATTGGTGGCCGATTATTCGGTGGTCACCATCCTGTTCTGGCGCAGCTTGCTGGTAGTGGTGGTCTGCGTGGCTGCGGGGCGCTTGCGCCTGGTGCAGAAAGCCTGGCGTTCACCAAGCCGGCGCTTGCTGGTGCTGCGCGGTTTGCTTTCGATCATCGCCTGGGTGCTGTATTACACCGCTGCCCGAGACCTGTCGCTGGCGGAGATGACCACGCTGTATTTCTCCGCGCCGATCATGGTGACGGTACTGGCGGCGGTGATCCTCAAGGAACGCGCGAACGGGTGGCAATGGTTCACCCTGGTCGTCGGCTTCATCGGCGTGATCATCGCCTGCCGACCAACACGGTTGACCGACCCGTTGCCGGTGGTGCTGACCCTGCTGGCCGCCATGTGCTGGGCGTTCACCTACATCCAGTTGCGGCAGGTGGATGACCAGACATCGGTGCTGGAGCAAATGTTGATCACCAACGTGGTGTTTGTTATTTGCATGACCCTGGCCTTGCCGTGGACTCATACGCCAGCACCGATGCCGGACTGGCTCGGTATGCTCGCAGCTGGCCTGGTGGGTGGTATCGGCCAGTTCCTGCTGTTCGCCAGTTTCCGTCGGGCGACGGCGACCTTGCTGGCGCCATTCGAGTACACCGGGTTGATTTGGGCGTTCC
Source organism: Pseudomonas sp. ES3-33 (assembly GCF_000952175.1). Classification (NCBI taxonomy): domain Bacteria; kingdom Pseudomonadati; phylum Pseudomonadota; class Gammaproteobacteria; order Pseudomonadales; family Pseudomonadaceae; genus Pseudomonas; species Pseudomonas sp. ES3-33. The sequence continues at coordinate 15,761 of NZ_JZRI01000002.1, read as the reverse complement.
TGCTGTCGAGTCTCATCTGGGGTACCCGGATGGACGTTTCGCTGATGATCGGCGCGGGGCTGATCGCCATCAGTGGCACCCTGGCGATGATCTTCGGGCGTCATGCCTCACAGGACGTCGTCGGCGCTGAATGCTCCGTTTCGCAACCCCTTTACCCAGCAGCGACAGATATGCAGGCCGTTGGCGGGGCTGAAGGTTTCGGGGTTGAGGCACCACTCGATCCAGAGTCCGTCGAGCGTCGCGGATAGGCCGATGGCGGCCAGGTGAGTGTCGTGGATCACAAACCCTTCGCTGGCCGCCAGGTCGTCGAGCAAATGGCGCAGCAAGTCGAGATAGGCTCGATAGCTTTTTTCGTGAGCCTGGCTGACGTGAACGGAGTGGCGGATCAGGCTCCAGAACACCACCCAGGCGCCGAGTAATTGCGGGTCCATGACCCGGGGGGCAAATGAGCCGGTGAGGAAGGCGTCCATCTTTGCGGCGGGGGTGTCGGCCTGTTCTATTTCCTGCATCAGGGCGCTCGTCAGTTCGTTGGCGAGCTTCTGGTAAGTGTCGGCGATCAGCGCATCGATGCTGCCGAAGTGATGATTGAGCAGGCCCACCGACACCCCGGCCTCGGTGGCGATGCGGCGCACCGACAGCCCGGCGTGGCCGTCGCGCACCAGGCAACGCAGGGCAGCAGCCACGAGCATTTCGCGGCGCGCGTCGGGTTCGGTGCGGCGGTTTTTCGCTGGGGCACGGGTCACGGGTTAGTCCTTGGAGTCGGTCATACGTTGCCGAGCTTAGTTGAACGTCTGTTCAATCACCAGCGGCAATGCCTTGGTTTTCGAGTGGTCATGACGGGAGGACAAACGGATGGTGCAGGATATTTCGTTGGATGTTCGCAGCAACAACGGCGACCCGTTGCAAGTGGGGGCCTGGCGTTACCAGGGTGATGGCAGCGGCCCCAAGGTGCACCTGCAAGCCGGGGTGCACGCTGACGAAATTGCCGGGATGCTGGTACTGCACCTGTTGATGCAACGCCTGCAGGTTGCCCAAGCCCAGGGGCGGCTCAGGAGTCAGGTGACGGTTGTGCCCCAGGCCAATCCCCTGGGTATTGGCCAGTTCCGCCAGGGCCGCCTGCTGGGGCGTTTTCATGACGCCACAGGGCACAATTTCAATCGTGGTTTTGACCAGTCGGCGGCGCAGCAACACCCGTCCACCAATGTCCAGGAATGGCAGAAAGCCCTGGTGCAACTGGCCGCCGATGCCGATGTGATGCTCGATCTGCACACCGATGACGAGGCACTGCCGTACCTCTATGTGCACCGCAGCTTTGCCGCCCAAGGCCGCGAACTGGCGGCAGCGATGAAGATGGACGTGGCTATCATCTGGGACGATGGCGGCGATGGTTCTTTTGAGGAAACCATTATTGCGCCCTGGCTGCGCAAAGGGCTCAGTGACCGCAATATGGCGGCAACCCTGGAGTTGCGCGGGCAGGGCGATGTCGGCGACCAACTGGCCGAACAGGATGCCCAGGGACTTTACACCTGGCTGTGCCGCTGCGGAGCCATTGATGAGGCGCTAAGCCCGGAGGATTGGCCGGTGCAAACCTTGGAAATGGGCCAGATGGAGACCGTCCTTGCACCGACGCCCGGGGTCTTGATCTTCGAAAAACAGCTGGGAGACCCTGTTGAGGAGGGCCAGCGTTTTGCCCGGATCCTGCGCCGGCCCGGTGATCCCTCCAGCGAAGTGGTGTTGTTCGCCGAGCAGGCGGGGCGGATGGTCACCCGTTACCGCGATCGACTGATTGGCCAGGGCATGGTGGTGGCGAAATTCACGGGTACGCGTGTCTCCCGCCACTGGCACGGGGGCCTGCTCGACCCTAACTGACCGCTGGCCGGGCACTGGATAAAAGCGCCGCTCGACGAAGGACAATTCGCTGATACTGGCGCGAGAGTGCCGACCGGGGCTGACGTGTCACTGGTTTGTATCCCTGCGTATCAGGTGTGCCTGCAGCCACTTGCGCATACATATCCAGGGTGGCTTGGACACTTGGCTGATACATGGCGGCGTTTGAATGGGGCACACCGCATCTGCGGTACTACCACTGGAGAATCGCGATGTCCCTGTTCAATGTTCGTAAAACCGCTGGCGCACTCGGCCTGGCCATTGCCGCGACCACATTGGCCGCTGTCACGGGCCTGGCCCAGGCCCAGGAGGTCAAGTCGTCCACTCAGGATGCGCCGGCGACCAAGAGCTGGCAGACCGGCCTGCACCGCACCGATCTGCTGCACCGGGACATGGACGTTGCGGGACAGGAAGTGCTGCAGGTGCGCGTGGATTTCGAACCGGGCGTGGTCTCGCCCAAACATTCCCACCCGGGGGTTGAGGTGGCCTATGTACTGGAGGGCACGTTTGAGTATCAGCTTGAAGGGCAGCCTGCAGTGACACTCAAGGCGGGGGATTCGCTCTATATCCCGGCAGGGGTGGCGCATGTTGCGAAGAATACAAGTGCGACTACCAGCTCGGAACTGGCGACCTACATCGTCAAGAAGGGGGCGCCGTTGGTGAAGATTGTTGCTCAATAGGTGATGCGCTCAAGAAGGCGAGCATGCTGGAATTATTCAGCATGCTCGCCTCAGGAGCGCAACACTCAACCTCACAAAGCCTCCCGCAGCAGCCTCAGGTAATCCGCACTGGCGGAAATGGAATTATGCCCCACCCCCGGTATCACCCTGAGCACGGCCACCCCCGGAGCGAAATGCTCGAACAGCCGCTGGGTGCTCGAGCGCGGGATCACCTCGTCTTGCTCTGCCGCCATCAGCAGGGTCGGCACGCTGATCTCCCGGGCATATCGCCAGGACTCAAAACGATCCTGTAACAGCCACCGCACCGGGAAGATCGGAAACTGCCGCGCAGCGAGTTCTTCCAGGCTGTTATAGGGCGTGATCAGCACCAGGTGCGATGCCGGGCGCTGGCTGGCCAGGCGCACCGCGACACCGGAGCCCAGGCTACGGCCCACCAGCGTCACCTGCGGGTGCCGGGCGTACACCTCGTCGAACAACCCCAGGGCGTCGCGCTGAATCGCTTCCTCGGTCGGCGAGCCAGAGCTGCCGCCAAACCCTCGGTAGTGCAGAAAATACAGCGCGTGATCGGCAAAGGCTGCTGAAAACGAGGGCAGGTTGCGCGACACGTCCTCGGCGTTGCCTCCGAAATAGATCAACGCCTTGGGGCCCTCGTGCTCGCGCACCGAGACCAGCACCTGCGCGTCGGAACGGGGCAGGGTCAAGAGCGCACTGGCCACGGATCGAGGCTGCGGGTAATAGATGAGGGCGCGCTGGAATATCCACAGCGCCATACAGAGCACCAGGTACAGCGCGATGACGATGCCTGCGATGATCATCAGGATGCGCGACATTCGACTAACGTTAGGGAGCGGCATTGACGACTCAAGGGTGGAAAACGGCGATCACTTGATCGCTGTCGCAGTGTAGTCGATCGGCCCCGTAGCGCGCCGGTCCGGGAGGGAAGCGATGCCCATCGCGCTGAAATCGCTGAATATTCTGCCCGCGGAAAGAACCGCGCTGATGCTGGGTTTTGCCTTCCATTTTTGTGTGCTCGCCAGCTATTACCTGGTCCGCCCCCTGCGCGATGCCCTGGGCCTGGAGGGCGGTGCGGACCAATTGCAGTGGCTGTTCAGCGCCACCTTCGTGGTGATGTTGCTGATGGTACCGCTCTACGGTGCGCTGGTGTCCCGGCTGCCGGCAACGCGTTTCGTGCCCTTGATCTATCGGCTGATTGCGCTGTCGATGCTGGTGTTCGGGCTGTTGATCGCCAATCACGTTGCGCCGGTGACCGTCGGGCAGGTGTTTTTTGTCTGGATCAGCATTTACAACCTGTTCATCGTCACGATCTTCTGGAGCGTGCTGGTCGACCGGTTTTCCAATGATCAGGGGCGGCGGTTATTCGGTTTTATTGCCGCCGGTGGCACCTTGGGCACCTTTATCGGGCCGCTGCTGGCCGCGACCATGGCCGTGCGCCTGGGCCCGATGGCCCTGACGCTGGCGGCGGCGGTGCTGCTCGAGATCGCGGTGCGTTGTTACCGGGCCTTGCTCAGGTGCACAGTGTCGCGTAGCGACAACCGCTCGCCGGATGACCAAAGATTGGGCGGCAGCATGCTGGCCGGCATCACGCTGATCCTGCGCTCGCGCTATTTGCTTGGGCTGGTGGCGTTCATGCTGCTGCACACCAGCGCCGCGACCCTTTTGTACTTTGAACAAGGCCGGATCGTCGCAGGCAGCTACGCTGATGTGGCAAGCCGCACTCAATTTTTTGCTCTGGTTGATTTGCTGGTGTCGGTGCTGACCCTGTTATTCCAGCTGCTGTTGACCGCGCCGTTGATCCGCTGGGTCGGCGTGGGCGGGGCGCTGGTGATGTTGCCCTTGGCGAGCGTCGTGGCCTTCTCGGCGATGGCCATGGCGCCGGTACCTGCCGCCGTTGCCCTGGCGCAAGGGCTGCGTCGGGCGGTGGAATTTGCCTTCGTTCGGCCAGCGCGAGAGGTGCTGTGGACAGTGGTCAGCCGCGAAGAGAAGTACAAGGCCAAGAACGTGATCGAAACCCTGGTCTATCGCGGCGGCGATGCCGCCAGTGGCTGGCTGTCTGCGGGGCTGACGGCAGTAGGCGCAGGGTTTGGCCTGGTGGCCCTGGCGATTCTTCCGGTTGCGGGCGTATGGGCAGGGTTGTGTTTCTGGCTGGCCAGGCGGCAGGAACAACGGGCGGCCAGCACCCGAATGGAGGAGCAACATCATGAGCCACACTGATGGAATCACCCGTCGCCGACTACTCACGCTGGCTGCCGGTGTCTCGGCGGTCTTAACGTTCGACCCAGCCGGGGCGCAAGCGCCGCCGATCGCCACAGGAGGCAAGAGCATGCAGACCCGAGGCATTCCTTCCAGCGCCGAGCCGCTGCCCGTCGTTGGGTTGGGCACTTATCGCGGCTTCGATGTCGCCCCCGCGGACCCGGCCTACAAGCAACTGCCGGCCGTGCTGGATGCACTGTTCGAGAAAGGCGGGACGCTGGTCGACAGCTCGCCGATGTACGGGCGCGCCGAGCAGACCACCGGTGAGCTGCTGTCGATCCACGAGCCGCGCTCGCCGGCTTTCCTGGCGACCAAGGTATGGACCCGTGGTCGCGAAGAAGGCATTGCGCAGATGGAGCAATCATTCAAGCTGCTGCAAACCGACCGGATCGACCTGATGCAGATCCACAACCTGCTGGACTGGAAAACCCATCTGCCGACGTTGCGCGAATGGAAAGAGCAAGGGCGCATCCGCTACATCGGGATCACCCATTACACCGCGTCGGCCTATGACGAGGTGGAGGCGGTGCTCAAGGCTGAACAACTGGACTTCCTGCAAATCAATTACGCCCTGGATGATCGCGCAGTCGAAAAGCGCATTCTGCCGCTATGCCGCGAACGTGGTGTGGCAGTGATCTGCAACCGGCCGTTTGGCGGCGGTGGCCTGATTGCGCGCCTGAAGGGCAAGCCCCTGCCGGGCTGGGCTTCGCAGGTACAGGTCAATAGCTGGCCGCAATTGGCGCTGAAATTTCTGCTGTCGCATTCGGCGGTGACCTGTGTGATCCCAGGCACCGGCAATCCGCGTTACATGGCCGACAATGCGGCGGCCGGATTCGGCCCGATGCTGACCGGGGCGCAGCGTGAACAGCTGATTGACCTGGTGAACTGATGAGCTCCAATTCGGCTCACCCGTTAACGTTTACCATCCTGTAGGAGCGAGCTCGCTCGCGAAAAACCTGAGTACGCCGCGGGCTGTCAGGCACCCCGCATTATCGTTAACGCCCATTGCCAGCAAGCTGGCCCCTACAGGTGATTTCGGCAGCCGTCAGAAATTGACAGAAGCACTCAAGCGCGCCGTCAGCGGCGCGCCCTGGAATACGTAGTCATCGCCCATGTATTCTCCGGCATCGCGCCAGTAGCGCTTGTCGAACAGGTTGTCGACGCTCAGGCGAAAGACCGTCTCGTAACCATCAATACGCGTGCTGAATCGGCTGCCGACATTGAAGATCGCGTAGGCGCCGGTTTCCACTTCGCCCACCTGGCTCGCGTATTTGCTGGCGCTGTACTGCACGCCACCGAGCAATGCCAGGCCGTCTATCCAGGGCAATGCATAGTCGCCGGAAAGGCTGGCGCGCAAGGTCGGCACATTGATCGTCTGGTGGCCCTCATAAGCCGCCGTTCCCGTGCCGCTGACCCGCGAACGAATCGCCGCGACACTGGCACTGATCTGCAGGCGTTGGGTCGCCCAGCCATTGGCGGACAGCTCCAGGCCGGTGTTCTTCTGTTCTCCCTGTTGCGCGAAAGTGAAGGTGCCGTCGTCGTTGGGGCGCGAGTACTGATACGCCTGGCGAATCTGAAACAGCGCCGCGCCCAGGCTGATGCGCTGCCAGTCATACTTGACCCCGGCCTCGATCTGCCGGGACACGGTTGGCGCGAGGATTTCGAAGGCGTTGGTGGTAAACCACGCCGCCTCGCCGCCCAGGGACAGGCCTTTGCTATAGCGGGTGTACAGCGACAGGTTCTGCACCGGCTTGTAGATCAGCGCAGCCTGGGGCAGGAACTCGTACCGGCGGGTATGGCGAGTGGTTTCGCCCTGGCTGTCGAAGGTTTCTTCGTCCAGACGCACCGCGCGCCCGCCCAATACGGTTTGCCAGTGCTCGTTGAAGCTGATCCGGTCATTGAAAAACAGCCCGTACTGGCGGCTGTCCAGACGTCGCTGGGAGTCATTGAGCGGGCCGTCATAACGCGCGAAGTCTGCAGGCTCGCTGTTAATATTGGCGCTGCCGATCATCACGTTGATCGGGTCGCGCTTGTCCACCACCCGGCGGAACGCACTGGTGCCCAAGGTCAGTTCGTGGCCCAGGCCCGCCGTGTCGAAACGCCCGCTGAGGGTCGCCTGCAGTTCGTCGTTGCGGCGGGTATCGTCGGGGCTGCGGAAGTCGTAGATATCGTAGTCGCCCTCCGGGCTGAAGTCATTCGGCACTGCGGCGTCGGCGCAGCTGGCGGCACCGTAGCAACCCCAGGCGAACGAGCTGTAGTCGTCGATCACCACCCGGCTGCGCGAAGCGCTGATGTCGGTTTTCCATGCATCACTGAAGCGGTACTCGAACTTGCCGTTGAGGTTCAGCGCATCGGTGCTGACCGGGTTGGAGCCGCTCTGGTGGGCCAGCAGTTTTTTCGGCGAGGCATGGTGCGGCAGTCGGGTGCCACCCAGCAGTTGGTAGCCAGGCGCCGAGCGCTGTTCCCGGCTCTGGTACTCGGCGTCCAGTTGCAGCAGCGCATCGGGGCTGATGTTCCAGTCAAAGGCCAGGGAGGCAAAATCCCGCTGACCGTTGGCATGTTCAACGTAGGAATGGATATCTTCATGGGCCAGGTTGGCGCGCAGGCCGAACTGTTGTTCGCTGCCGAAGAACCCGCCGATATCGGTCGCCAGATAGCCGCTGCCGCGGTCATCGGTCGAGACCGTGACCTGGCGCACATCGGTCGGCCGCTTGGTCACGTAGTTGACCAGCCCACCGGGCTCCGACACGCCGCTTTCCAGGCCCGACAGGCCCTTGAGCAGTTCCACCTGCTGCTTGTTTTCCAGCCCGACGTTCTGTTCGCCAGTGATGGTGCGACCATTGATCCTGTAACTGCTGGCGGAGTTGAGCGAGTAGCCGCGCACCACGAAGTTCTCGTAATAGCCGACCGGGGCATAGGCTTGACCCACCGAGGCGTCATTGCGCAGGACTTCGCTGAGCAGGCGCGCCTGTTGATCCTTGATCAGCGCATCGGTGATGACCGTCACCGCCGCCGGGGTGTCGAGTAGCGTGGTCGAGTCGAAGCCGGCGACCGATGCGCTGTCGGCCTGATAGCCTGAGTTGTCTTCGCCGGTGACGGTGAGCGCCGGCAACTCGGTGTCAGCCGCCAGCGCGCTGTTGGCCGATAACAGGCACAAGGTCAGTAAATTGAGGGCGGACAAGCCCTGGTGTCCTGTCCGGTAAAGCCTGTCCATGCATACTCCTCGAAGTCTGACCCGCACTCAAAGCGCGCCATCATACAGAGGACGTATCCTGGCCGGCGATTGTAAATGCCAGCGCCAAGCGTTTACACCAGATAGCGCTGGAACCAGCCCAGGGTCCTGTCCCACGCCAGGCTTGCCGCAGCCTCGTCATAGCGGGGCGTGGAGTCATTGTGAAAACCGTGATTGGCGCCGGGATAGATGTGGGCCTCGTAGGTCTTGCTGGCGGACTTTAGCGCCTGCTCGTACGCCGGCCAACCTTCATTGATGCGCGTGTCCAGTTCGCCGTAGTGCAGCATCACCGGGGCCTTGATTCGCGGCACGTCTTTGGTCTCCGGCTGGCGCCCGTAAAAGGACACGGCGGCCCCCAGTTCCGGATAGGCCACGGCCGCGGCATTGGCGACACCGCCGCCGTAACAGAAGCCGGTGATGCCGACCTTGCCCGTGGCGGCGTCAAGCTTCATCAGCCACTCGATAGCTGCGAAGAAGTCGTTCATGAGCTTTTCCGGGTTGACGGTCGCCTGCAACTCGCGGCCCTTGTCATCGTTTCCCGGATAGCCACCCACGGAGGTCAGACCGTCGGGGGCGAGGGCGATGAACCCCGCCTTGGCAAGGCGTCGGGCGACGTCTTCGATATAGGGATTGAGACCGCGATTCTCATGTACCACCACCACTCCCGGCACCTTGCCCGGGGCTTTGGCCGGGCGCACCAGGTAGGCGCGCACCTGCCCGTTGCCCTGGGGTGAAGGATAGGTGATGTACTCGGCAATAATGTCCGGGTCGGTGAAGGCGACTTGCTCGGCCAGGGCATAGTTGGGGCTCAGGCTCGCAAGCAGGGCGCCAGCGGTCAGTCCGCCGAAGGTGAATAGCGCCGCGCGGTCAAGAAACTCGCGTCGGTTGATCTTGCCGTGGGCGTAGTAGTCGTAGAGTTCGAGCAGTTGCGGGGCGAAGTCCTTGGCGGTCAGGCTGGGCATCGGCAGGTTTCCTCTTCGTCGATTGATTCACCATTGGGGCTTGGCTTGATCAGGCGTTCGGGTTGCCCAGGCACTGCGCCCCCGCCTTGGCCACCTGTGCATCCTGTTCGGCCTTGACGCCTGATACCCCCACCGCGCCAATCACCTGGCCCTCGATGATGATCGGTACGCCACCCTCCAGGGACGTCAGCAAGGGCGCCGAGAGAAACGCATGCCGACCGCCATTGACCATGTCCTCGTAACCTTTGGACTCGCGCCGACCCAGCGCCGCAGTGCGGGCCTTTTCCGTGGCGATGTAGGCGCTGATCGCGGCAGCGCCGTCAAGGCGTTCCAGGGCCAGGGGATGGCCGCCGTCATCGACCACCGCGATGGTCACCGCCCATTGATTACCCAGGGCTTCATTGCGCGCAGCGGCGAGGATCTGACTGACCTCGACCTGGCTTAAAACGAATTTGCGGTTCATGGGGATACTCCAGCAGGTGGGGAGGGCAGTGCCGCTTCGACCAGTTCGATCCAGTGCCTGACCGAGGTGCGACCGGCGCCGTCGAGGTGCGTTTGGCAGCCGATATTGGCGGTAGCAATCACGTCGGGGCGCCCGCTTTCCAGGGCATTGAGTTTGTTGTCTCGCAATTGGCGGGCCAGTACTGGCTGGGTCACCGAATAAGTGCCTGCCGAGCCGCAGCACAGGTGACTGTCCGGCACGATGGTGAGGTTGAAACCCAGACGTACCAGCACCGCCTCGACCGCCCCCCCGAGCTTCTGCGCGTGCTGCAAGGTGCAAGGGCAGTGGAACGCCAGGCGTTGCTCGGCCTGCACGCCTAGTGTTTCCAGGGGTTCGTCACGCAACACTTCAACCAGGTCCCTGGCCAGCGCACTGACTTTTTGTGCCTTGGCGGCATAGGCCGGATCGGTGCCCAGCAGGTGCCCGTAGTCCTTGATGAACGCGCCGCAGCCGCTGGCGGTCTGCACAATGGCCTCGGCGCCACTCTCGATGCCTGGCCACCACGCATCGATGTTGCGCCGGGCGCGATCGAGGCCGGCGGCCTGGGCATCGAGATGATAATCCACGGCGCCGCAGCACCCGGCTTCGCGGCTCGGGGTCACGCTGATGCCCAGGCGGTCCAGTACCCGCGCGGCGGCGGCATTGGTATTAGGCGACAGGCCAGGCTGCACGCAGCCTTCGAGCATCAGTACCTGCCGGGCATGGCGCGCGGCCGGTCGGGCTTTTGCCGGCCAGGCACTGCGTGGCAATTTGGCGCGCAGCGTGTCCGGCAGCAGCGCCCGGAACACTTGACCGCTGCTGACCAGGCTCTTGAACAGCCCAGGGTTGGGCACGACGTTGCGCAGTCCCTCGCGCAACAGGCGCTGTGCCAGGGAGCGCGGGACCGCTGCATCGACCACCGCCCGGCCGATATCCAGCAGGTTGTGGTAATCCACGCCGGAGGGGCAGGTGGTTTCGCAGTTGCGGCAGGACAGGCAGCGGTCCAGGTGCAGTTGAGTCTTGCGCGTGACCTCGTGGCCTTCCAGTACTTGCTTGATCAGGTAGATTCGTCCGCGTGGCCCGTCCAGCTCGTCGCCGAGCAGTTGATAGGTGGGGCAGGTGGCATTGCAGAAGCCGCAGTGCACACAGCTGCGCAGGATGCTTTCGGCTTCTTCGGCTCGGGGCAACTGGCGGGCCTGTTCGCTCAACGTGGTTTGCATGGCTCAGAGCTCCGCGTACAGGCGACCGGGGTTGAAAATACCCTGGGGGTCGAGTTGCTGCTTGAGGTTGCGGTGGTAGCGCATGAGGGCGGCAGGCAATGGCTGGAAAGGGCTGTCGATCAATCCATGGCTGTAACAGGTCACGTGTCCGCCGACCTCGCTGACCACCTGGCGAATGAACGCGGCTTCAGCATCGGTCTTGAGCCAGCGCTGGGCACCGCCCCAATCGATCAGTTGTCGCCCCGGCAGTGACAGGCGAGGGGTGTTGTGCGGTACGGACAGCCGCCACAGCGGCTGATCCTCATCGAAAAAACTCAGCCTGTGTTCGTTGAGATCGGCCCAGTACCCGGCGTCCAGCAGCTCGCCGCCCAAGCGCTCGTGGGCCGCGGCCACCGAGCCTTCGCCGCCTTCCAGGCGCAGGTGCAGGCGTGTGCCATCGTGGCAGGCCGCGCTGATCGGCAACGGCTGCTGGCCCCATTCGCTGAGGCGATCAAGGGCGCGTTCGACGTCGAGCTCCAGGCTGATGCTCAGGCATTGCCGAGGCCTGGGCAGCACCTTGAGTGATACCTCGGTCACTACCCCGAGGGCGCCGTAGCTGCCAGCCATCAGACGCGACAGGTCGTAGCCGGCGACGTTCTTCATCACTTCGCCGCCGAAGCGCAGATGCTTGCCGTGGCCGGTGATTACCCGGGTGCCGAGGACGAAATCGCGAACCGAACCCGACCAGGGCCGTCGCGGTCCCGACAACCCGCAGGCGATCATGCCGCCGACCGTCGCGCCCTCGCCGAAGGACGGCGGTTCGCAGGGCAGCATCTGCTGCGAGGCAGCCAGCACTTCAGCCAGTTCCACCAACGGCGTGCCGCATCGTGCGGTGATCACCAGCTCAGTCGGATCGTAGCTGACGATGCCCCGATGGGCGCGGGTATCGAGCACTTCACCGGCAGTGATGCGCCCCAGGAAAGCCTTGCTGTTTGAGCCCTGGATACGCAGTGGGGTAATGCCCTGCAACGCCTGGTTGACTTGCTCCAGAAGTGCGGCGCTGTCATCGAAGTCATCTTCGTGGCGCATCAGAAACGCTCCAGCTCAGGGAAGGGCAATTGCCCCATGTGCACATGCAGCGCGCCGAATTCTGCGCAGCGGTGCAAGGTGGGGATGTTCTTGCCGGGGTTGAGCAGGCCAGCGGGATCGAACGCTGCCTTGACGGCATGGAACAGCGTCAGTTCATCACTGTTGAACTGGGCGCACATCTGGTTGATCTTCTCGCGGCCGACGCCATGTTCACCGGTGATGCTGCCGCCGACTTTCACGCACAGCTCGAGAATCCTGCCCCCCAGTGCCTCTGCCCGATCGAGCTCCCCCGGTTGGTTGGCATCGAACAAAATCAAGGGGTGCATGTTGCCATCGCCGGCATGGAACACGTTGGCTACGCGCAGGCCGTATTCGGCAGACAAGGCGGCGATGGCCTGCAGCACGCCGGGTAATTCCCGACGCGGTATGGTGCCGTCCATGCAGTAGTAGTCCGGCGACAGTCGCCCGACCGCCGGAAAGGCGTTCTTGCGTCCGGCCCAGAAACGCACGCGTTCGGCTTCGTCCCTGGCCTGGCGCACTTCGGTGGCGCCTGCCTGTTCGAGCACCTGGCGGACCCTGTCGCAGTCATCGTGGACATCGGCTTCGACGCCATCGAGTTCACACAGCAGGATGGCTTCGGCGTCCACCGGATAGCCGGCATGGATGAAGTCTTCGGCGGCGCGGATGGCCAGGTTGTCCATCATTTCCAGGCCCCCGGGGATGATGCCGGCACCAATGATGTCGCCTACCGCACGGCCGGCTTTTTCGACCGAATCAAAAGCGGCCAGCAGCACCTTGGCGGTCTGGGGTTTGGGCAGCAGCTTGACCGTTACTTCGGTGATGACGCCGAGCATGCCTTCAGACCCGGTGAACAGGGCAAGCAGGTCGAAGCCCGGTGAGTCCAGGGCATTCGACCCCAGGCTCAGGTGCTCGCCCTCCACCGTGAGGATGTCGACCTTGACCACGTTGTGCACGGTCAGGCCGTACTTGAGGCAGTGCACACCTCCGGCGTTTTCCGCGACATTACCGCCGATGGAGCAGGCGATCTGTGACGAAGGGTCCGGGGCGTAGTACAGGCCAAATGGCGCCGCGGCCTGGGAGATCGCCAGGTTGCGCACACCCGGCTGGACCCGTGCCGTGCGAGCCGCAGGGTCGATGTGCAGGATGTTGTTGAAGCGCGCCATCACCAGCAGCACGCCTTGCTCCAGCGGCAGTGCCCCACCCGATAGCCCGGTGCCCGCACCCCGGGCGACTACCGGAACCTGCATCTCGTGACACAGCTTGAGCACCCCTTGCACTTCGTCCAGGTGACGCGGCAGCACCACCAGCAATGGCGTGGTGCGGTACGCCGAGAGGCCGTCGCATTCGTAGGGTTTGAGCTCTTCCTGCTGATGCAGCACTTCCAGGTCCGGCAGGCGCGCATGCAGGGCCTGTAGCAGGGCAGCCCGGTCGACCTGCGGCAGCACGCCGTCGACGCGTTCATCGTAGAGAATGTTCATAGTCGCTTTACCCTACTCCGTTCATGAACGCCCGGGCAGCAGCCCGGGCAGGTAGGTCAGAAGCGCAACAACCGGCTGATCCCGTTTAATGCCCACCCACGACCATATCGCTGAATGGCGCCACATACGCCTGCAACGTCACCAACCCGCCGACCAGAATCGCCAGGACGATCGAGTGGAAGAACACATACCGCAGGATTTCTCCTTCATGGCCATACCAGCGAGTGGCAGTGGAGGCCACCACGATCGACTGCGCATCGACCATCTTGCCCATGACCCCGCCGGAGCTATTGGCAGCTGCCATCAGCACCGGGCTGAGCCCCAGTTGTTCGGCAGTGACCCGCTGCAGGCCGCCGAACAACACGTTCGACGCCGTGTCGGAGCCTGTCAGCGCGACGCCAAGCCAGCCCAGCAGGGTGCCGAACATGGGGTAGAAAATCCCCGTGGCAGCAAACGCCAGGCCCATCGTTGCGTCCAGGCCTGAATAGCGCGTGAGGAAGCCCAGGGCGAGCATCGCGACGATGGTGATCAGCGAGTAGCGCACCACCCAGATGGTGCGCACGTACTGCTTGATCAGCTGCGGAATCGAATAGCCCATCAACAGCCCGCCCAGGATCGCCGCCAGCAGGATGCCGCTGCCGGTGCTGGTCAGCCAGGTGAACTTGTAGACCGCTTCTTCGGTTTTTGGCGCAGGCACTACTGGTGGGACTTTTTCAATTTGCTGGTGGATCGTGCCAAAGGTGATCACCGGGGCAAAGACCGGATTCGCCTCGCGCAACGGTTTGCCTTGAGGATCGAGCTTGGCCGACTGGGTCACAGGATCAATGGCAGGGCGGGTGTCGAACATGTTCTTGAAACCCTGGGTACCCCAGGCGAACACGAACACGGTGAGGATGATCCACGGCATCCACGCACGCATCACGGCGGGTTTGGCATCCGCACCAAACGCGGCGCTGGCGACGGGTTTTTGATCGTGCTCGGCATCAATTTTCGAATTGTCGACGCGACCTGAAAGGGCTGCGGAGGTGTGTACGGTGGCCGGTTTCCACACCCTGAGGAAGCCGGTCAAACAGGCCATGGAGATCAGCGCAGCGATCACGTCCACCAGCATCGGGCCATGGTAGTTGGACACCAGGAACTGCGGCACGGCGAAGCTGACCCCGGCGACCAGGATCGCCGGCCAGATTTCCAGCATCTTGCGCCACCCGGCAAACGCCCAGATCAGCCAGAACGGCACGATCACCGAGAAGAACGGCAGTTGCCGACCGACCATCATCGACAGCTCCATTTCATCCAGGCCCGTGACCTTGGCGAGCGTGATGATCGGCGTGCCCAGTGCGCCAAACGCCACGGGCGCGGTGTTGGCAATCAGCGCCAGGCCGGACGCCGCCAGTGGCGAGAACCCCAGACCGATCAGAATCGCCCCGGTGACTGCCACCGGTGTGCCGAAACCTGCGGCGCCTTCAAAAAAGGCGCCAAAACAGAAGGCGATCAACAGCAGTTGCAGGCGACGATCGTCAGTGATCCGCGCCAGTGAGTCTTGCAGCACCTTGAACGAGCCATTTTCGGTGGTCAGGCGGTGCAGGAAAATGATGTTGAGTACGATCCAGCCAATCGGCAACAAACCGTTGGCGGCGCCATACAGGGCCGCGGAGCCTGCCATGTCGGCCGGCATGCCAAAGGCGAAGATCGCGATGATCAGGGCTGAGCCCAGGGCTAGCAGGGCCGCCAGGTGCGCCTTGATATGGAAGAACGCCAGGGCCGCCAGCATCACCACCACTGGCACGGCTGCCATGAGGGTGGAAATGACCGGGTTGTTGAACGGATCGTAGATTTGCTGCCAGACCATGTTCCACCTCTGCTTTTTATTGTTGGACGTGCAGACCCCGAAGGGGCGGTGGTTTCCAGTATAGGTGGCAATGCGCCGCTGTCAGGCCGGGGTTTTCGGGCATTTTGACGAATCATTTTGGTGCGCTGGCGTGAGCTAAGATGAGTACTGACCCGAACCCAACGACCGGAGGATTACCGTGATGACTGAGCGCCATTTGGAACACAAGGAAACGCTGTCGAATGGATGCTCGATTGTGGTGAAGGCGGAAATTTTGCGCGACGGTTCGTTAAAGATGTTTATCGGCGTTTATCGTCCGGACGGGGTACCGGTTTCCGAGGACCACGATCCACGACCGCATTTACTGGACATGGAAGCGGCGCTGGATTGGGGGGTAGATGTTGCGAAGGGGATCGGGAATGGGCAGAGAACACTGGGGCCTTGAGGGCGCCATCGCTGGCAAGCCAGCTCCCACAGGATTTGTGGTTGACCACAGGGTTGGGTAAGTCCCAACCCTTGTGGGAGCTGGCTTGCCAGCGATGCTTTTTTAGTGCTTGAACATCACATGCCGTACCACGGTGTAGTCCTCCAGCCCATACATCGACATGTCCTTGCCATAGCCGGACAATTTCT
>NZ_JZRI01000019.1:0-593 GCF_000952175.1 Pseudomonas sp. ES3-33 | reverse complement strand
GAGCAGGTCAATGCGACCGTCCACATGCCAGCGCTGCGGCCTTCAAGAATACCTGGCCAGGTGTCGTCGACCTTGACGCAAGCGGCAACATCGCTGATGCCCAATGCGATCACGTTGGCCAGGGCCTGGGCCGGGTGCGGACGCCCATTGGGTACTTCATCGGTCGCTACGACGTGGTCGGCGACATAGCCGTTCTTGCGCGCCAACTCCACTACTTTTTCCATGACCACGGCCGGGTAACCGGAGCAAGAACCTATTTTCAGGCCGTTGTCGCGCAAGGTGTTGATCGTATCGAGAGCACCGGGAATCAACGCTGAATGCAAAGCGATCTTTTCGATCTGCAGCGGCATGAAGCGCTCGTAGAGGGCAGTAACGTCTTCATCAGTGGGTAGGCGGCCAAAGGCTGCGTGGTAGCGGTCGGCGATCTGTGGCTGATTGCACAACGTGCGGATGTGGTCCCACTTGCCCATGCCCATCGGGCCGCGGGCTTCTTCCAGAGAGACAGCGACGCCAAACTCGGCGAAAGCCTCGACAAAGATCTGCGTCGGGGCAAAGGAACCGAAATCAACAACGGTGCCCGCCCAGTCCAGAAC
>NZ_JZRI01000018.1:0-4935 GCF_000952175.1 Pseudomonas sp. ES3-33 | reverse complement strand
CCACGCATGCCTAATCGGCTACAACTGGAAAGAATATCAAAACATCCACAAAATCAAACAAAGCGATCTTTCTAGTCAATTCCGCCAAATGCTACTTACCGAAAGCAAGAACATATCTAAAGCACTAAACTCAAGGTTTGGCGATTTTGAAAAAAAACATCTTAATTTTGAAGTTTTTTTCCTCCCATTTCCATCTGTCCAGCAGTTTCGTGATGAATTCAACGCAGCCCTGGACTAAACCATGAATATCGCCGAAGAATTTCAACCCCAGATAGCAAAGCTTTACAAGCTAAACATAGAGTCGCTACTCCCAGTCCCAATAAACGCTGCCTCGATGACAGAAGCCGAAATTAAAAAACTTATTGGAGTATCCTCGGCGCTTTCCCTATCCGAAGAGCCCAGCGATTTAATTCTGTCTTACGAAATAATGAGTAGACTTATAGAGTCTACCGAAGAATCCGCCATAGATATAACTTCTGCAGCAGACATTATACTTTCTAGGCTAGGGAATTTTCCAGGACGCACACTATTGCGTAGTCGTTACACGCAAGATGAACGACCCAGCATTCCTATTTCTCTTGCATTGGAAAGAGTTGCACGCGAGGCCGAAAACTCCACCAACGAGGGAATTCTTCTAACGGATTTTCAATATAAGCTTTTAGAAGCCTTACAAAAGCAAACATCCTTAAGTGTCTCCGCGCCTACTTCAGCGGGAAAATCATTTATCCTGAACATAGACCTAGTCCGCCGATTAAAGTCTTGTACAGAAAAGGTCGTTGTATACATAGTACCAACACGCGCTCTAATAAGTGAAGTTTCAAACCGAATCCGGCAAACACTTCAGCGTGAAAACATAAATGACACGACGGTTCGAACCGCGCCATTTCCGCTGGAAACAGAATCGAAATTCAAAAGCATTGTATATATTCTCACACCTGAAAGACTTCTAACCCTTCTAAAGCCAAAAAATAACACGCAACAGATTTCCACACTCATCGTGGATGAAGCGCATGAAATTCAAAAAGGGAATCGAGGGATAGTACTACACAATGCAGTTGAAATCGCACTATCGAAACATCCCAAAACGTCGCTTATGTTTGCCAGCCCTCTCATAAAGAACCCTGGATACTTACTAAATTTATTTAAACGCAGTGATAATGGGCAGTTCTTCACCGAAACAGTTTCACCCGTATCACAGAATATCTTATTAATTTCCGAAGTTAACAAAAAGCCTAACATGGTTAACGTTTCGCTGCTCACGAATAAATTTGACATCACAATCGGGGAGCGCCATGTAAATTTCCGCTTTAGAGACAGCATCTTCAAGCAAAGAGCAAATCTAGCCTATGCGATAACAAAGAACGATGACTCTACAATAATATTTGCAAACGACCCCAGTGACGCCGAAAAAATAGCAAGCGAGCTTTCCTCACTCAATAAAAATTTCGAACCAAGCAACAACATTAAAGAATTTGTTAGTTTTATTAGAAGCGAGATCCACGAAGAGCACGGATTGGTAAAAAGCCTGCAAAGCGGCGTAGCTTTCCATTATGGAGACATTCCTTCCATTGTAAGGGCTGGTATCGAAGATTTATTTCGATCTGGAGAAATCAAATACATATGTTGTACCAGCACCCTATTGCAGGGTGTCAATCTTCCCGCAAAGCATATTGTGATTGACAACCCGTACAGCGGCAAAAATCCAATGCTGCGATCGGACTTCTTAAATCTAGCAGGAAGAGCCGGCAGACTTCTCCAGGAGTTCCATGGCAACATATGGTGTATAAGACCAGGAAGTTGGGTGGACGAATCCTACAAGGGCGATACTCTACAAGAAATAAAATCATCCATGGATAAAATTATGGGTGACGGGGGGAAAATTATTCAGGAGCTTATAAACGAGTCTCTAACTGATGAAAAAGAAAAGGAGATAGCCGAAGCCGGATTTAGTAAGCTTTTTCATGAAAGCATGACGTCAACTGATACGGAACTAACAGCGAAGTACAGCACCTCTGACACCGCCGAAATTTTCAACGATAACTTAATCCATATAAGATCACTTGAGGTCACGCTTCCTTATGATATTCTTGAGGCCCATCGATCATTGAGACCAGACCACCTCCAACATATTTATAACCATATGATTGGAGCGCTGAGCATTGACCATCTTTCGCTTTTGCAGCCGTTCGAGGTTGGCGGAAAAGAAAGAATGTCAAATGCTGTGGATCTCGTTTGTGAGTATTTTTCTTGGGATGCAACAGTAAACTCTATAAAATATAGAAATCTTATATGTAATCTCGCACACGATTGGGTTACTGGTAAATCCATCGGATCTATACTCAAAGATCGCGTAAATTACGTCCGCAGAGACGACGATAATAAATTAAGCGCCTCCTCAATAATTCGACAGGTGTTGAAAGTTATCGAAAGCGCAATAAGGTTTAGGCTCGTTAAATACCTTAGCGCATACGAAGATCTTCTAGAGCTAGCTTTATTGGAAAGAGGATTCTCCAAAGAAGACGCTCAACAGGCTCCCTACCACACTTTCCTAGAGTTCGGCTCATGTAACAAAGTTGAATTAGGTCTGATGTCAGTAGGCTTTTCAAGATTTACTGCGCTTAGATTGAAGAAAATCATCGGGAACACAGACGCCGTAGATGTAGAAGATTATTTGGAAGCTCTTTCGAAAATCAATATCAACTCAATCGACCTTCCGAAATTATGCCTGAACGAGCTAAAAAGTATTTTGGGACGATAATTAACAGTATCGCCTATCCTGAATTGCACTAGACCTCTTCAATCAGGGTCCATTTCAGCATGGCTGCAAAGGCGCCCTGCTTAAATGGACCTCACTTAAAAATCTAAAGCCCAAGCAACTATCTGTGGAAATCCACTGATTTCCACCGGTGGATAATTTCATCCACAGCCGCAGAATTCCCCAAAATTCGAGCCTTGACCCGAATTATCCACAGGCGTAAAAAAGATCGGGCAAAGCGCTGTCGCTGACAGCAACCCCAGGTAGCCAGAACCTTTAAGGCTACGCCACACCGTGGTGGTTCTCCCAAAGTGCGATTAGCGTCCGGCGGCTCGCACGGTCACAGCGATGTGATGGATGCCTACTTTTACCAGTGTGCCCACTGCGGCAACTCATCCCCTTTCATAGCTGCCCTGCAGCAACCTATCCGCTTGGCCATTTCCTTGCGCAAACCTGCGCCCGTCTCTTTCTTCCGGAAAGAGACGGGCGCTCCTACCATTGCTGCAGCCCACCTCGTACAAGGCATTCCGGCATTTCCCCTCGTGACAATCGGCGTGACAAACACCGAAGTCACCAGCAACAGCGATATAGATGATGGTGCCGCAGACCATGGAATGGACTGCACCTGACTGACAGTCAGGCATGCCCCGGTCATCGCTTCACTGCCTTCACCCGACTCAGGATCTCGCGGCATTGGTCTCGTCAGCCAGTGCAGCCTCCACCCGCCCACCGGTAACGGTGCTCAGGAGGCCAGATCATGGGATGCCCTTGCTCCCGGTCGTGAGGAGTCGTCAGTCCCGCGTTAGAGGACATCCCCACAGGTCGCAGGGGCCTTGAACCCTGATAACACTCAGCATTCTTGGCGGGATGACGTGGGGCGAGGATCGGAGAACGGCGGATGGGTGACCGACATGACATTGGTGGGTAAACGCGATGGCCACAATTTCGGCTATGGCAGGCAATTGAGCTATGCGGGGCCGCAGGCATTGAAAGACATGTTCGGCGGTGGCCACTACGGCACGGTCAAGGCGCATTCTGATCGGTGGCAGGCATTTGTGAAGTGGTGCCGATCCGAACAGGGGCCCGGTATCAATGACGCGCGGCAGGTTGATCGGAAGGTGTTGGCCAACTATGCGGCGTATCTCCGTGACCTGGTTGGGCGCGGCGACCTCGCCATCAGCACCGCGCAAAATCGGCTATCCAGCGTTAACAGGACCATGGCGGCGCTTCGCGGTGATCAGTGCGTGAAGTTGCCCACCCCGAGCAAAGCGTTGCGTATGCAGCGCAACGGGGTTCGCCAGTCGGTGCCACAGGGCCAGGACCGCAAACAGGTTCAGCAAATCGTCGATGCGCTTTGCCGTCATCATCAGCTACGGGCCGCCGCGATTGTTCTGTTAGCGCGAGCCACCGGCATGCGCTTGCGTGAGGCCATCTTGGCTGACCTGCCACGGTTAAGTCGTGAGGCCCAAAATTTAGGCAGGATCAACATCCAGGATGGCACCAAGGGCGGCCGCGCCGGCGCCTCGGCACCACGTTGGATTGCGGTGGACGACCATGTTCGAGGTGCACTTGGGGTTGCACGACAGGTGTTGCCTGAGGGGAGCCGCAATCTCATCGCGCCACACGAAAGCTACCTGAATTTTCTACAAAGAATTGTCCGCCCTGCACGGGACATCATGCATGCACACAACCTCAAAGGCTTCCATGAGCTACGAGCGGCACGCATGTGAGCGCTATGAGCAAATCACCCAACACCGCGCGCCTATTAATGGCGACCAATGTTGCCAGGTAGATAGGAACCTTGATCGTGAGGCCCGAAGGCAAATCAGCTACGAGCTGGGGCACGGTCGGATCGATGTGGTCGCTGCCTATATTGGAGGGCGGTCATGAGTAAGCCATTCGACATGGAACTGTTCTTGGGTGTAATGCTTACGGGGTCGCCCGCGACACGGCAACGCCATTTACGGCAGGCGAAGACCATCCAGAATGAAATTGCTGAACGCTGGCAGCGAGAAACGCCGTGGACTTGGCAGAGAAAGCATCTAGACTGGTTTCTAAATCATCGCCTAGAAGAGCATAGTGACGAAACGCGGTATTATTACTTGTTGACCGTGCGCTGCTCGCTCGCAGATTAGAAAAACAATGGATTTTTGTTATCTAAATTAAGACAAAAAAACTAA
>NZ_JZRI01000017.1:0-1114 GCF_000952175.1 Pseudomonas sp. ES3-33 | reverse complement strand
AGCGTCACCCCGGTCGATGACAACTTCACCGATGCCAGCGAAACCGTGTCCACCCTTGAAGACACTGCCGTGACCGGCAGCGTCCTCACTGGCACCTCGAGCGTCGACGGCGACGTGACCGTGGTCAACTTCACCATCGGTGCGAACACCTACACCGCCGGCAGTACGGCGACTATCGCCAATGTCGGCACCCTGGTCATCGCGGCGAACGGCGCGTACACCTTCACCCCAGCCGCCAACTACAACGGCAGCGTGCCAGTGGTCAGCTACACCGTCACCGACGGTTCCGGTAGCAATGTCACTTCGACCCTGAACATCAGCGTCACCCCGGTCGATGACAACTTCACCGATGCCAGCGAAACGGTCTCCACCCTGGAAGACACTGCCGTTACCGGCAGCGTCCTCACGGGTACCTCAAGCGTCGACGGCGACGTGACCGTGGTCAACTTCACCATCGGTGCGGACACCTACACCGCCGGCAGCACCGCGACTATCGCTAATGTCGGCACCCTGGTGATCGGGGCGAACGGGGCGTACACCTTCACCCCAGCCGCCAACTACAACGGCACCGTTCCAGTGGTCAGCTACACCGTCACCGACGGTTCCGGTAGCAATGTCACTTCGACTCTGAACATCAGCGTCACCCCGGTTGATGACAGCTTCACCGATGCCAGCGAAACGGTCTCCACCCTTGAAGACACTGCCGTTACCGGCAGCGTGCTGACTGGTACCTCGAGCGTCGACGGCGACGTGACCGTGGTCAACTTCACCATCGGTGCGAACACCTACACCGCCGGCAGTACGGCGACTATCGCCAATGTCGGCACTCTGGTCATTGCGGCCAATGGCGCCTACACCTTTACTCCGGCCGCCAACTACAACGGCAGCGTGCCAGTGGTCAGCTACACCGTCACTGACGGCTCTGGCTCTGACGTCACCTCGACCCTGAACATCAGCGTCACACCGGTTGATGACAGCTTCACCGACCTCGGCGAAACCGTGACCACCACCGAAGATGCACCCGTCTCCGGCAGCGTGCTGACCGGAACTTCCAGCGTCGACGGCCCGGTCAGCGTGCTTAACTTCACCATCGGCGAAACCACCTACGCCGCTG
>NZ_JZRI01000162.1:0-5757 GCF_000952175.1 Pseudomonas sp. ES3-33 | reverse complement strand
AGATGTGTATAAGAGACAGCCCTCACAGAGAATAGTCGGCTTTTCATTTGCATAAAACGCACGATAATACAAAAACCTGCTAAAAGTAGTTTCTCTACCGCTAAGTAGTTCGCGCGTATTTATAGCATGTTTGGACAGCGTGTACTCAGGATTTAGCGCAGGCTTTTGACGAAGACGATTATAATAATCGACCTGATCAATAAAGTTTAACCTGCCTTCCAGTTTATTGATATTGCCGACAACTTCCTCGTCGTTAATTTTCGTAACAAAGCTACCGCTTTTAAATAGTAAGTGACATTGAGACCTAACTGTACGCCAATACTCGCACTTGACATTCGGCTTTTTATTTACAACAAGTCCAGTTACGTCTTGACGAGAGGAATTGTACTGAATACGATTTTTTTTTGAATTCAGACTAAAACCTGCCTTCGTAATCTCGTGCGTCAATTGGCTTCCGGCAGTATAACTTCCGCTTTCCTCACTCATAATCTGAGGGGGGAAAATTTTCTCGCGCGTCGAAAATGTAATGTCATCGGCATATCTAGAATACGTACAAGAATGCTCGAATGCTAACTTTGCGAGACTAATATCTAAAGAGTGAGTAATCAAATTAGTTATTACGGGTGAGCTAGGACTGCCCTGAGGGAGTTTATTATCATAACAAGCAATCTGGGCAATTACAGTTGCGACATTTGCATCAAGCTGGAAATGCCTATTTGATATGAAAAAACCTCTAACACGCCCAAAATTAAAACTGTCAAAAAAGTTTTGCAGATCCACATTAAGAACGTTTTTCTTATGCAGATGCATCATTGCATTGGTAATAATTGATCGATTCCGGACAAATCCGTGCGAAAGCGTAGGCGAAAAAATATATTCTAAAGGCTTTTTTTTCTTACTATCCAGCAGTTTTTCTTTCTTGCCTTTAACAAAGCGATCCAGGTGTGGTTTTCCGGGCTTTGATTTATTTATGTCGTCGATACAATCCAGAAGGAGATCCGACAAGGAAGACTGTATTGCCTTCAGTCGATCCGATGGTGAGTGAATAGTACGATCACCGCCACTTTTTTTAGGGATTTTGAAGGAGATATATTGCGTAGGAGGTTTCAGCACATATAAGACATATGTGAGCTCAGATGCCCTTACGCCTAAAAGTCGAGCAAGTTCAGGCTTTGTCCGTACAGCTCGAAGAGCGTCGATTTTTCTCATATTGGGCACTGAGCTGAGTAAAAAGGGTGGCTTATGGGCACTCCTTCGCAAACTTGGAGGGACTCTTAAGCAGAGAGGAGCCTCATAGGAGCAGTCTTTCGGACATTGTTACCACTGATCGCGATCCGCGATCCAAAATCTGCCCATAAGCCAAGCGCAACGCTATCGTATTGCCATCACTTTCGCAACCACCAAACAAGGCTCAGGGTTAGGATGTTCGTGAGGCGATCAAAAAGCACAAAAGCACTTTTTACCCTCCCGTAGACGGGGCTGATGGACCATTTCTTGCTAGCGCGGATTCGCATTGAAGCTCTCTGGAGTCGATCGTCATTAGAGTTCTTTTCCTAGCGGCTGAGGGCTTCGAGATGTACTGCAAGCCTTCGGCTTCCGCAATGTGTTTCCTCCGTTGAGAGGAAAGCTTAGCGACTCGGGCCGTTGTGCAGATCGGCGAATCGCTCCTGCTATTTCGTTTGCGCACGTACCTGTTAAGAAACTCCGAGTACTGAATTTACTTTCGATTGGCGTTCATGAGGAATTTGTCGGCGGCTCGCTCCAAATCTCTTTTATAAGCTCCGACGCTTCTCTGTCTGGGCCGACGATTTCTCGTAACGAGGCCGACAGATTGTTGAGCGCGAAAGATTGATTTGGGTGAAGCGGTGGAGGCGCAGGGGGATTGCAGCTTTGTATAGCAGGCAGGGCCAGCTTACATGACCTAGACGAGAAAATAGACAGTCGAAATCACCGACGATTTATCTGAAACGTAACCCCGGCGTCACCCCGAGGTAGAAATGAAAAAGGCCCGCATCGCTGCGAGCCTTATTCAATATGGTGCGGCCCCAGGAGTCGAAAAATTCCATAAATATATGATTTGTAATGGTTTATTTTTAGTTGTGCGATTGTCTATCTCTAAAACTGTCCTTTGGCGCTAGGCCGGATTTGATGGGTGTGAGGGGAGTCAATCTTAGACCGATTGCCCCGATGCAATAGTAGGGTAGTACGGCTCTGATGGCATACGCGCCATTAGGCTCGGGAATCATGCTCAAGCCACGGGGGCGATTCAGGGCGAAAGCGTCACTAGAAAGGTACGGAATGACTGCGTACTGACGTTTTGCTATCATCCGACTGCTGCCATCGAGAAGGAGTTTTTGGCTCTAATGACTGTGTATACAACCGCTGCGGCCACAGATTTGCCCTGTACTCACGCACTTGTGATTGGTGTTAGTCGATATTTACATCTTTCTGGAGGTGACTCTACTTCAGACTTTGGCCTTGAGCTGGAGATGGCTCAACTAACTTCAGCTGCGCGATCTGCCTCTGATTTTGCAGCGTGGCTAATTGATAGTTACCGAAACTCGTCCGCACCTCTGTCTTCAGTTCGTATTTTGCTTTCGCCGAACTTTGACGCCGATGAGGAAGTAAATGCCAAGATCAAAGGCATGCTGACTGGAAGTTCAGAAGCCACCAGGGGCAATGCTGAACTCTACTTTGATCATTTTTCAGCGTCTTTGGCTCAACATACTGAAAACGTTGGGGTTGTGTATTTCGCCGGGCACGGTGTGCAGTTAACAAAGACGGGGGCAATTCTTTTGCTTAGTGATATTGCCGACCCTGCTCACACTACAGAACTACACGGGTCACTTGATTTAATGAGCTTGCACAAAAGTGCTAGTCATCCTGGAACAGCCCAAACGCAGTTCTGGTTTGCAGATGTTTGCAGGCAGGAGCCTAAAATCGCAAAGCAATTCGAGTGTATGGTTGGTTCGATGCAGCGCAGCAAGAAAAACGGTCACGCCAAGAGCTCTACAATGTTTCTGTCCTCTATAAGTGGTGCTAAAGCTTATGGGCGACCGGATGGAGTCACTCTATTTAACGAATCGCTTATGAACGGTCTTGTTTCGGGTGAGGCGGCGCAGTCAGATGGAGAAGATGAGTCGCCTTGGGAAGTAACAGCTACAAGTCTCATAGAGTATTTATCCTCTGCTGTACCAAAAACAGCCAGGGCAGCTGGTGCTGAGCAGTATGTGGAGAATACAGGGATCATTGAAAACGCTGTGTTGCATTCAATGATCGCTGCGCCAACTGTTGAGTTTGAGGCTGATGTAAGTCCACAGGCTCATCGCGGACACTGCACAAATTTTAATTTGAGATCTTCTAGTTGTACACATATCGAAAACAACTCTGATTGGCCTTTCAGTACTTTCCTCCCGG
This sequence comes from Pseudomonas sp. ES3-33, assembly GCF_000952175.1. Lineage (NCBI taxonomy): Bacteria > Pseudomonadati > Pseudomonadota > Gammaproteobacteria > Pseudomonadales > Pseudomonadaceae > Pseudomonas > Pseudomonas sp. ES3-33. The sequence goes on along the minus strand of NZ_JZRI01000162.1, from coordinate 2,340 downwards.
CTGGGTTGTACAGCGCGGCATGGAACACTTCGCTTACTAGTACAACGTCGCAACGCCAAGCTTTACTAAATGTGCGCCCGCCTAAGAAAATTTTGTCAGTTAAGCCCTAAGGGATAAGGATATGTTAAGTAGTCAGGATAGCTGGGGAGCGATAAATATAGTTGTTGACTCAAAGCTCAATTTCGCGGGCGGCGATACTAAAATAAAAATTAGAGATCAACGATTACGGCTTTATCTCACTACTACTCCTAAACAAGTGCTCGTTCCCCCAGGGATTTATGAGCTGAGCACAGTGAAGGATAATGGGCAAGCCATAAGTCAAATAGTTCAGGTCTCGAAAGACGAAAAAAAGGAAGTAAAATTTTTCCTTAAAACGGAAGCTGGTCCCGACGCTAGCCTCTTAGATGAGGATTTTGTCCATTTCATTAGCCCTGCTCCTTCAAGCCCCAAGACATCTGAAATCAAGCTTGTTGACATAACGCAAGGTGCACAAATTCACATGAAGGATGATCGGTGGGTGATTCGACAAGAAAATCCTATGGAACAACTTACTTCGGCTACGTTCATCACCGAAAAAGGAGGGGTGGTTGTTAACTTGCCGGTGAGCGGGGGCAATCACTTTCGCTCAATGTGGTGCCAAGTTTTTTCAAATCGTGAAGATAACTTTACTTATCCAAAAATAAAAATAGCACCAACACGTACTATAGCTTCTTCCATGGAGCAAATGTTAGATTCGGGGCGAATATTTTATGCATCACAAGTGGCTTTCAATAGCATGAAAGCGCTTTTGGATAGATATCCAGATCCAACTGGGGCCTTACTAGGAGTGATTGCGTTATTTAAAGTTGGGCGTCTGTATCCTCACAAAAGGTGGTTGCAAGAATTCAACAATCGATATGAGTGGCTACCTGATGGGAAGATTTTTCTCGCACTAATATTGGCAGAGTCAGAAAATGATGAACGCAGCGCGATTGAGCTTATAAGGATTGCGGCTCATCAAAAAATATTATATAGCGATAGTTTTTCAGTGTTGCTGTCTCTGATCAGGACGCTTCCAGTTGAGAAAAGTCAATTTGAATCCATATTTAATATGGCCATTCTTATCGACTGGCGTTCTAGATATCTCTGCTACTCCCAGTCGAGTGATCTTAATGTTTGAAATTACAATGCTCCCCGCTAGAGAGGGTGATGCGCTATTGATCCGATGGGGTGATGCGGATAATCCAAGGCAAATACTTGTTGATTCCGGAATAAAGGCCAGCGGTAGAAATTTAAAGCGCCTGATAATGGCAATGCCAGAAGAACAAAGGCATTTTGATCTCGTCGTTATAACTCATATTGATTGTGATCATATATGGGGGGCTATTAGCTGCTTCGTGGAATCTCCTAAAATTCCAAATTTAGCAATCTCAGACTTTTGGTTTAATGGACGGAAACACCTTGTAGAAAGCCAACATACCCTCGAATCACTAGGCCCTATACAAGGAGATGAGCTTTCCAACTGGTTGGAACAATCAGGTCACTGGAATTTGGCCTTTGATAAAAGGGCTGTAAGTACCTCTTTCGATGGGCAGCCGATAAAAATTGTTCTGCCAGGAAATATGGTCGTTACTGTCATTGGGCCCACTCCTAAAAGGTTGTATGAATTAGCACCTTCATGGCCAGAGGCGATGTCTGAGGCTCTGAAGGATGCCCCCCCGCCTGTAGTAGGCTTAGAAGAGCTTGGGGCGAGAAGTAGCATCGATATATCCAATCTTGAAGATTTGGATGAAATGGCAAACGCACAGTTTGTAGCCGATACTAGTACTACTAATGCCAGTAGTATAACCCTTGTCTTAGAGTACGAAGGAAAGCGAGTTCTGCTCGCCGGTGACGCACTAGCTGGTGATCTTATTGGTGCGTTTGAAAAATTCACTGATCGGCTTCCAATAAGTTTTGATGCTGTTAAAGTTCCTCATCACGGTAGTGAGAAAAATGTAAGCAAGGAATTAATGGCGAGTATCAGTTGCGATAAATGGCTGATATCAACGGATGGTAACAAACATCATCATCCTGATATTGCTGCGGTTGCCAGGATAATTACTTGCTCCAATGAGCCAAGCATATATTTTAATGTTCCTAGTATTCATAATGATCTGTGGGGTAGAAAGCGTTGGCAGGCTGAGTTTAAGTACCAGGCTTTTTATGGGGATCAAACTAAAGGGCTGACTGTAGAGGTGGGTTAACAATATTTAGTTTAGCGTGGAATGGATTTAGTTGCTTGATCCGGAAACGGTAGCTCTCCATTTGGAGCCCTGCTCCGGGCTGCATTTATGCATAGCCTGTCTCTTATACACATCT
>NZ_JZRI01000016.1:0-32670 GCF_000952175.1 Pseudomonas sp. ES3-33 | reverse complement strand
GCGCTACACCGGCGCGTCGGCGGCCTACAACCTGGGCGGCATCGTCGGAGCCTCGGCAGCGCCGTTCTTCGCGCAGAAGCTGGTGGCGATGGGCGGGCTGAGTTATGTCGGGGGGTATGTGTCGGGGGCGGCGGTGTTAAGCCTGATTGCGGTGCTGTGCTTGAAGGAAACGCGCGATAACGATTTGAATCGGGTGGCCTGATAGACCGCCATCGCGAGCAAGCTCGCTCCCACAGGATTTCGGGTTGTCCACAAATTGTGTGTACGACCCCAATCCCATGTGGGAGCGGGCTTGCCCGCGAATGCCGCGCCTCGGTTTAGAGCTCTACTACGACGGCCTGGGAAGCACGGGTAGCCTTCGCCCGAGCCGCTTCAATCGACTCATCCCGCGCCAGCGCCACGCCCATGCGGCGCTGGCCGTTGACCTCAGGCTTGCCGAACAACCGCAACGCCGTATCCGGCTCGCTCAGCGCAGCGCTAAGATTGGCGAACGCCGTCTGGGTCGACTGCCCTTCCACCAGGATCACCGCCGAAGCCGAAGGCCCGAACTGACGGATCAACGGGATCGGCAGGCCAAGAATGGCCCGGGCGTGCAGCGCGAACTGCGACAGGTCCTGGGAAATCAGAGTCACAAGGCCCGTGTCGTGTGGACGCGGCGACACTTCGCTGAACCACACCTGGTCGCCCTTGATGAACAACTCGACGCCAAACAGGCCGCGGCCACCCAAGGCTTCGGTCACGGCTTTGGCAACACGCTCGGACTCCGCCAGCGCGATCGGGCTCATGACCTGTGGCTGCCAGGACTCCTGGTAATCGCCCTTCTCCTGGCGATGCCCCACCGGAGCACAGAACGTGGTGCCGCCGATGTGGCGCACGGTGAGCAAGGTGATTTCGTAGTCGAAATCGATGAAGCCCTCGACGATCACTCGCCCCTTGCCGGCACGGCCGCCTTCTTGCGCGTAGTCCCACGCGGTCTTCACGTCATCGACGCTGCGCAGCAGGCTTTGGCCCTTGCCTGACGAGCTCATCACTGGCTTGACCACACACGGGAAGCCGAGGTCTTCGACCGCCTTGCTGTAATCCTCGAAAGTGTCGGCGAAGTGGTACGGCGAAGTGGGCAGGTCCAGCTCTTCAGCTGCCAGGCGGCGAATGCCTTCGCGGTTCATGGTCAGCTGCGCGGCACGCGCGGTAGGGATCACGGTGAAACCTTCGGCTTCCAGTTCGACCAGGGTGGCGGTCGCGATGGCTTCGATTTCCGGCACGATGAAGTGCGGTTTTTCTGCTTCGATGACCGCACGCAGGGCGGCACCGTCGAGCATGTTGATCACGTGGCTGCGATGCGCCACTTGCATGGCCGGTGCGTTGGCATAACGGTCCACGGCGATCACTTCAACGCCCAGGCGTTGCAGCTCGATCACCACTTCCTTGCCCAACTCGCCACAGCCACACAGCAATACGCGGGTCGCGGTCGGCGACAATGGAGTTCCGATACGGGTCATCTCAAGTCCTCAAAGAAGCGGATCATCGAGGGAGGCAGCGCCTGGCGCGCTTCCCATGGGGAGAAAGCGCGGCATTTTACATGAACCTGCGGTTTTGGCTTCAGCTGGCGACAGCCTGTTTGCGCAGGCGCCAGGCCATGATCAACCAGACGGCCGTCACGCCCGCGAACTTCGAGGCCATGGCGGTGAGGATCACGGCTGGGGTGAACGCGTCGATCATGCCAAAGAAGATGAACGTATCAAGGGGGATGCTCAGCGCCGAACTTATCCACAGGCGATCGTGCAGCGGGCGCCTGGTGATGCTGAACACCAGCCAGTCAATGCACTCGGAGACCGCGAACGCCGTGGCACTGGCGAGAGCGATGGATGGATCGGAGGTGACATAGGACAACACCAGCGCGGCGAGCATGGCGATGATTGCGCCGTGCCCAAAGCGCGTTTGCACCATGTCGCGCAGCACGAATACCAGGCCACCCCAGGCCGACCAGATGATGTCCAGGTGCGGGGCGGTGGAAAAGGCGTAATTGATCAGCACGACGCTGCTGATGTAGGCGATCAAAAAAAGCATGGGACGAAAAGACACCTGTAGGAGCGAGCTTGCTCGCGAAGGACGTTAACGATTACGCGTAAAATCAGGTACCCCGCAGCGCCCTCAGGTTTTCGCGAGCAAGCTCGCTCCTACAAGGGGCGCGATGAATGTCCGGAGTTACTTGCCAAGCATCCACACAAGCCCGCTGGACTTCGCCCTTTCATGGCAAAGCCCCAAAACCTTGCGCCGCTCGTCATTATCCATCCGGCTCCAGCGCGTGATCTCCTCGACCGTGCGCTGGCAACCGGTGCAGAGGTCATCGTCATCCAGCGCACAGACATTCACGCACGGTGAGCGAACCGGTGGTTCTGCAGTGTTCATTCTTCCTGCTCAGCCAGGTCGCGGGCATAGCGCTGGGCGTTGTGCACGTAGTGCGCAGCGCTGGCCTCGAGCATTTTCTTTTGCTGTTCGGTCAACTCGCGCACCACTTTTCCCGGCGTGCCCATCACCAGGGAGCCATCGGGAATTTCCTTGCCCTCGCCGATCAGCGAATTGGCACCGATGATGCAGTTTTTACCGATTTTCGCGCCGTTGAGAATCACCGCATTAATGCCGATCAAACTGTAATCCCCGACCGTGCAGCCATGCAGCATGGCATTGTGGCCAATAGTCACGCCGGTACCGATGGTCAACGGGTAGCCCATGTCGGTGTGCATCACCGTACCGTCCTGGACGTTGCTGTTCTTGCCGATCAGGATCAATTCATTGTCGCCACGCAGCACCGCGTTGAACCAGACGTTGGCGCCCTCTTCCAGTTTGACCTTGCCCACCAGCACGGCGTTGGGGGCTACCCAGCTCTGCGGGTGGGTTTCGACTCGGGCGTCGCCCAGGCGGTATTTCATCTTGTTGTCCTCAGGGCCAGGCCGGCTCGGGTATTGCCATACGAATGATGGCTTCAGGTATTGATAAAGCTTTTGGGCGGCTGGTGCAGGCTGATTTTCGCGTCATACAGCAGGTTGATCAACTCGACGATCATGATCGCCGTCAGGCCCCAGATCTTGTACTCGCCGTAACGATAGCTCGGCACATACCAGCTGCGGCCCTGATAATCGATGCGGTGGGTGTGTTCGCGCGGGTCCTCGCGAAAAAACTCCAGCGGTACACTGAACACTGCCGCGATCTCGGCATCGTTGGCCCGATACTCGACAAAATCCGGGATCACCCCGACATAAGGCGTGACCTTGATGCCATGCAGCGAGATCAGCGGGCTCAGAGGCCCGATCACCTCGACCAGCCCGGGCGGCAGGCCAATCTCTTCATCGGCTTCGCGCAGGGCGGTGAAAATCAGGTCCGGGTCTTCAGGGTCGCGGCGGCCTCCGGGAAACGCCACTTCGCCGCCATGCGTCGAGAGCCCGCTGGCGCGCAGGGTCAGAACCAGTTCCGGTTCGTCACTGCGGGTGATGGGCACCAATACGGCGGCCTCGGGGAAACGTTTGTCGGTTTCCAGGGTTCGCGGCGTGTGGTTGCTTACCCGATGCAGTAGCTCGTCCAGCATGAGTGATCTCGATCTGTGCCTTACCCTGCATCATGCACCAATCACACCGACCGCCCAAGTCCCGAACGGCCGTCTGTCGCGAAACGACAACTTGCCGACCGACACCGCCGCACGCCAAGATAGGCACAGCATTCAGGAACCCAAGCATGAAATTTTGCAGCCAGTGCGGCAACCCGGTGACACAACGCATTCCCGAGGGCGATTCGCGCCTGCGGTTTGTCTGTGACAGCTGTCACACCATCCACTACCAGAACCCCAACATCGTCGCCGGCTGCGTGGCCACCTGGGGCTCGAAGGTATTGTTGTGCCGACGGGCCATCGAGCCGCGACTGGGCTACTGGACCCTGCCCGCCGGGTTCATGGAGAATGGCGAGACCATCGAACAGGCCGCCATTCGCGAAACCGCCGAAGAAGCCTGTGCCAGGGTCCGCGACCTCTGCATTTATACACTGATCGACGTGCCGCACATCAGCCAGGTGCATGTGTTCTACCGCGCCGAACTGGTGGACCTGGATTTCGCAGCAGGCATAGAAAGCCTCGAAGTCCAGCTTTTTGAAGAAGCGGACATCCCTTGGTCCGACCTGGCTTTCCGCACGGTGGGGCGTACTTTAGAATACTTCTTCGCTGACCGGCGGTCGGAGGTCTACCCCGTGCGGTCGGAATCGATTCCGCCGTTGGCCCAGCCGGTTATTGTTTGATTCGGAATGTAAAATTTTTTGCAAAAGCAAAAGATCGTCCGCCTGCGGCTCAAGCCTGAGGCAGCACCTACAATTAGATAGTCGCAACACCTCTTAGGGATATCGTTTTAATGCGCTGGTTGCTTGCCCTGTTCTGCCTGTCGTTCATTGCCGTGTCTCAGGCTTCCACCGTGGTGACCCTGGATGGCAAACCGATCGAAAAAGTGTTGGTGCTTAAATCCGCTCATCAATTGCAATTGATAGCCGACGGCAAGGCGCTGCGAACCTACCGCATTTCCCTGGGCAAGCAGCCCAAGGGCGCCAAGCTGATGGAAGGCGACAAGCGCACCCCGGAAGGCTTTTACTGGGTGGACTGGCGCAAGGTCAGCGACCGCTTTAACCTGGCCATGCACATCTCCTACCCGAATGCGGCCGACTCTGCACGCTCGCTGCGCGAAGGCGTACCACCGGGGGGCATGATCATGATCCACGGCACGCCCGATTCCTACGACTACCCGGAGAACCTGTTTCATACCCTGGACTGGACCGACGGCTGCATCGCCATGCGCAATATGGACATGCGAGAAGTGTGGGGCCTGGTGCCGGATGGAACGATGATCGAGATTCGTCCGTAACGGCCCATTGCAACCCGGACCTGGAGACTGCAAAGCACGCCAGTTCGATTGCGCGGTGTTTAAACCGCCAGCAATCATTAGGACAATCAGGGCTGATCCAAGCAATTAAATCTCGCCAAAGGCTTGCCCAAGAGTATTCCTCTCAATTTTTTTCGACCGCTTGCCAACCTTCACCCTCGCGGTTAGGGTTGAAGGCATGAAAACCTCTCACACCCTCATTCAGCTTCGCCAGCACCGCAGTCTGTGCCTTGTCAGTGCACGACTGCCGGGCTGAACCGCGGTGCCTCGTCCTACGCTTCATCCCCAGAACTTTTGATCCACCGGCAGGCCGCCTTTTTTCGGCCCCTACAACAAGGATTTCCCGATGAGCATGCTCAAAGACCCGTCTTCGAAGTACCGCGCGTTTCCGACCATCGACATCCCGGACCGCACCTGGCCGTCGAAGACCATCACCGCGGCGCCGATCTGGTGCAGCTCGGACCTGCGCGACGGTAACCAGTCGCTGATCGAGCCTATGGACGCGGTTAAAAAGCTGCGCTTCTGGAAAACCCTGGTGCAGGTCGGCGTGAAAGAAATCGAAGCCTCCTTCCCGGCCGCTTCGCAAACCGACTTCGACTTCGTGCGCACCTTGATCGAAGGCAACCACATCCCGGACGACACCACCATCCAGGTGTTGACCCAGGGCCGTGAAGACCTGATCGAGCGCACCTTCGAATCTTTGCGCGGGGCGAAAAAAGCCATCGTTCACCTGTACAACGCGACTTCGCCGTCTTTCCGTCGCATCGTGTTCAACCAGGACAAGGACGGCATCAAGGAAATCGCCGTCAGCGCGGCCAAGCTGTTCGTCAAATACGCCGCCCAGCAGCCGGACACCGAATGGACCTTCGAATACTCGCCGGAAACCTTCAGCGCCACTGAGCTGGAATTCTCCAAGGAAGTCTGTGACGCCGTGATCGAGGTCTGGAACCCGACGCCCGAGCACAAGATGATCCTCAACTTGCCGGCCACCGTCGAATGCGCCACCCCGAACATCTATGCCGACCAGATCGAATGGTTCGGCCGTCACATCAACCGTCGTGACAGCGTGATCATCAGCCTGCACACCCACAACGACCGCGGCACGGGCGTTGCCGCTACCGAACTGGGCCTGATGGCCGGCGCGGATCGCGTCGAAGGCTGCCTGTTCGGCAATGGCGAGCGCACCGGTAACGTCGACCTCGTGACCGTGGCACTGAACCTCTACACCCAGGGCGTACACCCTGAGCTCGATTTCTCGGACATCGACGGCGTGCGCAAGGTCGTCGAGGAATGCAACCAGATCCAGGTGCACCCGCGTCACCCGTACGTCGGCGATCTGGTCCACACCGCGTTCTCCGGCTCGCACCAGGACGCTATCCGCAAGGGCTTTGCCCAGCAGAAACAAGGCACCTTGTGGGAAGTGCCGTACTTGCCGATCGATCCGGCCGACATTGGTCGCAGCTATGAGGCGGTGATCCGCGTCAACAGCCAGTCGGGCAAAGGCGGTATCGCCTACCTGCTGGAACAGGAATACGACATCAGCTTGCCGCGTCGCATGCAGATCGAGTTCAGCCAGGTTGTCCAGGCCGAAACCGACCGCGTTGGCCTGGAGATGACCGCACCACAGATCTACGCCTTGCTGCAGCGTGAATACCTGCAAGCCAACACCCCTTATGCGCTGGTCAGCCATCGCCTGCAGGAAGAGAACGGCAACAGCTCGGTGGAAGTCGAAGTGTCGAGCAAAGGCCAGGGTGAAAACAACCTGCGCTGGAACGGCAAGGGCAACGGCGCCCTGGAAGCCCTGGTGGCCGGCTTGCCGATTCCGGTGGAAATCATGGACTACAACGAACACGCGATCGGCGCGGGCACCCATGCCAAGGCAGCGGCCTACATCGAACTGCGAGTCAATGGTGAGCGTGCTGTGCACGGCGTGGGTATCGACGAGAACATCACCACCGCCAGCTTCAAGGCCCTGTTCAGCGCGCTGAACCGCTCGCTGAGCCAGCCGGAAGCGAAAGCGGCGTAAGGCTTTGGCTGTAATGCAAAAGGCCCCTGGGTGAGAACCTGGGGGCCTTTTTGTTTGTGCTGTTTGAAGATCAAGAGATCGCAGCCTTCGGCAGCTCCTACCTTGCAATGCGGTCCCCTGTAGGACCTGCCGAAGGCTGCGATCTTTTCGGGCCTTTCCTGCCCTGGAATGCGGTCCCCCGTAGGAGCTGCCGAAGGCTGCGATCTTTTCCGGTCTCAGGTGAACTCGAACGTATCCGCATCCAGATTCGCTGGAAACCGCGTGCGGTACGCCGCCAGTTCCGCCGCATCCAGCACCACCTGAAACACTCCATCGGCCTCCCCCGCGCCCAGCAACGTCTCACCCTGGAAATCCAGCACCTGGCTGTCCCCGGTGTAGGCAAAGCCCTTGCCGTCGGTGCCCACGCGATTCACCGCCGCGACATAACACAGGTTTTCAATCGCCCGCGCCGGCAGCAAGCGGTTCCAGTGCTGGCGCCGTGCACCAGGCCAGTTTGCGGTGTACAGCAACAGGTCGGTGTCCTGCGCGTCACGGCTCCAGACCGGGAATCGCAGGTCGTAACAAATCAGCGGCCGCACTCGCCAGCCTTTCAATTCGAACTGCACCTGGCGCTCGCCCGGGGTGTAGTGGTTGTGCTCACCCGCCATGCGAAACAGATGGCGCTTGTCGTAGTGCAGCACCTCGCCGTCCGGGCGCGCCCATAACAGGCGATTGCGATGGCTGCCATCACTGGCTTGCACGATGACACTGCCGGTAATCACCGCGTCGAACTTCGCCGCCTGCAGCCGCAACCATTTGCTGGTGGGGCCGTTCTCCGGCTCGGCCAGGGTCTGGGATTCCATGGAGAAACCGGTGGTGAACATTTCCGGCAGGATGATCAGGTCGGCGCCCCGCGCCTGCTCCAGCAATTGCTCGAAGTGCTCCAGGTTGGCCTGGCGATCATGCCAGGCGAGCGTGGTCTGGATCAACGCGATGGTCAGGTTCGGCAAGGCACTCAGATCACGCATAGTTTTTCCGCTGCTTCACGCAGGGTCTCCTCGCGTTTGGCGAAGCACAGGCGTATCAGGCGCTGGCCTGCAGGCGGGCTCTGGTAGAACACCGAGATCGGGATACTGGCCACGCCGTGTTCGCGAGTCATCCAAAGCGCCATGTCGACGTCATTGAGGTCCGGGCGAATCTGCGAATAGTCGACCAGCTGGAAATAAGTGCCCGCGACCCGTTTGAAGCTCAAGCGCGAGGGCGCCAGCAAATCGCAGAACAGGTCGCGCTTGGCCTGATAGAACGCCGGCAGCTCCTCGACATGCTCAGGGTGCTCGGCCATGAAGTCGGCCAGGGCAAACTGCAGCGGAGTGACGCCGCAAAAGCTGACGTACTGGTGAACCTTGCGCATTTCCGCGGTGAGGGCCGGTGGAGCGACCACGTAGCCGGTTTTCCAACCGGTGACGTGATAGGTCTTGCCGAAGGAGCTGATCACGAAGGCGCGCTGGTACAGCTCTTCATGCGCCAGCACGCTGACATGGGGCACGCCGTCGAACACCAGGTGCTCGTAGACCTCGTCGCTGATCAGGTAGATATCACGATCACGGATCAACTGGGCCAGTTGATCCAGCTCGGCGCGACTGATCAGTGCGCCGCTCGGATTGTGCGGGGAGTTGAGCACGATCATCCGCGTACGCGGCGTAATGGCTTCAGCGAGTTTCTGGAAGTCGATGGCGAAATCATCCAGGCCCAGCTGCACGTGCACACAACGACCGCCGGCCAGCTCGACCGACGGTTCATAACTGTCGTAGCACGGGTCGAATACGATGACTTCGTCGCCGCTGTTGATAACCGCCTGGATCGCGCAGAAGATCGCCTGGGTGGCGCCCGGGGTAATCGTCACCTCATTGTCGGCATCGACGTTGATACCGTAGCTGCGCGCGATCTTGGTGGCGACCTGCTGGCGCAAGGCCGGCAGGCCGGTCATTGGCGAATACTGGTTGTGGCCCTGGGCGATGTGCCGGCCTACCGCGTCGCACAGCGCCTGCGGGGCATCGAAATCGGGAAAACCCTGGGACAGGTTCAACGCGCCGGTTTGCGCCGCGAGCTGCGACATCTGAGTGAAGATAGTGATGCCGACATTCGGCAGCTTACTGGTGATCATCGGTGGTTCCCTGCTCTGCACCCGGCTCTAACGGCGGCGCGGGAGAGCCCGAGGATAGCCCATACGGCGCCCATAAAAAAAGGGCGCCATAAGCGCCCTTTTTGGAACCCGATCCTTTGGGAGCGTGGCTTGCCCGCGATGGCCGCACCACGATGTAACAGATACACCGCGTTTTCGTTCATCGCGGGCAAGCCCGCTCCCACAGGAGCCGGACAAGCCTTGAATCAGCGCTTGTCGCGGCGCTTCTTGTCGGCCTTCTTGTGGTGCGACATCATCCGGCGTTTCTTGTTGACCTGGCGGTCAGTGAGCGAGTTCTTGTTACCTTCGTACGGGTTCTCGCCGCCTTTGAACTCGATGCGGATCGGCGTACCGACCAGCTTCAGGACACGGCGATAAGTGTTTTCCAGGTAACGAACGTAAGACTTCGGCACCTTTTCGATCTGATTACCGTGGATCACGATGATCGGCGGGTTGGCACCACCCAAGTGGGCATAGCGCAGCTTGATCCGGCGGTTGTTGACCATCGGTGGCGCGTGCTCGCCGACCGCATCTTCCAGGATCTGGGTGAGGCGGTTGGTCGGCCAGCGGGTAACCGCGGACTTGAACGAGTTCTGTACGGAAGCGTAGAGGTTACCCACGCCGGTGCCGTGCAGCGCCGAGATGAAGTGGATGTCGGCGTAGTCAACGAAGAACAGTCGACGTTGCAGCTCGATCTTCACGAAGTCGCGCTCGCTCGGCGTCATGCCGTCCCACTTGTTGATCGCGATAACCAGCGCACGACCCGACTCGATGGCAAAGCCCAGCAGGTTCAGGTCGTGATCTACCACGCCTTCGCGGGCGTCCATGACGAAGATCACCACGTTGGCGTCTTTGATCGCCTGCAGGGTTTTCACCACGGAGAATTTTTCAACTTCTTCGTGGATCTTGCCGCGCTTGCGCACACCCGCGGTGTCAATCAGCGTGTACTTCTCGTCGTTACGCTCGAACGGGATGTAGATACTGTCGCGAGTGGTACCCGGCTGGTCATAGACGATTACCCGGTCTTCACCGAGCATGCGGTTGACCAGGGTCGACTTGCCGACGTTCGGACGGCCGATGATAGCGATCTTGATCCCGTCTTTTTCGCTTGGGCCAGGAATGCGCTTGGCTTCCTCACCTTCGGCAACGATCTCTTCTTCGCCGTCTTCCGGCTCTTCCTCGTCTCTCGGGAAGTCGCTGAGGGCGATTTCCAGCATCTGGGTAATGCCACGACCATGGGCGCCAGCGATCGGGATCGCGTGACCCATGCCCAACGGGGCGAATTCGGCGCGGGCCATTTCCGGGTCGATGTTGTCGACCTTGTTGGCAACCACGTAGGAGCGCTTGTTACGTTTGCGCAAATGCTCGGCGATCATCTGGTCGGCGGCGGTGAAACCGGCCTTGGCATCTACCAGGAACAACACCACATCCGCTTCTTCAATGGCCAGCAGCGACTGCTCGGCCATTTTTTCGTCCATACCGTGCTCGTCACCGGAGATACCGCCGGTGTCGACCAGAATGTAGGAACGCCCTTGCCATTTGGCCTCACCGTATTGGCGATCACGGGTCAGACCGGACAAGTCGCCGACGATGGCGTCACGAGTCCTGGTCAGGCGGTTGAACAAGGTGGACTTGCCGACATTGGGTCGGCCCACCAGGGCGATTACGGGAACCATGCGGCTCTCCACTTCGTTATTTCAGAAAATACAAAAGCCGCTGCTAGGCAGCGGCTGGTGCTCGGGGCAATCACTGCGTGCTTTCCTGTAGGAGCGAGCCTGCTCGCGAAAAACGCCAAGACACTGCGTTTACCCAAGAAGCCAACGTTATCGTTGACGTCCTTCGCGAGCGAGCTCGCTCCTACAGTTTGCGAACGGTGAAGCCGCTTGGGGGTTAATCCCCAAGCATAGTTCTTACTTGATGGTCAGGGCTTCCAGTTTGCCGCTGTTGCCATACACATAAATCATGTCACCCACCACCAGCGGTCGGGCACGCAGGCCGTCGCTGTCGATGCGCTCGCGTCCGACGAAGCGACCGTCCACCTGGCTCAGCAGGTGCAGGTAGCCTTCCAGGTCGCCGACAGCCACGTAGCTGGAGAACACTTCCGGAGCCGACAGTTGACGACGAGCCAGCGAATCGTTGGTCCACAAGGCTGTGGTGGTACGTTCGTCGACGCCTTCAACGGTGCCCGACGACAGGCTCACGTAGACGCTGCCAAAACCCTGGGCGACACCGGCATAGCTGGAAGCATCCCGCTGCCAGAGCTGACGACCGCTTTCCAGGTCCAGTGCCGCAACGCGACCCTGGTAGCTGGCCACGTACAGCGTACCGCCGGACAGCAGCAAGCCGCCGTCGATGTCGACCACACGCTCCAGTTCCGAACGACCCTGTGGAATGGCAACGCGTTGTTCCCAGACCGGCACACCGTTGGAGATGTCCAAAGCCACCACTTTACCGGTCGACAGGCCAGCCACCGCGAGGCGGTTGGTCACGATCGGAGCACTGGTACCGCGCAGGGTCAGGACTGCCGGAGTGCTGTCATACAACCAGCGCTGGTTGCCGGTGGCGGCATCCAGGCCGATCAGACGATCATCCTGAGTCTGCACCACCACCACATCACCATTGCTGGCAGGCGGTGCGAGGACTTCGCTGGACACGCGAGCGCGCCATTTCTCTTCACCGCTGCTGGCATCCAGGGCAACGATTTCGCCCTTGAGCGTACCGATCATGACCAACCCGTAACCCACGCCAACGGCGCCGGAAACTGGCAGCTCAAGATCTTTTTCCCATTTGACGTCGCCATTGCTGCGATCCATCGACATCACCACACCGGTGACGTCGGCGGCATAGATGGTGTCGCCATCGATCGCCGGGACCAGCATGTTATAGGTTTCGCCCTGACCGTCACCGATCGAACGACTCCACTGCTTCTGCAGAACCACTTCTTCTTTGAAGTCGGTCAACTCGGCCGGTGGCAATTCCTTTTTGCTGTTGCTGCTGCAACCCGCGGCCAAAATGGCCAGGGCCAGCAATGCTGCATGTTTCCAACGGATCACGTCACGCATCCCCTTTGGCCAGGTCGTCCAGCTTGATTTGTAGGCCACCTACTGCCGCTTCGTCCGACAGTGCCGCCTTGGCTTTTTGATACGCTGTGTTTGCTTCATCGGTACGACCCAGTTTCACCAGCAGGTCGCCCTTGAGCTCTTCGCGGGTGGCCAGGAATGCAGTGTCAGCGTCCCCTTCGAGCAGTTTCAGGGCTTCATCAGCCTTGTCCTGCGCGCCCAGAACCTGCGCCAGGCGCTGACGGGCGATTTCGCCCAGTGCCGGGTTGGCCGGTTTGGCAATGATCGCCTTGAGTTCAGTGGCTGCGTCATCCAGCTTGCCGCTGTCGACTGCGACCTTGGCCACGAACAGGCTGCCGTACTGCGCGTACGCGGTGCCGCCGAACTCGCTGTTGAGCTTGCCGGCCAGGTCCGAAACACGCGCGGCATCAGGCTTGCCGTCAGGGGTCAGCGTGGTTTCGAGCAATTGCTGATAGAGAATCGAGGCACTTTGTGCCTGATTGCCCTGATACTTCTGAAAGGCCTGCCAGCCGAACACGATGACCAGCGCCAACAGGCCGCCAGTAACCAGGGGCTTGCCGTTGCGTGTCCACCAATCCTTCAAATCCGCCAGGTTTTCGTCTTCGGTACTCGACACCCCAATACTCCTTAATCGCTAAATCGGCTGTTTATGACAGCTTCAACCCTGCACGACGCAGGTGGCCAGGTGTGCAGCAAGCGCATCCCAGGCAATGCTTTGTTGTTCGCCCTGGCCACGCAGGGGTTTGAAACCTACCACTTGCTGGGCCATTTCGTCGTCGCCGAGGATCAGCGCATACAACGCACCGCTCTTGTCGGCTTTCTTGAACTGGCTTTTAAAGCTGCCGGCGCCGGCATTGACTTGCAGGCGCAGGTTAGGCAATTGATCACGCACTCGCTCGGCCAGGGTCAGCCCGGCCAATTCGGCGGCTTCGCCGAACGCGCAGAGGTAGACGTCGACCTGACGGGAAATCTCGGCCGGGATCTGCTCCAGGGTTTCCAGCAGCAGCACCAGGCGCTCGATGCCCATGGCGAAACCCACGCCGGCAGTCGGCTTGCCGCCCATCTGCTCGACCAGGCCATCGTAACGACCACCGGCACACACGGTGCCTTGGGCGCCGAGCTTGTCGGTGACCCATTCGAAAACGGTCTTGCTGTAGTAATCCAGCCCGCGAACCAGCTTCGGGTTGATCACATAAGGAATACCGGCAGCATCCAGGCGAGCCTTGAGGCCCTCGAAGTGCACGCGGGACTCCTCGTCGAGGTAGTCGGCCATCTTCGGCGCATCGACCAGCACGGCTTGAGTGTCGGCGTTCTTGGTGTCCAGCACGCGCAACGGGTTGGTCTTCAGACGGCGTTGGCTGTCTTCGTCCAGCTGGTCCAGGCGCGCCGAAAGATACTCGACCAGCGCCTCGCGGTAACGACCACGAGACTCGGCGGTGCCCAGGCTATTGAGTTCAAGCTTGACCGCGTCACGAATCCCCAGCTCGCCCCACAGGCGCCAGGTCAGCACGATCAGCTCGGCGTCGATGTCCGGCCCGTCGAGGTTGAACACTTCGACACCGATCTGGTGGAACTGGCGATAACGGCCTTTCTGCGGGCGCTCGTGGCGGAACATCGGGCCGATGTACCAGAGTTTCTGCACCTGGCCACCACCGGTGATACCGTGCTCCAGCACCGCACGCACGCAGGCCGCCGTACCTTCGGGGCGCAGGGTCAGGGAGTCGCCGTTGCGGTCGTCGAAGGTGTACATCTCTTTTTCGACGATGTCGGTCACTTCGCCGATGGAACGCTTGAACAGCTCGGTGAATTCGACGATCGGCATGCGGATCTGCTTGTAACCGTAGTTATCCAGCAGGCGCGAGACGGTGCCTTCGAAATGACGCCACAGGGGAGTCTGTTCGGGCAGGATGTCGTTCATGCCACGTATGGCTTGCAGAGACTTGCTCACTATAAATCCTTAAATTCGTTCGGCTCTTCAGTCGGCTCAGCCGCGCGCGATAACCGCTGCGTCAGCTTCGACCTTCTCGGCCGCTTTCTGGCGGATCAAGCGTTCAAGCTCATCCACCAGATTGTCATTCGTCAGTTTCTGCGACGGCTTGCCGTCGATGTAAATCAGGTTCGGTGTACCGCCGGTCAAGCCGATATGGGCTTCCTTGGCTTCACCGGGGCCGTTGACCACACAACCGATCACCGCGACATCCAGCGGCACCAGCAGGTCTTCAAGGCGCCCTTCCAGCTCGTTCATGGTCTTGACCACGTCGAAGTTCTGCCGCGAGCAGCTCGGGCAGGCGATGAAGTTGATGCCCCGTGAACGCAAGTGCAGGGATTTGAGAATGTCGTAACCGACTTTCACTTCCTCGACCGGATCAGCCGCCAACGAGATGCGAATAGTATCGCCAATCCCTTCGGCGAGCAGCATACCGAGGCCCACGGCGGATTTCACCGTGCCTGAACGCAAACCACCGGCTTCGGTGATGCCCAGGTGCAACGGCTGGACGATTTCCTTGGCCAGCAAACGGTAGGCTTCGACGGCCATGAACACGTCGGAGGCCTTCACGCTGACCTTGAAGTCCTGGAAATTCAGGCGCTCCAGGTGCTCGACGTGGCGCAGGGCGGATTCGACCAGCGCAGCCGGCGTTGGCTCGCCGTACTTTTTCTGCAGGTCTTTTTCCAGGGAACCGGCGTTGACCCCGATGCGAATCGGAATCCCGCGATCACGGGCGGCATCGACCACCGCACGTACGCGGTCTTCGCGACCGATGTTGCCAGGATTGATGCGCAGGCAGTCAACACCCAGCTCAGCGACACGCAAAGCGATTTTGTAGTCGAAGTGGATGTCGGCAACCAGCGGCACCTTGACCAGCTGCTTGATCTTGCCGAACGCCTCGGCAGCGTCCATGTCCGGTACGGAAATGCGCACGATGTCGACGCCCGCCGCTTCCAGACGATTGATCTGGGCCACGGTGGCCGCGACGTCGTTGGTATCGCTGTTGGTCATGCTCTGCACAGCGATAGGGGCATCGCCGCCCACGGGCACATTACCGACCCAGATCTTGCGCGATTCGCGACGTTTGATTGGAGATTCGCCGTGCATGACTTATTGACCCAACTTCAGGCGAGCAGTCTCGCCACTGGTGAACGGAGCGACATCAACCACCTGCCCGTTATAGCTGACCTGCGCGCCACGGGCGTAGCCCAGACGCACGGCAAAGGGTGGCTTGCCGCTGACGGAAACATTTTCGCCTTTACGCTTGAGACCACTCAACAGCACCTTGCCGGTGCCATCGGAAACTTGTGTCCAGCAATCGGCGGTGAATTGCAATGAAACCTGGCCTTGGCCGGCCACTGCCGTAGTCGGTGCAACGGCAGCAACACTTGGCGCAACCGGCGCAGTCACCACCGGCGCTGGCACGGCAGGAACGGCAGGAGCAGGAGTCGCCGGGGTCGCAGCGGCCGGCGCAGTATTTGGCACAGGCACGGACGGTGAGGTCTGTGTAGTCGGTGCAGCGCCTGGGGCAATCGCTTCATCTTGCGCCGCAGTGTTGGTCTGCGGCAGTGCCAGCGAGGTTGCGCCCTCGGCCTGACCTTCCACGACGGCCTGGTCTTCCGGCTCGTCCAGCGGATGGATCTGCGTGGTGCCATCGGCACCTTCGACTTCGACGTGCTCCGGGCTCAAGGTGGTCAGGTCCTTGGCACGCTGGGAGGTTTGATCCTGCCACCAGAAGAAACCACCGCCGATCACGGCAACCAGCAGCAACAGGCTGACGATTCGCAAAATGGTGTGGGAAACCCGCACCGGCTCTTCGATACGGCCCAGGCTGTGCACATTGCTGCCCTGGGAATCGGTGCCGGTGGATTGGTCGAATTGCTGGACGAGGGCGGTCTGGTCCATGCCGAGCAACTTGGCATAGGCACGGATATAACCACGCGCAAAGGTATGCCCCGGCAGCTTGTCGAATGCGCCGGCCTCAAGATTGGTCAGGGAGTTGACGGTGAGGTTGAGCTTGAGCGCCACTTCAGCCAGCGACCAGCCATTGCTTTCGCGGGCCTGGCGCAAGGTTTCACCGGGGTTAACGCGATTCGCTGCTACAACTTCGGGATGCGCCGCTTTCATCATTGCTCCGACAGGTATTGCTGATATTCCGGCGTACCGGGATAGAGTCGTTTTAGTTGCAGGCCATAACTGGCAGCCTTGTCGCGATCTTCAAACACTTTTGCCAGACGAATGCCGAGCAATAGACTACGTGCATTTTGTTCGGTGAGCAGGCTAAAACGATCGTAATAGTCACGCGCGGGCACATAATGCCTGTCTTCGTACGACAACTCAGCCATTTCCAGCAAAGCGCGTGGCTGTTGACGATTCAAGCGCAGGGCTTTTTCCAGTTGCTGCAGCGCCAGGTCACGCTCTCCAAGCTTCGCAGCGGTCATGCCCAGGTTCTCGAACACTCGCGAGCGCTCAGGATACAGGGAGTCGGAAGCGGCCTGTTCGAAGCGTTCGTAGGCTTCCTTGTAACGCTTCTCTTCGTAGAGAAAACTGCCGTAGTTGTTCAGGATTCGCGCGTCGTTGGGGCGCGAAGACAGTGCCTTGCGAAAATGCTCGTCGGCCAGTTCCGGCTCCATCTCGGCCTGGAACACCAGGCCCAGTGCAGCATTGGCGTCAGGATCCGAACTGTTCAGGTCCAGGGCCTTCTTCAACGGCACCTTCGCGCGCTCCGTCATGCCCTGCTGCAGATACCCCAGCCCCAGCTGTACATAGGCAGCACGCGCTTCGTCGCGGCCCTTGCTGGTCTTCATCGGGTTGTAGTCACCCGACAGGACACAACCAGCACACAGGCTGGCCATCAGCAATAGCAGCGCAAAGCGCAGGGACATAGAGATCCTCTCTTACTTTATTTCGCGGCGTTCTGTGCGATATCGTTTTCGGCGCTCAACTCGCGCACGGCGATATAACGTTCGCTGCGACGGGTGCGATCCAGCACCTGCCCTACCAATTGGCCACACGCGGCATCGATGTCTTCACCGCGGGTGGTGCGTACGGTGACATTGAAGCCGGCATGGTGAAGCTGATCCTGAAAACGGCGAATCGCATTGTTGCTCGGGCGTTCGTAGCCGGAATGCGGGAACGGGTTGAACGGAATCAGGTTGATCTTGCACGGGATATTCTTGAGCAGCTCGATCATCTCGACCGCGTGCTCGACCTTGTCGTTGATGTCCTTGAGCAAGGTGTACTCGATGGTCAGCACGCGCTTTTCGCCCAGGGACGACATGTAGCGCTGGCACGACTCAAGCAGCATCTTAAGTGGATACTTCTTGTTGATCGGCACCAATTGATTACGCAATGCGTCATTGGGTGCGTGCAGGGACAACGCCAGGGACACGTCGATGTGCTTGGACAGCTCATCGATCATCGGCACCACGCCCGAAGTGGACAGGGTCACGCGGCGCTTGGAGATCCCGTAGCCCAGGTCATCCATCATCAGATGCATGGCGGCCACGACGTTGTCGAAGTTCAGCAGCGGCTCACCCATGCCCATCATCACCACGTTGGTGATGGCACGGTCGGCGGTCGCCGGGATGCTGCCAAACGATTTATTGGCAATCCACACCTGGCCGATGACTTCGGCGGCGGTGAGGTTGCTGTTGAAACCTTGCTTGCCGGTGGAGCAGAAGCTGCAATCCAGGGCACAGCCTGCCTGGGACGAAACGCACAGAGTGCCGCGCTTGCCCTGGGGAATGTAGACGGTCTCGACGCAGCTGCCGGACGCCACGCGCACGACCCATTTACGGGTACCGTCGGTGGAAATGTCCTCGCTGACGACTTCAGGACCGCGAACTTCGGCAATAACCTTGAGCTTGTCGCGCAAGGCCTTGCTGACGTTCGTCATGGCGTCGAAATCATCGACGCCAAGGTGGTGAATCCATTTCATTACCTGACCGGCACGGAAACGCTTCTCCCCGATCGAGTCGAAGAATTTTTCCATTTCCTGTTGAGTCAGACCCAGCAGGTTGGTTTTTACAGTCGATGTAGTCATGGATTCACCTTCACTCTTAAGCCAATGCTTAGCGAGTGGTTACTTCAGTAGCTGCGAAGAAGTACGAGATTTCGCGAGCAGCAGCGGCTTCGGAGTCCGAACCGTGTACAGCGTTGGCGTCGATCGAATCAGCGAAGTCAGCACGGATGGTGCCGGCAGCAGCTTCTTTAGGGTTGGTAGCGCCCATCAGCTCACGGTTCAGAGCGATAGCGTTTTCGCCTTCCAGAACCTGGACAACAACCGGGCCGGAGATCATGAAAGCAACCAGGTCGCCGAAGAAACCACGAGCGCTGTGCTCAGCGTAGAAGCCTTCAGCTTCGGCTTTGGACAGTTGCTTCAGTTTCGAAGCTACAACGCGCAGGCCGGCTTTTTCGAAACGAGTGGTGATCTCGCCGATGACGTTTTTTGCAACAGCGTCAGGCTTGATGATGGAGAAAGTACGTTGAACAGCCATGGTGTAACTCCAGAAACGATAATTTGTGAAAAATTAAACCCGCGAATTATACGCGGGTTCTTTGGTATTGCCTAACCTGCGAGGACGATCAGTCGGCTTCTTCGATCCAAAGTGCCTGAACCGCTTCCAACACTTTCTCGCCACAGCGGCCAGAGGTGTTGTCGAAATCGGGAAGTTCCATGATCCATCGCTGCAGGTCTACGAAATTGACAGAAATTGGATCGACATCCGGCTTGGATTCGGCCAGTTCTTCTGCAATGCGCTGAACATCATTCCAACCATAACTCATGACAGTAGTACCAATCAGTGCGGCGCTTCGGCAGCGTGGTTGAGCGAATACTTCGGAATCTCGACGGTGATGTCTTCTTCACCAACGATAGCCTGGCACGCCAGGCGCGATTGCGCTTCCAGACCCCAGGCGCGATCGAGGAAGTCTTCCTCCAGCTCGTCAGCCTCTTCCATCGAGTCAAAACCCTCGCGGATGATGCAGTGGCAGGTCGTGCAGGCACAGACGCCGCCGCAGGCGTTTTCCATCTCGATGTGGTGCTCGTGCGCCAGATCCAGGATGGAAGTACCCGGCTCAGCCTCGACCACCATGCCCTCCGGGCAAAATTTGTCGTGGGGCAGAAAAATGACCTGCGGCATCAGATATCCTCGATTTCATTCAGATTGCGCCCCGACAGAGCGGCTTTCACCGTCAAATCCATACGGCGGGCAGCAAAGGCATCGGTCACTTGCGACAGACGCTTGGTCTGCTGCTCGATGGCGTAACCATCGGTACCTTTCATCAGTTCGGTCAGTTCCTGAACCTGCATGTCGATGACCATGCGCTCTTCGGCGTCGAGCAGGCGCTCGCCATCGACCTCAAGGGCCGCCTGCACCGCCTCGATCAGGCGCTGGGCGTCGACCTGCTGCTCGCGCAGTACGCGGGCCACCTTGTCGTCATTGGCATGCTGGAACGAATCCTTGAGCATCTTGGCGATTTCGCCGTCGGTCAGGCCGTAGGACGGCTTGACCTGGATGCTGGCTTCCACGCCCGAACCCAATTCACGGGCCGAAACGCTGAGCAGGCCGTCAGCATCGACCTGGAAGGTCACGCGAATTTTCGCCGCACCCGCCACCATGGCCGGAATGCCGCGCAGCTCGAAGCGCGCCAGGGAACGGCAGTCGCTGATCAGCTCGCGCTCACCCTGCAGCACATGGATCGCCATGGCCGACTGGCCATCTTTGTAGGTGGTGAAGTCCTGGGCACGGGCAACGGGGATGGTGGTGTTACGCGGAATCACCTTCTCCATCAGGCCGCCCATGGTTTCCAGGCCCAGGGACAACGGAATCACGTCCAGCAGCAGCAACTCGCCGCCATCGCGCTTGTTGCCCGCCAGGGTATCGGCCTGGATCGCGGCACCGATGGCCACCACTTGATCCGGGTCGATTTCAGTCAGGGGCTGACGACCAAAGGCTTCGGCCACTGCTTCGCGAACTCGCGGCACACGAGTCGAACCGCCGACCATGACCACTGCGTGCACTTCTTCAAGCTCGATACCCGAGTCGCGCACCGCCCGGCGACAGGCTTTCAGGCTGCGAGCGACCAACGGCTCGATCAGCGCATTGAAGGCTTCACGGCTCAGTTCGGCTTTCCAGTCGCCATAGGTCACTTCAACCGATGCCGCATTGGTCAGCGCTTCCTTGGCCGCGCACGCGGTTTGCAGCAGGCTGCGTTGCGCACCCGGGTCGAGATCGGCAGACAAACCGGCGCTCTCGATGATCCAGCCGGCAATCGCGTGATCGAAGTCATCGCCGCCCAGGGCGCTGTCGCCACCGGTGGCCAGCACTTCAAACACACCGCCGGTGAGGCGCAGAATCGAAATATCGAAGGTGCCGCCGCCCAGATCATAAATGGCGACCAGGCCTTCGGCATGCTGATCCAGACCGTAGGCCACCGCAGCCGCCGTCGGCTCATTGAGCAGGCGCAGCACGTTAAGGCCGGCCAGCTTGGCCGCATCCTTGGTGGCCTGGCGCTGGGCATCATCGAAATAGGCAGGAACGGTAATCACCGCGCCGACCAGCTCGCCACCCAGGGCCGCTTCAGCGCGCTCGCGCAACACCTTGAGGATATCGGCAGAGACTTCAACCGGGCTTTTCGGCCCCTGGATCGTCTCGATGAACGGCATGTGCGACTCGCCACCGACAAAGCGGTAAGGCAGTTGGTCGCCCAGCTGCTTGACGTCGGACAGACCACGACCCATCAAGCGCTTGACCGACAGCACGGTGTTCAGGGGATCGGTGGCGGCAGCCAGCTTGGCCGACTCGCCCACTTCGACGCGGTCGGCGTGGTAGCGCACGGCGGACGGCAGGATGACCTGCCCGCCAGCATCGGCCAGGGGCTCGGAAAGACCACTGCGCAACGCAGCGACCAGCGAATTGGTAGTGCCCAAGTCGATCCCCACAGCCAGACGACGCTGGTGCGGTTGAGGACTTTGGCCGGGTTCGGCGATCTGCAGTAGGGCCATCGTTATCAGGACTTATCTGTATATCAGGCGTGCGACCGGAGCGGCACTGGGTTAATCGTCGAGGCGCTCTTCTAACTGGCGCACTTCGTAGGTGAGCTTGTCGAGAAACTGCATGCGTCGCATCAGGCGTTCGGCCTGATCACGGTGCGCTGCATCATCCCAACAGGCTGCGAAGCTTTGGTTCAGTTCATCCTGGGCGAGCTTCAGGCGGCGCTTGAACGCTGCAACACCGTCCATATCGGACAGGTCTTCGAGCTCTTCACGCAGCTCCATCTGCTGCAGGAGGAATTCCGGATCATGCACCGTGACCTCCAGCGGCAACTCGCGACCACCCATGGCGAGCAGGTATCGCGCGCGCTTCGGGGGGTTCTTGAGCGTCTGGTAGGCCTCGTTGAGGCTCGCGGATTGCTCCAGCGCCAGCCGCTGCTCGCGCTCGGAAGCGTCTGCAAAACGGTCCGGATGAACGCCGCGCGCCAACTCACGGTAGCGCGTGGCCAGCTGGTCGAGGTCCAGGTTGAAACTCGGCTGCAGCTCAAATAAAGCGAAATGACAAGGAGTACCCACGATCAGCCTCAGATATTGAAGCTTTCGCCGCAGCCACATTCACCGCGCACGTTGGGGTTGTTGAACTTGAAGCCTTCGTTCAACCCTTCCTTGACGAAGTCGAGCTCGGTGCCGTCCAGGTAGGACAGGCTCTTGGGGTCGATGATCACTTTCTCGCCGTGACTCTCGAACACCTGGTCCTCTGCAACCACCTCGTCGACAAACTCCAGCACGTAGGCAAGGCCGGAACAGCCCGTGGTGCGAACACCCAGACGAATCCCCTCACCTTTGCCGCGCCCGTCAAGGGAGCGTCGCACGTGTCGAGCAGCCGCTTCTGTCATGCTGATAGCCATCGTTGACTCCTTACTCGTCGCCCAATGCTTAGATCAAGCCTTTCTTCTGCTTGTAGTCGCGAACGGCCGCCTTGATGGCGTCTTCAGCGAGCACGGAGCAGTGAATTTTTACCGGTGGCAGCGCCAGCTCTTCAGCCAGCTGAGTGTTCTTGATGGTCTCTGCTTCATCCAGAGTCTTGCCTTTCATCCACTCGGTCGCCAGGGAGCTGGAGGCGATCGCCGAACCGCAACCGTAGGTCTTGAACTTGGCGTCTTCGATGATGCCTTGCTCGTTGACCTTGATCTGCAGGCGCATCACGTCGCCGCACGCCGGAGCGCCGACCATGCCGGTGCCGACATCAGGGTCTTCCGCGTCCATCTTGCCGACGTTGCGCGGGTTCTCGTAGTGGTCGATGACCTTTTCGCTGTAAGCCATGATTCTCAATCCTCACTCATCAGAGAGTCGCTCTTGAGCCCTGCTGCCCGAAGGTTGGCAGGGCCGGTTTGCGGCGACTTGAAATCAGTGTGCCGCCCACTCGATTTTCGAAATGTCGACACCGTCTTTGTACATGTCCCACAGCGGCGACAAGGTGCGCAGCTTGGTAACGGCCTCGCAGACTTTCTGCGCGGCGTAGTCGATTTCTTCTTCGGTGGTGAAACGACCGAAGGTGAAGCGAATCGAGCTGTGTGCCAGTTCGTCGTTGCGGCCCAGGGCGCGCAGTACGTACGAAGGCTCAAGGGATGCCGAGGTGCAGGCCGAACCGGACGAAACCGCCAGGTCCTTGAGCGCCATGATCAGCGACTCGCCTTCGACGTAGTTGAAGCTCAGGTTCAGGTTGTGCGGTACGCGGGCGGTCATGCTGCCGTTGACGTACAGCTCTTCCAGGCCTTCGACCTGTTTGAAGAAGCGGTCGCTCAGGGCTTTGATGCGCACGTTTTCGGCAGCCATGTCTTCCTTGGCTACGCGGAAGGCTTCACCCATGCCGACGATCTGGTGGGTCGCCAGGGTGCCGGAGCGCATGCCACGTTCGTGACCGCCGCCGTGCATGGTCGCTTCGATGCGCACACGCGGCTTGCGGCTGACGTACAGCGCGCCGATGCCTTTAGGGCCATAGGTCTTGTGCGCCGAGAACGACATCATGTCGACCTTGAGCTTCTGCAGGTCGATCTCGACCTTGCCAGTGGACTGAGCCGCGTCAACGTGGAACAGGATGCCCTTCGAACGCAGCAGTTCGCCGATGGCTTCGATGTCGTTGATGGTGCCGATTTCGTTGTTCACGTGCATGGCCGACACCAGGATGGTGTCGTCGCGCAGCGCTGCTTCAATCATGGCCGGCGTTACCAGACCGTCAGTCTGAGGCTCGAGATAGGTCACTTCGAAACCTTCACGCTCCAGTTGGCGCATGGTGTCGAGGACAGCCTTGTGCTCAATCTTGGTGGTGATCAGGTGCTTGCCCTTGGTCGCATAGAAATGCGCCGCGCCCTTGATTGCCAGGTTGTTGGACTCGGTGGCACCGGAGGTCCAGACGATTTCACGTGGGTCGGCATTCACCAGGTCGGCAACCTGACGGCGAGCGTTTTCGACCGACTCTTCGGCTTTCCAGCCAAACACGTGGGAACGGGACGCCGGGTTACCGAAGTTTCCGTCGACCAGCAGGCATTCACTCATCTTTTGCGCTACACGCGGATCAACCGGGGTGGTCGCAGAGTAATCAAGGTAAATCGGCAATTTCATGGACTATCTCCTAAATCAGGCTGGCTGGCGTGCCGCTAGCTCTTTGGCTGTCATTCGACGGCGGACGCTTCAATCTTGTCCAGGCGCGGCGCCTTGCTGTTGCAACGACGCTGGTCCTGACGCTGGGCTACTTCTTGTACCTCACGGCGAGTGACAAGATCAGCCAAGCTGATACCGCTCAGAAATTCGTGGATCTGCAAGCTCAAGTCGCACCACAGGTGGTGGGTCAGGCAGGTGTCGCCTTGATGGCAATCCCCTTGGCCCTGGCACTTGGTGGCGTCGACCGATTCGTTCACCGCATCGATCACCTGGGCCACCTGGATGCCCTGCATGTCGCGCGACAGCTGGTAGCCGCCGCCCGGACCGCGGACGCTGGAAACCAGGTTGCTACGACGCAGCTTGGCGAAAAGCTGCTCGAGGTAGGACAGGGAGATGCCTTGGCGCTCGGAGATATCGGCCAGGGACACCGGCCCGTGCTGCGCGTGCAACGCCAGGTCGAGCATGGCGGTCACGGCGTATCGGCCTTTTGTAGTCAGTCGCATGGACAATTACCACGGAGTTCGGAATGGGGCGAGTATGCAATTCCCGAGTATTTAAGTCAACTATAAGACCTAGTACTTTAGTCAGGATTACCCGCAAAAGAGCGGCGATATCATAGCAAAGGCTGGCCATTAACAGCCAGAGGTACCGAGTCGACTTCAATCGCGGGCAAGCCCGCTCCCACAGGAATTCCGGTGCGCACACAATCTGTGCATCACACGAGACCCTGCGGGAGCGGGCTTGCCCGCGATTGAAGTCGACCGGGCTTAACCGGCCTGACTCTGATCCTTATCCTTCACACACGCGAAGTCTTCTTCACGCAGCTCAGGCAAATCCTTGGCGCAATAATTACTGCCCAGATCCTTCAGCGCGCCGCACATCCCCTCCAGGCGCCCATCCACTGCCTGCAGATGATCCAGCAACTGGTTGATGGCGCGAGCCACCGGGTCGGGCATGTCTTCGCCGACACCGTAGGCATCAAAGCCGATCTTCTCGGCCATCGCCTTGCGCCGGGCATCCTGCTCTTCATCGGTCTTGACGATGATGCGACCCGGTATCCCCACCACTGTCGCGCCGGGCGGCACGGCCTTGGTCACCACGGCATTGGAACCCACCTTGGCCCCCGCGCCCACAGTGAACGGCCCCAGCACCTTGGCGCCGGCGCCAACCACCACGCCATCTTCCAGGGTCGGGTGACGCTTGCCCTTGTTCCAGCTGGTGCCACCCAGGGTAACGCCCTGGTACAGCGTGACATCGTTGCCGATCTCGGCAGTTTCACCAATGACGATGCCCATGCCGTGGTCGATAAAGAACCGACGCCCGACCTTGGCCCCCGGATGAATCTCGATACCGGTCAACCAGCGACCAAAGTTCGACACCAGCCGCGCCAGCCACTTCAGCTCGGCGCGCCACAGGGCCGCCGCCAGCCGATGAATCCAGATGGCGTGCATGCCCGGATAGCAGGTCAGGACTTCGAAGGCGTTGCGCGCTGCCGGATCACGATGGAAAACACTCTGGATATCTTCACGCAAACGCTCGAACATTTTTAATCCTTCCGCTTTAGAAGCTCACCACGGGCCGCTTTTTGGGTTTCCGTGAGGATGCCACGCAATATATTCATTTCCGCCCGGCTGACCGAGCTTCGTCCGTACAACCGACGCAGGCGCGCCATCAAGTGCCGCGGTTTTTCCGGATCGAGGAATTCGATGGCCACCAGGGTCTGCTCCAGGTGCTCATAGAATCGCTCCAGCTCATCCATGGTCGCCAGCTCGCCACTTTTAGTGGAAGCCACCTCATCCTTCTCGACCTTGCTCGGCTGGCCTTGGGCCGCGAGCCAGGACATGCGCACTTCATAACTCAATACCTGCACCGCGGCCCCGAGGTTCAGCGAACTGAACTCAGGGTCTGATGGGATGTGCACGTGATAATGACATCGCTGCAGCTCTTCGTTGGTCAGGCCGGAATCTTCACGACCGAACACCAGGGCGATTTCGGCGCCCTGCCCGGCGTCCTCGACCACTTTCGTCCCGCATTCGCGCGGATCGAGCAGTGGCCAGGGGATGCGCCGGTCACGGGCGCTGGTGCCGAGCACCAGGTTGCAGCCCACCAGGGCGTCTTCGAGGGTGGCGACAACCTGGGCGTTTTCCAGGATATCCCCGGCGCCGGAAGCCCGGGCATCGGCCTCGTGGTGCGGGAACAACCGTGGTTCAACCAGCACCAGCCGCGACAGGCCCATGTTCTTCATGGCACGCGCAGCCCCGCCGATGTTCCCGGGATGGCTGGTATTGACCAGGACGACACGAATGTTTTGCAGCAAGGGAGGCGCTCTCGAACACAATAAAGGGGAGCCGAATCTTACAGCGCCTACTACCGTTAAGCTATGAAAGCGAACGTCGTCCTTCACCTGTAGAAACTTTCTGATAGAATGCCCGGCTTTCTTTAACAACCTTAGGTGACACATCCATGCAGCCCATGCTGAATATCGCGCTGCGCGCCGCCCGCAGCGCCAGTGAATTGATCTTCCGCTCCATCGAGCGCCTGGATACCATCAAGGTCGACGAAAAAGACGCCAAGGATTACGTATCCGAGGTGGATCGCGCCGCCGAGCAGAAAATCATCGACGCGCTGCGCAAGGCCTACCCGAATCACTCGATCATGGGTGAAGAAACCGGCATGCACGCCGGCACCGGTATCGAAGGCGAAGAGTACCTGTGGATCATCGATCCACTGGACGGCACCACCAACTTCCTGCGCGGCATCCCGCACTTTGCAGTCAGCATTGCCTGCAAATACCGTGGCCGCCTGGAACACGCAGTGGTTCTGGACCCGGTTCGCCAGGAAGAATTCACCGCCAGCCGTGGTCGCGGCGCCCAACTGAACGGTCGTCGCCTGCGCGTCAGCGGCCGCACCAGCCTGGACGGCGCCCTGCTGGGCACCGGCTTCCCGTTCCGTGATGACCAGATGGACAACCTCGACAACTACCTGGGCATGTTCCGCGCCCTGGTTGGCCAGACCGCCGGCATCCGCCGCGCCGGTTCGGCGAGCCTGGACCTGGCCTACGTGGCTGCCGGCCGTTTCGATGCGTTCTGGGAATCGGGCCTGTCCGAGTGGGACATGGCTGCAGGCGCCCTGCTGATTCAGGAAGCAGGCGGTTTGGTGAGCGACTTCACCGGCGGCCACGACTTCCTTGAAAAAGGCCACATCGTTGCCGGCAACACCAAGTGCTTCAAGGCAGTGCTGACGGCGATCCAGCCGCACCTGCCAGCCTCGCTGAAGCGCTAAGCTTCCAGCGACAAAAAAAGGCACCCCTCGGGGTGCTTTTTTATGCCCGGAACTTCACTCTTCAATTCACCACATACCCCTGTGGGAGCGGGCTTGCCCGCGAAGGCGGAGTGTCAGTCAGCGTCAATGCTTAATGAAATAACGCATAGCTGGCAAGCCCGCACACAGAGCGCGGTGGCTACCCAGCCACCCGTACAAACCCCGACTTCAGCCCAAACACCTCGACGCCGTGCGCAACAGACCGTCCCACCGTCACCGCGACACGCTGAGACAGCTGATTGTCGCCTTCCCGGTACTCGACGAAAAAGGCGCCCGCCTCTTCCTGGATTGCCCCCGGCGCCACCACGATCGCGCGGTCATTGCTGTAAGTGACAATGTGCAGGCGAGCGCTCATGCCCAGGCGTATCTCATGCTGACGGTCCGTTGCAATCGGGCTGATCGACAGGCTGATCGGGAACTGTGCAGCGCTGCCCGGATCATCGTCGGGCAATGCTATGCGGCTGACCACATCGACCACACCACTGAGTCGCTGACCAAAACCGTCACCCTCGATGTCTACTGCCTGCCCCGGCTGCAACTGGTTGACGTCCAGTTCGGACACCCTGCTGGCAATCTTTAACTGCTCAAGGTTGGCCAGGCCAAACATCGGCTGGCCTTTACCGACCTTACTACCGGCGTGCACGGAAGCGCCCGCGCAGGTTGAATCAGAATCGACCCCTATCGGCACGATCACACCGGCAAACGGCGCGCGGACGGTTTGCTCATCAAGCAACTTGCGCACAGCGTCATACTTGACCGTGGCATTACTCAACTCCATCTCGGCGATTTGCAGGAACTCACCCTCACCCTGCTCCAAGACTTGCTCGCGGTCCTCCCTGGCCGCCGCCAGGCCAATATCCAATGCCTGCACCTGTTGTTCGAGATCGTCCACTTCACTGCGCGAGATAATCCCACGCTCGAACAGGGTTCGGCTTTCAGTCAGTTTGCGTTGTGCATTACCCAGGGCCATTTGCGCAGCGCTCACGGCACGACGCGCACGCATCATCTGACTGCCGTTGCTCCAGTTTCGAAGCTCGGCTGCGGCACGCTGAGCCTTCAGTTTTGCCGCCAGCGCATCACGCAACTGCGTCTCGATCAATGCAGGGTCCATTTCCACCAGCACCTGACCGGCCTCGACCCGTGCTCCAGGCTCAACCAGGTAGCGCTTGAGATCGCCCTCGAACGGCGCGGCCAGCGTGATGACCTGCTGCGGCTCAATCTTGCCGAGCAGGCCGATGCGCACCTTCAGCGGTGCTTCGCTGACCGCCAGCCACTGCTCGGCGGGCGCCTCGGCAACGTCTGATTGCAGGTAACCGCCAATCATCACGCCAACAAGACTCAATACCAGCGCCAGCACGATGCCCTGGTGCAGGCGCTTGCGTTGAAGGGAGGTTTTTTCAGTAGTCATTGAGTGCGATGTCCCAGCTTTCCAGAGTCATGCCCAACACCTGATCCAGCTGTGTCTGGGCATTGAGGTAGGCGATTCGAGCGTTGAGCAACGCGTTTTCACTGTTGCGCAAGTCGCTCTCGTAACTCAGCACCTGAAAGTTGCTGGAGCGTCCGACATTCAGCTTTTCGCGCTCGATCGCCAGCTTGCGCGTTGCCAGTTCGTGAGAGCGCTGGGCGATTTCATACTGCCGCCATCGCGTGCCCAGGTCGCGGACCACGTCGCTAACGTCGCGCTCCAGTGCTTGATGGGCATCTTCAAGCAGCAATGCCTGGGTCTCCACGCCAACCTGAGCATTGACCCTGGACTGGCGCGAGGCAAGATCACCGACAGGGATCTGTAGGTGCACGCCAGCATAACTTTCCCAACTACGCGCCGACGTGCTGGTGCGTTCAAACCGGTCGCGCACCTGATTCGCCCCCGCCACCAGCGAAACGTCCCAGCGGGCCTGGTCCTTGGCAACCACCAGGTTGAGGTCCGCCTGCTGACTGCCCAGCAGCGTTGCCAGGTAGCGCGGCTGCTGGGCCCGGGCTAAACGCAGCGCGTCAATTTTGTCGATGTTGATCCGTGACACTTGCAGGGTTTCACTGGCATGAATCGGCGTCGACAAGTCGAGCGCCAACAAACGCAACAATGACAAGCGATCGGTATCCAGCTGGTTCTGCGCCTCTTCAACCTGTAGCTCCTGAGAGGCGATATCGGCTTCGGTCTGCACCGCGTCGAACGCAGCCATGCGCCCCGCGTCGATCAGCGCATTGTTCACGGCCAACAACTGCCGGGCTCGCTCCAGCGCTTGCCGGGCAATGGTCAACTGCTCCTGGGACCTGAGCAACTGACGATAAGTGCTGATGATCTCGCTGATGGTGGACGACACGCTGCTCTTGAGGTTAAGGCGGTTGGCCTGCTCATTGAGCCGCGCCAGACGCACGGGCGCCGTGGTGACCTCGCGCCCGGCACCGCGCAGCAAGGGCTGGATAATCGCCAGGTCCAGACCGTCGCTCCGATAGCGTCCGGAACCCAGACCACTCCCCTGCTCCTGCTTCCAGCCCAGGGTTGTGCGGGTCCCGTATTCACTCAACCAGTCGGTGGTCGGGCCCATCGTGGCGGTTTGCTTGCGGTCACTGGAGCCTTTGGCGCTCGTGTAGTTCGCGCTAAGGGTCAGCTTTGGCTTGAATGTATCCTCCGACACCCGCAGGTCAAATTTTTGCGCCACCCGCTGCAAATAAGCACTACGGATCTCGCGATTGCTGCGCAGGCCCAGGTACACCGCGTCGGCCAAGGTCAATTCAGTTGCCTGCTTGCCCAACATGAACGCGCTGGCGCTGGCACCCTGCACCGTAGGATGGGATACCTGATCAACAATGTTGGCCAGGCTGTGCTGACTGGCCGAGCACAGAAGAACAAGGGCCAAGGGACGCCAGTTATTCATCGCGCAGTGCCTCCACCGGTTGCAAGCGCGCGGCTGAAAGTGCCGGGTAGAGGCCGAAGAACAAGCCGACCAACAAGGTGCTGGCGCTACCGAGCAACACTGCAGCAGGTGACAGGTAGAACTTCCAGCCGACCACGCTGGCATGAACCCAGGCACCAACGACGCCGAGCACCACCCCCAGCAGGGCGCCCGCGGCGGTCAACGCCATGGCTTCGAGCAGGAACAGATTGCGGATATCGACGCGGCGCGCACCCAGGGCAATACGTACACCGATCTCCCGCCGGCGCTGCGAGACATTCATCAGCATCACATTCATGATGCCCACCCCCGCGCCGATCAGTGAAGTGATGCCCAGGGCCATCAGCAGATACGCAAAGGTACGCGTCTGGTTTTTCATCCCTTCGATGATTTGCTCAGGCACTTCGACCTGTATTTGCTGACCGGGAAACTGCAACTGCAGGGCTGGCGTAAGCTGCTCGGCGGCGCGGGCAACATCCTGCCCGGGCGCCACGCGAGCAATAATGTTGCTGATGTCTGCGGACTGCCCCAGACGCACCAAACCCTGGAACGACAGGAAAAAGGTTCGGTCTACCGACACCGGGACAATAGGCGAAACCAGCTGACGCTGCACAATGCCAATCACCGTAAACAGGTAGCCATCCAGCTGGACCTGGTCGCCCGTTCCAACAGGGTGGTCGGCGGTACCCAGGTCCCGGGCGAGGCGATGCCCGAGCACGACCAAGGTTTCAGCCTCATCAAACCGTGAGAAAAAACGACCCTCGTCCATAAGCATGCGCATGGTCGCGGCAAATTCCGGAGTGACGGCGGCCAGTGACGCGTATTGCCTGCGACCGTCGAACGCCACTTCCTTGCCGCTAGACGAGATGGGCGCAATGAAGGTGAGCGTGGGCACCGCAGCTCGCAGCGCCTGCACATTTAAGTCGGGACGCACCGCTTGCGTCGAGTCCGCGCGGGCAAGGCTCACACTGAGCATATCGACCCCCATTTCCTTGAAGATTGCGACGGCATTTTCCGCGGCGTTATGGCCGAGGTTGATCATCGCCACCACCGAAGCGCTGCCAATGGCGATACCCAGCAACGCCAGGAATGAACGGCGGCCGTGGGTCCGTAGACTGAACAGCGCGTCGCGCAACAACTGGCGGTAGCTCAGGTGAGTATTCAATGCGAAGTGCATGGGCGCCCTGCTTCACTGACCGAGCCGTTCTCGACCAGGATCTGGCGGCTCATCTGCGCAGCGATTGACGGCGCATGCGTGACCACCACCAGCGTGGTTTGCTGCTCGCGATTGATCGTCAGCAACAGGTCGATGATTTCCTGGGCAGTATCGGTGTCGAGGTTGCCCGTGGGTTCATCGGCAAGAATCAGTCGCGGCTCACCGACCAACGCCCGGGCGATGGCCACGCGCTGGCGCTGCCCACCGGACAGGTCGGCAGGGCGAAAATGACTGCGCTGTGTCAGCCCCACCAAATCGAGTAGATGCTGAGCCCGCTCCAACGCCTCGCGCCGCGGTACGCCACGATAGTTCAGGGGCAGCGCGACATTTTCCAGCGCCGTGAAGTGCGCCAGTAAATTAAAGCTCTGGAAGACGAAGCCAATCTGTTGGTTGCGCAGGACCGCCAGTTGCGAGTGATTCAAATCAGCCACTCGTTGATTGGAGATAAAGTAGTCTCCGCTATCGGGTAAATCCAGCAGGCCTAGAATATTTAGCAATGTACTTTTACCCGACCCTGATGCGCCCAGAATCGCGCAACTTGCTCCCAACTGTATCTTCAAAGAGATACTCTCGAGGATGTTATGGGCCTGGCCACCGCGCCAGTATTGTTTGCTAATACCGCTGAGCACGATAAATGCTTGGCGGTCATCGGGGGCAAAAGCAATGGGAGGAATGTTCATCTTGGGGGAGTTGAACCGAGGGAGTCAAAAGCATGAGGCGTCCATGACAGGTCGGACGCCGATCATTTAAGCGCGCCTCATCACAGGTGAAGCCCACTGCGTTGGATGAGTGCTTATTTACGGAGTAGTACAGTGGTGCTACGTGTAGCGTCATTGACGAGAAAATGCAGGCAGTTGGATCTTACGACGCCATAATTAAAATGCGAAAAAGATCGGGGCATGCATAGTGAACATACCCCTCACCAAGCAAGAAAAACATTAATTGGGCACATGGAATCTTAGATCACACCATGGGTCCGGGCCCGCTTTATCAAAAGTAAATATGGCTCTAAGTAATACGGAGGGCGCCACTCCCTGAGTCGCACGCACAGTAGCACTTACATCCGTAAAATTGAGCTGCCCATCCTGCTTCATAGAATCTGGCGATTTAGTTTCGGCGGAATTATTTCCAGCCTCTACAATGGATAAATCCAAATTAGCTTTATTCCCGCCTTTCTGCCCATTACTTTTTGTAATCCTATATTGATGAAGAGTAACTGTCCATTCTTGATGATCACCCACAGCCCTCAATACAGCAAGCGCCTTTACCCAACCAGAGAAATTCCCAACACTGCATGTACCTTCCACTGTTTTATTGATAATCAAACCGTTATCGGGAGCAGCTTGAGCGGACACTGAAAAAAACGTCAGGCATGCAACTGAAGCCCCGACACACCTGTCTCTTATACACATCT
>NZ_JZRI01000161.1:0-1793 GCF_000952175.1 Pseudomonas sp. ES3-33 | reverse complement strand
CTTCACCCCGACCCACCGTACAAAAAACCACCCCCCTCCCCCGAAAACCGCTTCAAGCCGCTCACCAGCAACTGCGACGACATGCCTACATTGTTCGTCGACACCCAAGCCCCACTCGACGTATTGATCGGCGCTGCCAAGTACCGAATCGAGGCCGTTACCCAGGTGCTCGAAAACCTGGCCATGCGCGGCACGATCGAGTGCGAGTCCTTCATCCTCAGCGACTTCGCCCTGCTCTGCGCCATTTCGTTGCGCGATGGCTGTGATGTGCTGGAGGTGGTTGAGCGTCGATTGCGACCGCAACCTCAGGCTGTTTTGGTGGCGTGATTAACCCGGGTAGTTGAGGCGTCTCGACTGACGCCTTCGCGGACAAGCCTGATTCCAGCAGCCCCCTGTAGCCTCGGGATGCATGGACTTGTCCGCGAACTCTCGTCACGGGTCGCGCCCTGAACCTTTGCCAGGAATTCAGACAACCTTGTCAGCCAATCCTGATACCAGACCAGTTCACGACGCTTAGCCAGGGCCGCTTCGCAAGCGGCATGCTCTACAGCAACTGACGTTGCACCGCTTCTTCCAGCGTGCTGCGGGCAAGCGTTTGCACCACTTCGCGAGTGTCTTGCTGGAAAGGCAGGGCAACGATTAACACCAACTGCATCCAGGTACGCACCGACTCGCTTTTGCGAATGCGCCCAAGTTCCTTACCGTCCTTGTCCTTGAACACTGTTTCCAGGGTAAACGTGTTCTTCGCCGTACTGGGAATGATGAACATGGTCAAACCGGTCACAACGGCAGAGGCAACGCTGAACTGTTCATTGTTGTACAGCGTGGCTTCGGCGTAGATGTCAGAGTCAACCTTGTCGGTAGTCACCCGCGAAAAGCGCCCCGACTCTCGGAACGCATCAACAATTGCCGATTCCCACAGGGCGGCTGGAGCGCCGGCAACCGTCCGCCCCTCCCCGCCGTTGGCCTGATAAAACGCGGTGGTGCGCACGAACGTCGTCGGCTTTTGCTGTGCAGCATCTGCTGTGAGTGGCCAGGCCTGTAAGGGCGGCAGTTCATGCATCGAGTACGATGCGCAACCTGACATCAGAATGACTGACAGGATGAAGGCGTGTTTGATGTATCCAACCATGTGGTTCTCCTTTTAGTTACTGTTTTGCCAAGCGCGCAGTCGCGGTATCAAGCAGCGTTGAGACCAGTTCGCTCAACTGTTTGGCACCCATGGTAGGTGCCCAGTGTTCACGTCCGTAAATGCCGACATTGCGCTCGAACTTGACCTGTTCCTTGGAAGTCGCCAGCGTTTTTCCGTCTCGGTCTACGATCTGCAGATCACCCGCCAGGTCGAAGCTGTCTACGTCGATGGGCCCATTGACCCAGATCCACAGCGTCAGTGTGAGCAAGGCGCCGGGGAAATAGGCGGGATGCGGAGCTCGACGACCTTTGAGCGAAGTCATATTGAAGTTGAGCACCACATCGTTTTCACCTAAACGGGTGGGGTATTCGGTGATTTGCTTGAAGTAGCCGCCTTTATCCACGTATTGCTTGATCTGCGTTGTTAGCGAACGACTGATGGCGGTACGTGTAGCAGCGTCCATGTCCGGGACCGAGACCGTTACGTCGGCGATTTGTGCAGTACGCGGGCTGGTAATGGGGGCGGGATTAGTGGGCACCCCGATTGGGCCGGTAACATTGTAAGAGACACAACCGCTCATTGTTAGAATGGTGATTATGGCGGTGAGGTTTGAGAATTTTTTTAACACAGGGACTCCTAAGCCTGTCTCTTATACACATCT